>JBEGVB010000033.1:0-31942 GCA_041178545.1 Planctomycetota bacterium
AACGAAACTGCGAAGATCCATGCAAGGGCTCCTGACCGCGGCGGGAGTCGCCGCTCGGTCAGGACCCTGTGCGCAGGAACCGCCTCAGGTCGCAGACGAACCCAGTTCGGACATCTGGATCGGTCAGAGTTTCAACCGCCGGATGCGCTGCACCATCTCGCTCGACCCATGCGACTTCTTGTCGCCGACGAAGACAGCCTTGATGTCCAGTTCCTTGAGGGTCTCGCGCTCGGGCAGAGTCTTGAGGCTGTACTCGGTTCCCTTGGCATAGAGCGAGGGACGTAGGCTGCGGAGCAGTTGCTCCGCGGTCTCTTCCTCGAAGCAGGTGACGTAGTCGACGAACCCGAGGGCAGCGACGACCTCCATGCGCTCGTCCAAGGGGACCACCGGGAGACCCTTGCCCTTGAGCTTGGCGACGGTCTTGTCTGCGTTGACGGCAACGACGAGGAAGTCACCGCGCGAGCGCGCATCCTCGAGGCAGCGCACGTGGCCGACGTGGAGCAAGTCGAACACACCGTTGGTGAGGACGACGGTCTTCCCCTGCACCATGAGTCCCGACAGGATGGCAGCGAGACTGCGGTGGTCGGTGACCACCTTGTCGTGGGACAGCTTCTTGCGGGCGATGGCGGGCATGGGTCCTCCGGGAAAAGAACCTTAGCTCGCACCAAGCCACGATGCCATCGGGACTTGGGCGCGCCAGCCTCAGCGCGCACCGCGCAGGATGCGCTCGACGATGGAGGTGGTCGACTTCCCCGGCTTGAGGTCCACGAGGACGACCTGGCCACCGTGGGACTCGACCCACTCGCGCCCCACCACTCCCTTGTCCTTCCAGTCCGCACCCTTGGCGAGCACGTGCGGGGTCACCTTCTGGATGAGTTGGAGCGGCGTGTCCTCCTCGAACGAGACGACGAAGTCGACGGCCTGGAGTGCGGCAAGCACGGCCATGCGGTCCTCGAGCGCGTTGACGGGCCGCTCCTTGCCCTTCTCCTGCCGGCGCACGCTCTCGTCGGAGTTGACCGCGACCATGAGGGCGTCACCCCACGAACGGGCCTTTGCCAGGTACTCACAGTGCCCTGGGTGGAGGATGTCGAAGCAGCCGTTGGTGAAGACGAGCCTGCGCCCCTCGGTGCGCATCCGGGTGGCGACGGACGCGGCCTCGGCCTGGGTGAGCACCTTGGACCCGTCCACGGCCCCCCGGCGACCGAGCATGGCGAGCACCTCCTGGCGCGAGGGAGCCCAGGTGCCGAACTTCCCCACCGTGATGCCAGCCGCGGTGTTGGCGAGCATGAGGGCATCGGGCAACGAGACGCCGTTGGCCCTGCAGAAGGTGAGGGCGGCCACGACGGTGTCACCCGCACCCGTCACGTCGAACACCTGACGCGCCTGGGTCGGGATGACGCGATGGCTCCCATCCTCGGTCTCGAAGAAGATGCCGTCCTTGCCGAGTGTGATGGTTGCGGTGCGGATGCCCGTGATCTCGCGCAACCTGGTGGCGGCACGGTGCAGGTCCTCCTCCGTGCGGATCGAGATGCCGGTCGCCGCCTCGGCTTCCTCCCGGTTGGGCGTGAGCAGGTCGACGCCCCGGTAGATGGAGTAGTCCTTGCCCTTGGGGTCGACGACGGTGACGCCACCGACGCTGCGTGCCGCAGCCACCGCAGCCTGGACGACCCTCGGGGTCAGCACTCCCTTTCCGTAGTCGCTGAGCAGCACCCCCTGCCACGGGAAGGGTCGCTGGGCGAGCACCGCGAGGATGCGCGCCTCGGCGTCGCCACCAACCGGCTTGCGGCTCTCCTGGTCGACGCGCAGGACCTGCGCGGTGCGACTGACGTAGCGGGTCTTGAGGGTGGTTGGACGCGAGGGATCGACGACGAGGCAGGATGTGTCGATGCCCTCGGCATCGAGGAGCGAACGCAGCTGGGTTCCCGACTCGTCCTCACCCACGGTGCCGAGGACGGAGGCCACGGCTCCCAGTGCACGCAGGTTGGCCGCCACGTTGCACGCACCGCCGAGCAGCACGCGCTCGGAATCGAGTTCGAACACGAGGACAGGTGCCTCGGGCGAGACACGGTTCGCCTTGCCGTCGACATAACGGTCGAGGATGAGGTCACCGATGACGAGGATGCGCGCCGAGGGCAACCCCTCGAGGACCTTGGTGAGCCGGTGTGCGTCGTCCATCAGCGGGGCTCCATGGCGATGCCGCGCGCCTGCGCGGTGCAGAGGATTGCCTGGTGCAGCAACGGCAGCACGACCTCGTGCATCGCAGTGATGGAGAGGCCCTCCTTCGGCGGCCGTGTGACAACGTTGGTGATCGCACGGTACTGCTGGATCATGTCGAAGTTGCAGGTGAGGAAGTCGGTGGAGAGCTGCCCCCGGTTGCGCGCGATCGACACTGCCTTGAGGAAGACCTCGGGCATGATGACGGCGCTCCCGATGTTGAGCCAGACGCCGCGGTCGAGCTTGCCGACAGTGTCGGCAAGGACCCAGAAGTCCCGCAACGAGGTGGCGCCGAGCGCGGCACCGTCGAGCTGTGGGTCCATGTGGACGATGTCACAACCGATGGCTGCGTGGACGGTGGCCGGGATGCCGAGGCGGTGGGCCTCTGCGAAGACAGAGAGGTGCCGGTGCGGCAACTGCCGTTCGAGGATCTGGCGACCGATGCCTGCACCGAGACCCTCGCCTCGCTGCGCCGCTGCCTTGGTGGCGCCGTTGATGCCGTCGAAGGTCTCGCGCCAGAAACCGAAGGAACCGTCCTCGAGACTGGTTGCGACGTCCTCGCTGGTTGCACCCTGGTAGGCAGTCTCCCAGTCGTGGATGGCGCCTGCGCCGTTGGTGGCGACATGGGTGAGGAAGCCGCGCCTCATGAGGTCGATGAGGAGGGGGGAGAGCCCGACCTTGAGGACGTGGGCACCCAGGCTGGCACCCACCTGTCGCCCGTTGGCACGGGCCTCGACGATGCGGTCGACGACCCGCTTGAGTGCCTTGCCGCCGTAGATGTCCGGCAGCGACTCGAACCAACGGAGGAACCCGTCGACGGGCGGCAGCACGCGCGCGAAGTCCTCCTTGCGGACGAGGTTCTTGCGCTCGGCAAGGGGACGGATGCGCAGCGGCCGCGGTTGGTTCGATGGGCTGTCAGTCATCGTCTTGGTCCTGCTCGGGCTGCGACTTGGTTCGGTAGCGCTCGTGGATCCAGAGGTACTGGTCCGGGTGGGCCCGGATATGTTGCTCCAGCCGACGGTTCACTTCCACCATGGCATTGCGCACGTCGGCCTCGGCATCGCCCGTGTCCTCGACGCAGAACGGCGGGGAGGCAAGGAGCCGGAACCGGAAGCCGCTGCCGACGCGCACGCAGGCACCGACGACCACGGGCAACCGGAGCCGACGGGCAAGGCTGACTGCCGCACGCTCGGTGCTGGCAATCTCGCCGAAGAACGGGACGAAGACCCCGCGCTTGCGCTGGTTCTGGTCGACGACCTGGAGCCCCACGGCACCGCGCTCGAGGGCTGCGGTCATGCCACGGATGCCGCCCCGCCTGGAGTGGATGTGGAGCCCGCCGCGGCGCCGGTTGTCGAGGAGCCACTGCTGGAGGAGCGGGTTGCGGAAGGCCCGTGCGACACCATGGGCCTCCTTGGTGAGGGTTGCCATGCCCACGGCCGCCATCTCCCAGCTGCCGAGGTGCGCCGTGAGGCCCAGGAAGGGCGGCTCGGGCAGGAGACGCTCGAACTCCTCGTGGTCGACCACGCTGCGGATGCTGCCTCCGCGCGCCAACAACCTGGTGATGCGCGCCATGTCGACGGGCACCTTGAAGATGTTGCCGGTGGCACGCGCAGCAATGCGGTGGAGATCACGGGTCGGGCGGTCAGGCCACGCATTGCGCAGCATGTGGAGCGCGGCCCGTCTCCTGCGCGGGCTGCACCAGTAGAAGACCCTGCCTGCGAGGGATGCCGCGCCGTAGCCGAGCCACTCGGGCACGACGGCCGCGAGACCGATGGCTCCCCGACCCAGCGCGTACTCGACGCGCCAGCGCACGCGGCGCATCAACGCCATCGCAACTGCTCCGGTGTGGGCTCGGCACCGAGGAAGCGCAACCCGATGCGCAACACGTGGCGCTCGCCGTCGAAGTCCCCCATGCGCACGGCATCCTTCTCGGTGGTGACGAGGATGGCATCGTGCTTGCGTGCGGTCTCCACTGCCTGGCGGAGCTGGCCATGGCTGAAGGTGTGGTGGTCGCGGTGTGCGAGGGTGCGCACGGGCTCCGCCCCGAGCCTGCGCAAGGTGGCCTCGAAGGCATCGGGCCTGGCGATGGCACAGAGGACGACGACGCGGCGTGCACGGAGTGTGTCGAGCGGCAGTGTCACGCCATCGGGCTCGCGGACGAGGTCGATGGGTTCATGGTCGGCGGCAAACACCGGCAACTTCGGCTGGTTGGCGTACCGCCGCAACACGCTGACGCGGTCCTCGAGCGCCTCGGGTGAGAGCGACCCTGCCCGGGTGAGGAGGATGGAGGTCGCGCGCGAGAGCCCGGTACGGAACTCGCGCAGCATGCCCGCAGGCAGCAGTGCGCCGTCGGCGAACGGGCGCAAGGCGTCCATGCAGACGAGGTCCGCCGTGCGCCGCACCCTGCGGTGCTGGAATCCGTCGTCCATGAGGACGAGGGTGGCCCCTTCTGCGACGAGTCGTCGTCCCGCGGCAACCCGGTCGGGGTCCTGCTGCTGCAGCAGCCACGGCAGCCTCCGCTGGAGGAGCATGCCCTCGTCGTTGAGTGACTGCCCCGGGAGCCTGCCGTAGCCCCGCGCGAGCACGCCGACACGGTGGCCCAGCGCATGCGCGCGCTCGGCAAGCCACAGGACGGTGGGCGTCTTGCCGGTGCCCCCCACGGTCAGGTTGCCAACGGAGGTGACGGGGACCCCGAGGTCGACGACCTCGCGGAGCCTTGCGTCGAAGGCCCAGTTGCGAACGGCCATCCCGACGCCGTAGAGGAGTCCGAGCGGCCACAGGGCCTGGAGCAACGGGTTGCGTCCTGGGTGGCTCACGCGAGGGACGGTGCTGCGGTCACCGGGCCGCGAGGGCGGCGATCTCGTCTGCAGTGGTCGCCGCAAAGGTCTCCACGCCCTCGACACCCTTCGCCTGGGCGATGCGCTTCACCATGTTGACGAGGGTGGCCTTGGGCCCGCACTCGACGAAGTGGCGCACGCCCGCACCAAGCATGCCCTCCACGATCTGCTGCCACCGCACCGAGCCCGCAAACTGACGCTCGAGGGCACCGCGCGCTGCAGCCGCCGTGGTGTTGGGCACGGCATCGACGTTGCTCCACACCGGGAAGGCCGGGTCCTTCATGGCGACTCCACCCAGCACGCGGGCGAACTGTGCCGCTGCGGGCTGCAAGAGCGAGCTGTGGAACGGCACGCTCACGTTGAGCTTGAGGGCCTTGCGCGGCGGCGCGATGGCCATCACCTGGTCCATCGCGGCCATGGAACCACTCACGACCGTCTGCTCCGGCTCGTTGTAGTTGGCCACGTCGCAGGTCCCCGCGGTGACCTGTGCCACGAGCGCAACGACCTCGTCCGCACTCATCTTGCGCAACACGACCATGCCCCCAGTGCCCACGGGCACGGCTTCCTGCATCGCGCGGGCACGGGCCCGGACGAGGCGGAGTGCGTCCGCGAGGGTGAAGGTGCCGGCCGCCGTGAGTGCGCTGTACTCGCCGAGCGAGTGGCCTGCAGCAAGGTCGGGTGCCATGCCGAGGGCACGGAAGGCCGCAAGGCTCACCGCAAGCGTTGCAGGCTGGGTGTTGGTCGTGAGGCCGAGGGCCTCCTCGGGCCCCTCGAAACAGAGCTTGGAGAGGGGCTCGCCCAACACCGAGTCGGCCTCGGCAAACACGTCGCGGGCAGCGGGGAACCGCTCGGCGAGGTCCTTGCCCATGCCGGCGAACTGGGAACCCTGTCCGGTGAAGAGGAACGCGCGCTTCATCGGGCCCTAGATTGGCCCCACGTGCAGCGCGCGATCAAGGGCGAGGGCCGGATTCGGCGCGCGATCAGGTCGTCTTGCGACGCTTGCGCCCGTCCTGGGCAGGCTGTTCCTCACCGCTTGGCGCAGGGGCAGGCTTCTTCTCGCCGGCCGGCGCCCCGAACATGTCCACGGCGCGCTGCCAGTCGGCGAAGTTCTCGACGAACGCCCACTCCAGCTCCGTGGGGTTGCTGCCCACCACCGCGCGCCGGCGACGGATCTCGGCGGCCTTCTCGGCACTCCAACCGTCCGCAGGCGGGTAGCGCACGAGCAACCGGAACAGCTCGCGCTGTTCCTCGGTGAGGCGGCCCGACCCTGCAGCGGGCTTGGGCGGCGCTCCACCAACCTCCTTGGCGGGCAAGGGCTCGGTGACGGTCCCGGTTCCCGCCGGCACCTCGGACTGCTGCGCAGCCTCGGCCTCCGCCTTGGCCCGCGCCTTCTGCTCGAGGTCCGACTGCTCCAGCTGGAGTGCCTCGGCCTCGATCTTGGCCAACTGCTCGCTCGAGAGGCGCTCCTGCACGTCGTAGTTGGCGATCTGGCTGAAGGGCACGAAGACGAAGCTCGCGCGACCGTCGGTGTACCAGATGCGGATCCCGCTTCCGGCCTCGTTCTCGGCGGCGCGCACGAAGCGCAGTCCGTCGACGCGTTCGATGAGCCGGCCGTCCTTCACGACGCCGCGCACACGATTGCCGTTGGAGAGACGTACCTGCACGCGCACGTGGCTGCGGATGGTCTTGCCCTCCTCGAGCTGCCGACGCATCTGCTCCGCAACGCGCTCCATCTCGACCTGGTTGTGCCGTTCGACCCCCTTGTGCTCCTTTGGGGTCTCGTGGCCGGGACGCGGCTCCTTGCCTGCGGGCTCCTGCGCCGTGAGCACGGCGGAACAGAGCAGCGGCAGGACGACGAGACGTGCGATCTTGGCAGGGTTCATGGCGGGCCTCCAGGCATGGATCGGCATCCGCGCAGCCCGGACTTGGGCCCTTGGTGCCGGGATCGTGGTCCCGATCCGGGACAACCCTGTCGTGGATCCTGACAGCGCCCGCCCGGCTGCCGATCCGGTACCAGACTTCCGGTCGGAAGCCATGGATACACGGGACAAGGACGGACGGGTGCACGGTCGCGAGGGTGAGCAGGGCATGGCCCTCGTGCTCGGCATCTTCTTCACCGTGATCGTCGTCGGCCTGACCGTGAGCGGATCCTTCGTCCTCAAGTCACACCAGACGAAGACGCGCACCAACTATGTGCTCCACGGCCAGGCACTGCAGTTCGCCCGCTCGGGCCTCAACGAGTCGTTGAGCTGGCTGCGCCGCCAGACGGTGCAGCCGGTGACGGCCTTCGAGCCGCGCATGGACACGGAGTCCGCAGCCCCGACCCTCGACACGATCGACCCTGACATCGGGTTGGTACGCGAGTTCTGCATCTCGGGCGAGATCTGGGGCAGGTACGAGGTCTGGAAGGACTGGCCGGAGGACCCGGACCCCGCACGCCGCTTCTGGCGCGAGACGATGAAGGCGGAGGACGTGAGCGCCCTGCGCAACGCGGACGGGGCGGGCACCGCATGGAAGCTGCGCTCGGTCGGCTACGTGTTCCGCAAGCAGGATGCCACCGTCCCCTTCAACGTGCTTCCCAACCAGGTGCTCGGGCAGGAGGTGCTGGAGGTGGAGGCACTCCGCATGACACTCACCACCCCGGGACAGGCAGCCCTCAACGTGGGCGACGGCAACAGGGCCCACGTCAACACCAACGGCCGCATCTCCGGCGGCAGCAGCGCCGCCGGCATCTACTACCCCAGCGGCAGTGGCACACCAAGTGTCGGGCCGCAGGTGCTGCGCGTCGCCGGCACGCCGCAGCTCGCCACGACCACCGACTACAACGACAGCTTCGAGGCAGTGTTCAACGGCACCTACAGCGACGTGCGCGCGGCAGCCGACCTCGTGGTCACCTCGGGAGCCGAGTTCCCGGTGCCGGTGCGCGAGGGCGACATCGTCGTGGCCGAGGGAGGCACGTGGAACTTCGACGAGTCCCACCCGCTCGCAGGTTCGGGCCTCGTGGTGTTCCGGGGCAACGTCGTCATCAGCCCGGGCTCCAACTCGGACTTCCGGGGCCTGCTGTACGTCGACGGCAACCTGACCTTGCGAGGACCCGCGGTGATCCGCGGCAGCGTGATCTGCACGGGCAACGTGACCGTCCAGGGTGCCCAGGGCAGCAACCCCCAGTACGCGGAGATCATCTACGACGACAGCGCACTGTCTGCCGTCCGCAACCGGCTGGGCAACTACCGCATCGCGTCCACGATCAACCGGCCGGTGCTGGGCGACCGCTGAAGGCCTCCGCACCCGGGATCAGCTGACACCCGGGTCAGATCGGCAGGTTCTGCGGACCAGTGTCCTCTTCGGGCACCAGTTCGATCAGGCCGCGCTTCAGCTCCTCGCTCGCGATGCGGATGTAGTTGCGCTCGCGGGTCTCGAACAGGGGCTTCTGGCCGCGCACGAGTTCACGGACGCGCTTCTGCAGCAGTGCGGTCACGCGGAAGGATCCGCCAACCTGCTTCACGAGATCCTGCGGGAGGCTGTGTTCCATGGGTGCGCCTTGGGTGTGAGGGGCGGAAAGGGTAGCGACCGACCCCTGGGCGGGCAAGGGTTGCCACCCCTTTCCACATGCCAGCCCCTGCCTGATCAGATCTCGCGGACGTCGTAGACCGGCTGGATCCGGTACCACGCCAGTTGCACGCCGATCTGGGTGCTCACGATGCAGAGGTTGACGGCGACCTTGCGCCCAGAGGACGGCCCACCCACCTTGACCTCGAAGCCGTGGGGGAATCCAGCCCCGTCGAAGGAGGGCTGGGACCACCGGGCGACCCCGACGGCCGAGGCCTCGCCGTCGAAGCGGCAGAAGTTGGTGGCCACCGAGTGGTGCCGGTAGGAGAGGATGCCCCGCTGCGGGGTGTCGGAGGGTGCCAGCTTCCAGCTCCCGGAGGTGGAGGAACTGGCCAGGCTCCCGTTGGCCTGGATCTCCTGGAACATGGGGAGACCGCCGCCGCCCGAGTTGCGGTTCCAGGCGAGGCGCACGGGGTCCCGCACCATGCCGGTGGCGTCCGGGCTCGCAGTGCGAAGGTGTGCGAGGACGGCAACGCGGTCCGCGGCATCGGGGATGGCCGCCACCTGCTCCGCATCCGCCATCGGTTCGGACTGGAATCGGACCAGGTTGAGGCCGTGCCCGCACCCCGGCTGGGGACCCACACCCTCTGGCGTCAGGTAGTAGTAGACCCAGCGGTGCACGTCGACGAGGTAGGAGTTGCCGCTCGGGCACTCGAACCGGTCGACCCAGGCGAGCCGCGCGAAGAAGAGGCTGTTGCCGACGGTCCGCAGGACGCCGGTGTCGGGGACCAGTTCGGATGCCGAACTCACCAGCGGCAGCCGGGAGCCGTCCAGCGGCAGCGGGCACTGTTCGAGGTCGAGGTAAGTCAATGGCGCGTCGCTTGCCTCGCTGGCGCCGAACAGGCGGACGCAGGAGAGCAGGTCGAGGCGCATCGTGTCGGCGATGTCCTGCCCGATCTCGGTGACCCGGTTGAGCCGCTTGGCGTACTCCTGCGCCTTGGTGCCCGTCGAGGCGAGGTTGCCGATCACGACCACCATGACCACGAGGATCACGGCGCTGACGGCGAGCTCGACGAGGGTGAACCCTCTCTGGCTGGTCCGGTGTTGCAGCATGGGCAAGCTCATCGCGTCACGAAGACCGAGGTCACATGGTATGCGTGGTGCAGCGGCATCCCCACGCGGAAGCAGTCGATGCGCAGCTGGTAGGAGCCCGCAGGGAAGGTCGAGGAGGGCAGCGGCCACGTGTACGACTCGTCGCCGCTGCCGGTGTCCGCAACCAAGAGTCCTGCAGCCGGCAGGGTACCGGGCTCCGCAGGCGTGTCGTCCTGCACATGGTTCCAGGTGGCGCCACCGTCCCGCGAGTAGGTGAGCACGTAACGCAGGGTGGACTCGTCCCCGGTGAAGGTGACCCCGCTGGAGTAGGGCTTGCCGTCCCAGCGGGTCCACGTCACGTCCCAGGTGACGACGACGCTGGCGGGGTTCTCGAACTCGTCGCTGGAGTCCGGGTCGAGGATCTCCACCCGCGGCAGCTGGTCGATGCGGTGCGGGTTGCCGGTGCTGCCTGCTGCGGCAAAGGCATCGAGTGCCGTCATCAGGAGCCACCTTGTCGTGGTCTGCTGGCTGCTGCCGATCGTGCGGTCGAACCCGTGCAGCGAGAGGTAGGCAGCGTTGACGTTGCCCGGTGCCACGAGCTTCACGAGGCCCGAGCCGACCCTGCCACTCGAGGAGGAGGTCCAGTAGGTGCGGACCAGCGAAGCCGTGTGGCGGTCGGTGGAGTAGGGCGTGTACGC
Organism: Planctomycetota bacterium; assembly: GCA_041178545.1. Taxonomy (GTDB): domain Bacteria; phylum Planctomycetota; class UBA1135; order UBA1135; family UBA2386; genus JBEATZ01. Next base: position 10,391 of record JBEGVB010000033.1, read on the forward strand.
GAACTCGTCCCCCACCGTGCCCAGGGCGTTGGTTGCGAGCGCGAACGGGCGCCGGACGGCACCGGAGAACGGGAGACGCAGGTTGAAGCTCTCGGCCAGCGCCTTGCCCTCCGCGGTCATCTGGCCGGTGCCGCCGCCGACGATGTTGAAGTGGAAGGTGCTGTTCGCCGACCCGATGTTGAAGAAGCTCGTGGAGCCCTCGTAACCCGTCTGCGCCGTGGAGTTGGCCAGGTTGGTGCCCCATGCCGGCCGGCCAGCCGTCGCGTAGGCCGTTGCCGCGGGCTGGAGGAAGCAGCTCGTGGTCCCGGTGCCGGCCACCAGGTTGCCGCGCGGGCTGCCGTTCGCGTCGGCAGCGACCCACTGGGATGCATGGAGCTCGTCCGGGCAGAGCTCACCGAGCCACGGCATCGCCATCCAGTGACCGGTGGTGCCTCCCTGGCGTGCCACCATGCGCGGTCCGGTGACCGTGTTCACGTACCCGTCCGTCCCCGCCTGGCCATAGGGCGCAAGGTCCATCGGGACCGAGCTGGGGAACCCCAGCGACGCGTCTGCACCAACCTCACCCCCGAGCCCGAGGTAGCTGAAGGAGAACCCGGTCACGGAGTGGAACACGGAGCGGGTCCGCGTGAGCGCAGACCGCAGCAGGTGCTGGAACCGCGGTACGTCGCACTGGTTGAGTGCGCGCCAACGTGTCCGCAAGCGCGTCCCGTCGATCCCGGGGAAGTCCGCGACCGAGTTCTCCCCGGATGTCACGAGGGCGTCGAAGTACCAGTTGTAACCGTTGGGGAAGTCGGGGTCCCCGTTGAGCAGGTCGCGGTAGGGGTTGTGGCGCGGGTCGCCCTGGAACTGGAAGCGCTCGGTGACCGGCACGTCTTCCGCGCTGTCGGCCCACCATGCGTACGTGGTCGACAGGTTCTCGGGCTGGCAACGTTCTGCAGGGGGCCACATGGTCCCGTTGCGTTCCGGGGTCGGACCGCTCCAGATACGGGTACGCACCGCCAGCTCGACGTCGCCCGAGGGCGTGTGGCTCGAACCGTCGGTGCGCTTCCACACGTTGCGGGTGAGCAGCGACCCGGAGAGGGCGATGGTCCAGCGCGCGGTGTTCTTGGGCCCGTCCCCCGGCGTGTAGAGGTTGCGGCTGAAGTCGCGAGCGGTCTCCACCGGACCCGGGACGTAGGGCATCCAGTAGAGCTGGCTGCGCTCGTTCGAGGCGAGGCCACGCACCATGGCCGTGTTGGCGTCGTCCGCGTCCGCAGGGGCCATGACAGGCGTGTTGTGGAGCAGGATGCGCGTGAACTTCTCGCGGTCGGGACCCGGGTCGACGTACTCGGCCTCGTAGTGCATCTCGTCCGCGACGAGCGACGCGTCCCCGCGCACCTTGGCGGCTGCGAAGGGGAAGTAGTCGGAGGTGCCACCGACGGGAACGCCGCCGCGAAGGTTCTGGATCACCACGTCCGGGTGCAGGTCGGGCGCAGCAGTGCCCTGGTTCGTCAGGTCGACGCCCACGACCTCGACGGCGATCGGGTCGCGGAGGACTGCGGGCCCCGTGTACCGGAGGGTGTGGGTGTTGTACGCGTGGACGCGCAGGCGGAGCGGGCTGGAGGAACTGCCGGACTGGCGCAGCGTACGCAGCTCCTCGGGGTGTGTGACCACGCGCACCTCGGGGTGGTTCAGCGGGTCGCGAGCTGCATCGCTGTGGTTGCGCAGCGGCGGCATCGGCAGCAGTTCCCCGTGCAGGTTCACGATGATGGCGTTGCGGAAGTCCTGCGGGCGGCTGTGCATGTCCTCGAGCAGGAGTCGCCAGGTGGGCTCCTTGGACATGTCTGGGAGCGGGTCGGGCGGGACCTCTCCTGCAAGCTGAGCGTCCCGGATCTGACGCTCGCGCGCCTCGACGGCAGCCACGCGCTTGCGCCACAGCGCGCGCTCGTCGGGGAGCCGCATTGCATGGTTGTTGGAGTCGGCGAGTGCGTACGGGTGGGGGTTCTCGGTTGCATCCCAGCCGTTGCGCTCGATGCCGTCGATGCTGATGCGCCCCTTCATGTAGGTGGGGCTGTAGTAGCTCGGCGTGGCCGACCCCAGCGGCAGCGTGCCTGGGTAGTGGTAGACCTCACCGATCGGTGTGAGGGTGTCCTCGTACTCGTTCACGTAGGGCCGGTAGACGGGGTTGCGGCCATAGCTCGACCGGGTGATCCAGTGCGTGCGCACCTTCATGCCCGGGTTCCTGGCCTCGAGGTCGCTGACCACCGACTCGACGTGGGGCGGGACCGAACCGATCGGGAACCACCAGCCGGGCGTGTTGCCGATGGCGACGAGGTAGACGTCGAACACCTGCGTCGGGCTGGAACCCGTGCCGGCGGCGTTGACGACCGTGCTCAGGTCGGCGACGGGGACCTCGACGCCCTCGAGGTTGCGGCGGAAGATGCGGACGCTCACGTAGCGGACGTTGCGGTTGGCAACTCCCTCGAGCGGCTTGATGCTGACGCGACGCGACCAGAGCCACTGGCTGCCGCGCAGCACGTTGCCGGAGAGCACGTGGTCGGGCGCGACGAGCAGGCCGTTGAGGTCCTTCGCGATCGTGAGCTCGGGACGTGTGGTCGCACCGTCGTCGAACGTCGTGGCAAGGTCGACGGGGTGCTCGGGGCCGGCACGGTCGACCTCGCTCTGGATGGCTGCCAGGATTGCCTGCGCCTTGGAGTAGGCGAACACGCGGTCGCGCTCGGTGAGCGTCGTCTGGTAGTTGACCGACAGGTGGTTCACCATCACCACTGCGGCAACGACCATCACGAGCAGGCCGAAGGCCACCTCCACGAAGGAGAAGCCTGCCTGTCGGTGCCAACGGGACCCTCCAGCGGGGCGTGCGTTCCAGCGCATGGGATCCTCATCGGCAGGTGGGGCCATCGGGCTGTTGCAGCTCCGGACGACGCCACCAGTCCGGTGTGGTGGTTTGCAACACCTGCCCCCCATGCGCCATGCTGGCCCGCTTGTCCGGGCTCCGTGAGATCTGGCGGGTGTTCCACAGGCCGCTGCGCCTGCTGCTGCGCAACCGCACCGCCCTGGTGTTCGGTGCACTGTGCATCCCCCTCCACGCGGCTGCCGTCCTCGCGATGCCGAGGCTGGTCGGCGCCCAGCTCGATTCCTTGGACCAGCCGGTGCCGGGTGCACTGACCCTCACGGAGGCATGCCTGCTGCTCGCGGGCCTCGCAGTGGCGGAGGGAGTTTGCCGCTACGTCTCGAGACGGACGCTCATCGACGCATCCCGAAACGTCGAGGAGGACCTCAAGAACGAACTGGTCGACCACATGGGCCGCTTGCCGGTCGCATGGTTCGACCGCGCCCGCACCGGCGACCTCGTCTCCCGCCTCACCCAGGACGTCGAACTGGTGCGGTTCGTGATGGGACCGCTCATCCTCCACGGCGGCAGTGCCCTCTGCATGCTGCCGGTGGGCATCGCCCTCATGGCCCGGATGGACGGGTGGGTGACGGCCGCCAGCGCAGCCTCCTTCGCAGTGCTGCTCGGCTCGCTGCGACTCGTCGTGCCCCGCATGCACGTGTGGTCCAAGGCATCCCAGGAGGCCATCGGGTCGCTCTCGCAGCGCGTGCAGGAGGACTTCAGCGGGATCCGCGTCCTGTGGTTGTTCGCCGCAACCGACCGCGAGCGTTCCGAGCTCGCCTCGCGCAACCGCCGGATCCTGCACACGGGCATGAGGCTGGTGCGCCTGCGCGCCCTCGTGAACGCGGTCACCCACTCCACTGCGGGGTTCGTCACCCTCGGCGTGCTGGTCGTGGGCGGTCTGGCCGTGCTCGACGACAGGCTGACCAAGGGCGAACTGTTCCAGTTCCTCGCCTACCTCGGCCTGATGATGTTCCCGCTGGAGATCCTCGGCTGGACGCTGGCAACGCTCCCGCGTTCCCTTGCTGCCGCACGACGGATCGAGGAGGTGTTCGCGGTGGCACCCGAGCCGCAGGGCGGCATGCGACCCGTGCTCACCCCGGACATCGAGGTTCGCGACCTCACCTTCACCTACCCGGGTGCAGCGGTCCCTGCCCTAGTAGGCGTTTCCTTCCGCCTGCGCGCTGGCTGCAAGCTGGGGCTGGTGGGCACGGTGGGCAGCGGCAAGTCGACCCTCATGGCATTGCTGCTGCGCCTCCACGACCCGCCCCGCGGGACGGTCTTCGTGGGTGGCACGGACGTGATGGACCTCGAACTCGCCCACCTGCGGGAGCAGTTCGCCGTTGCACCGCAGGAACCGTTCCTCTTCAGCGACACCATCGCGGCGAACATCGCATTCGGGTCCCCCACTGCAGGCGATTCCACGATCGGTCGTGCAGCTTCGGACGCAGCACTCGACGCTGACCTGGCCTCGATGCCGGAGGGGATGGCCACTCGCGTGGGCGAGCGCGGTGTGACGCTCTCCGGCGGCCAGAAGCAGCGCGTGGCACTGGCGCGGGCGTGGGCCGCGGACCGCCCGGTCGTGGTGCTCGACGACACGCTGAGTGCGGTGGACGCCCACACCGAGCAGCGGATCCTGAGGTCCATGGCCGCGCGCCGCAGCGGCAGGACCACCGTGGTGGCGGCGCACCGGCTCAGTTCGGTCGCGGATGCAGACCTCGTGCTCGTGCTGGACCGCGGCCGGGTGGTCGAGCAGGGAACCCACGCAGGACTCGTGCAACTGGGCGGCACGTATGCGCGCGCCTGGCGCAGGCAGGAGGAGGCAGTCGCGCTCGAAGGCGGCTGCACGGAGGTCGTGCCGTGAGCAACAAGTGGCCCGACGAGTCGGTGGACCACCCACCGGACCTGCGGCTGTTGCGCCAGCTCTGGCCGTTCGCCCGCCCCTACCGCCGTGCGTTCGCAGGCTGCCTGCTGGTCCTCGCCGTGTCCTTCGGCGTGGAGCTCGCAGGCCCATGGATCCTCCGCAGTGCGATCGACGGACCGCTCTCGGCACGCGACCTGCCACGTGCAGACCGCGTCGCAGCGCTCGGCTGGCACGCAGCCGGGTTCGGTGCACTGCTGCTGCTCGGGACCTGGCTCGGCTGGGTGTACGGCAGGCTCACCGCATGGAACGGCCAGCGGGTCGTGCGCGACGTGAGGTCGAGGCTCTTCGCCCACGTGCTCGCCGCCGGGCCCTCGTTCCACGAGCGCAATCCTGCCGGCAAGCTCACCACCCGCGTCACTTCCGACGTCGAGAACCTCAACGAGCTGATCAGCACCGGGGTGCTGCAGTCGGCATTCGACCTGTTGAAGATCCTCGGCGTGCTCGCGGCACTGTTCCTGCTGGACGTGCGGCTTGCGGTGTTCACCGTGGCCGCCACGCCACTGGTCATCGTCCTCAGCCTGTTGTTCCGCGACCGGGCGCAGAAGGCCTACAGCAGGGTGCGTGTGAAGCTCGGCCTGCAGAACGCCTGGACCGCGGAGGTCGTGGGCGGGACCAGGATCACGCGCGCGTTCGGCAGGCAGGATCACGTGCTGCGCGAGTACGCCGCACGCAACCACGACACCGCGGAGGGGTGGCGCGAGACCGTCTTCCACTTCTCGCTGTTCTTCTCGCTCGTGGACCTCGCGCTGCGTTTCACCACGATCGGCATGCTGTGGTTCGGCGGGAGCGCAGTACTCGAGGGGTCGCTCGCGCCGGGCCAGTTCGTCCAGTTCTGGCTCTACTTCGGCATGCTGAGCGCACCCATCAAGGAACTGGGCGAGAAGTACAACGTGCTGCAGGCTGCCTTCGCGAGCGCCGAGCGCATCGTGCAGATCCTCGGCGAGCCCGTGCAGCCCAAGCCCCCCACGGCTCCACGCACCGCTCCCCGGCGCGGCGCCGCGAGCATCCGTTTCGAGCATGTAGGGTTCGCATACGAGCCGACGCGCCCCGTTCTGGCCGACGTCGACTTCGAGGCGCGTCCAGGCGAACGCGTTGCCGTCGTGGGGCCCAGCGGCGCGGGCAAGAGCACGCTGTTGATGCTCGTCTCGCGCCTGCGCGACGTCTCCTCCGGCAGGGTCCTCGTGGACGGCATCGACGTGCGGGAGTGGGACCTGTCCTCGCTCCGCCACAGGGTCGGTGTCGTCAGCCAGGACCTGTTCCTCTTCACCGGCACGGTGCTGGACAACGTACGGCTGTTCGACCCGGCCGTGGACGAGGCGCGTGCGTGGCGGGCGCTGGAACTGGTTGGGATCGCCGACTTCGTCCGCGCACTGCCCGGCGGCATCCACGCCCGGGTGGAGGAGCGCGGGGCCACGTTCTCCCAGGGCGAGCGGCAACTGCTCTCCTTCGCCCGTGCCCTTGCCGTGGAACCTGACGTGCTCGTGCTCGACGAGGCGACGGCATCCATCGACAGCGCGGCCGAGGAACGGCTCCAGCGCGCGCTGCAGGTCGCGCTCCAGGGCCGCACCGCCCTGGTGGTCGCACACCGCCTCAGCACGGTGCGGGACGCAGACCGCATCCTCGTGCTGGAGCACGGGCGCGTGGTCGAGTCTGGCTCCCACCGGGAACTCGTCGAGCGCAGAGGCTCCTACCACCGCATGCTGCAGGCCCTTGCCACTTCCGGCCCGGGCACCGAGACCGGTCCCGACACTGCGCGCCAGGCCCCCGTCGCACCATGACCACGCTGCCCCTCCTCGTCCTCGCGAGCACGTCGCCCTACCGGCGCGAGTTGCTGTCCCGGCTGGGGCTCCCATTCCACTGTGAGGCTCCCGGCGTGGACGAGGAACGGTTCCCCCACCGTGGCTCGCCCGAGGTGCGCGCGAGTGCGCTGGCACTGGCCAAGGCGCGTGCCGTGGCGGCAAGGCTGCCCGGTGCCGTCGTGGTCGGTTCGGACCAGGTGTGCGCCCTCGACGACGAGGTGCTCGGCAAGCCAGGCACCGTGGAGGCAGCGTGCGTGCAGTTGCAACGCCTGCAGGGTCGCTCCCACCGGCTCGCCACGGCGGTGGCCGTCGTCCACGGCACACGCGAGCGCACGGTGCTGGACGTCACCCGTCTGCACATGCGAGCCCTCGAGGACGATGCGATCCGCAGGTACGTCGAGGCCGACCGACCACTGGACTGCGCAGGCTCCTACCGCATCGAGGCCCTTGGCATCAGCCTGTTCGACGGCATCGAGGGATCCGACCAGACTGCCATCGTTGGGCTGCCGCTGCTGGCAACCTGCGCCATGCTCCGTGAGTTCGGCTACCGGCTGCCCTGAACCGGGCAGGGGCTGGTCCACGCCGCACCCCGCCCGCTAGCCTCCCGCAATGGACTGGAAGCTCTTCGCCACCGTTTTCACCAGCGTCTTCGTCGCAGAGCTGGGCGACAAGACCCAGCTCGCGACCATGATGTTCGCGAGCAGGTCGCAGGGAGACCGCTGGACGGTGTTCACCTCTGCAGCTCTCGCCCTCGTCGCCACCACGGCCGTGGGCGTGATGGCCGGTCAGCTGGTGGGCCAGTACGTGAGTGAGCGCGTGCTCAAGTGGGTCGCTGGCAGCATGTTCGTCGCCATCGGCGCGTGGACCTTGTGGAAGGCATGAGCCCACGGTCGTGAGCGCAACTCCCGGAACCGAGTCCGTGTCCCAGCGCGCCAGCCCCTTGGTCCGCGTCCTGTTCGCGCTCGCTGCGACGTGCGCGGCGTGGCCGTTCGCACGCATCCTGTGGGACACCTGGCATGGCGACGGCCCGTCCACGGCCGGCAACGTCCTCGCACTCGGCTGCTCCGTGCTCACCGCATGGCTCCGGCTCGACCGGCTCACCGGGTGCCGACCCGGAACAGGTGCCGTGGGACTGCTCGCACTGGCGGTGGCCTGTGCCTGCTACATGCTGTCGCTTCGGCTCGACTTCATGACGGGTATCGAGGCAGGTGTGCTGCTCGCAACGGTCGCCATGCTGTACCTCGCCCACGGCTGGGGCGGCATCGTGGCCATGCGGCTCCCGCTCGTGCTGCTCGCGCTCGCGATGCCGCCGCCGGCATTCCTCGTCGAGAGCCTCACCACTGCAGTGCTCGAACGAACCGTGGTCGTCGTGGTGGCCCTGCTGCAACTCTGGTGGCCCGAGGTCGCGAGCAACGGCTACGTGATCACCATGCCGGCGAGCCACGTGACCATCGTGCGCGACTGCAGCGGCATGGGCAGCCTGTTCCTGATCGCACCGCTGGCAATCCTGCTGCTCGAGCCGTACCGGCCGTACGGCGCCGTGCGCCATGCCCTGCTGGGACTGTTTGCCATCGCACTCGCACTCGTCACGAACACCGTGCGCGTGCTGGTCTCGGCCCTGCTGGAGAACGCTGGCGTGCAAGGGGCACTCGACGGGCCCTTGCACGACGCGCTCGGCCTCGCCGGTCTCGCACTCGCAGCAGCACTGCTCCTCGCCGTCGCGAAGGCAGCGGCGCGTTCACATGCACGCACCCGGGAGCAGAAGGCAGGTGCACCGTGAAGCGTTGGCTTGCTGCCACTGTGCTGCTGGCGTGCACCGCGGCCGTCGCCAACGTGCCGCGCCTCGGCACCGGGTCAATCGACCTCGCAAAGCTTCGCGCAGCCATGCTTGCGACCGCGCCTGGCCTCGAGGAGTCGAAGTTCGCAGCAGACCCCATGCTGCCCGAGGACTACGTGTATGCCGTCGGCAAGACCGGCGTGCTTCTCTCCGCGTATGTCGCCTACTACCCCGAGCAGCGGATGGGCACCAAGGCACCCCATCCGCCGACGCTCTGCTACGCAACCCAGGGCTGGACCACCGGCCCTGTGGAATTGTGGAAAGTGGCCGTGGACGGGCGCGAGGCGCGCGTGCTGGCGTTGACGGTCCAGTACGGCGAACACCGTCGCCAGGTGGTTTACTGGGAGCAGCCCCTTGGGCGGATCCCGGTGGCAAGAGACTCCTCCAAATGGCTTTACGAGCCCTTGGATCGACTTGCTGCCGGTCGGAGCGACCTCGCTTGGGTGCGCCTCGAGTTCCATGCGAAGACCGGGTTGGTACCGCGCAGCGAGATCGACCCGATTGTGGAAAGCATCTGCCGAGCCGTGCGCGACGCCATGGGCGCAGACGACGTCTGACGGCTCACCGCAACTGCATCCCTCCTCCGAAACTCTCGGCAGCGCAGAAACATGCGCACTTCAGCGGGTTGCGTCCCAACACTTGCACCGCTAGAAGATTCGCTCGGAAGTGCAGCCCGCGGTCAGTCATCGTGGCTGCAGCCCAGGAGAAACCCAACATGAGCATCTGCAACCGCTACACCCTCGCTTTCGTCCTCGCCATTGCCGTCACCACGGCACTGGTGCTTGCCCAGAATCCCCCGGTCATGCTGCCGGACACCCCCGGTGCCCTGTCCTCCGGCGGCGGCTCCAACCCAACGCCCGAGCCGGCCACGATGGCGCTGCTCGCGCTCGGCGCCGCTGGCGTCGGCTTCAGCGCACGCAAGCTGCGCAACCGCAAGGACCGCTGATCGCCTGCTCGGCTGGGCCAGCGGCGGGAGCGTCCAATCCTTCTGGGCACGCTCTGCGCCGCGGTCGGCCCGCCGGGCCCGCGCACCCGCTGCGCGATGACCTGCTCCGAACCGCCGCGAGTCCCTTCCTTGCTGACGGCTGACGTAGAGCTCCCTTCGCACTCCCAAGCCATGCGGAGCAACCGGTGACCGGTCCCGCGGCACCCTCGCGCAGACGCCTGCTCGTGGTCTCGCCCTGCAGGGACGAGGCCGCGCACTGCGAGCGCACACTGCTGAGCGTTGCCTCCCAGTCGGTGCGGCCCGACCTATGGGTGATCGTCGATGACGGTTCCACCGACGACACCCCGAGTCTGCTCGCAGAGTTCGCGCGGGAACACGACTTCGTGCAGGTGGTGCGCCGTGAGAACCGCGGCCGGCGCAGTGTGGGACCAGGCGTGGTCGACGCGTTCTACGCCGGCCTCGCACATGCCGACATCGAGGCATTCGAGTTCGTCTGCAAGCTCGACCTCGACCTCGACCTGCCGCCCACCTACTTCGAACAGCTGCTGAGCAAGTTCGACGCGGACCCGCGGCTGGGGTCCTGCAGCGGCAAGCCCTACTACCGCGACCGCAGCGGGACGGTGCACGACGAGTGGTGTTCCGACGAGATCGTGGTCGGGATGACCAAGCTCTACCGCACCCAGTGCTTCCGCGAGATCGGCGGGTTCGTGCGCGAGGTGATGTGGGACGGCATCGACAGCCATCGGTCGCGCATGCTCGGCTGGCGCGCCACCAGCTTTCCTGACGCCGGCATGCGCTTCGAGCACCTGCGGCCCATGGGCAGCAGCCAGCACGGGGTGCTGACCGGGCGGCGCCGCCACGGGTTCGGGCAGTACTACATGGGTACCTCCCTGCCCTTCCTCCTCGCCAGTGCAGCGGTCCGGGTGGCCCAACCGCCGTACGTCGTCGGGTCCCTTGCCATGGTCTGGGGCTACCTTTGGTCCTGGCTCCGCCGCCTCCCGCAGCACCAAGACCCTGCGTTCCACGCCTTCCTGCGCCGCTACCAGCGCGGGACCTTGGTGCGCGGCAAGAAGGCCACCCTCCGCGCGCTGGACGCAGAGAGCGAAGCCCTCTGGCGGCACCGGCACGGCGCCCCGCGCTGAGACGGTCTCCAGCTCCGCTGTGGCCGGAGTCGGCATTCCTGCCCGTCCTTCCCATGGGCGGTTCCAGAACCTCCGGATTCCGGTGCGCTTCAAGGGAACGACGGCCGCGAGCCGATCCAAGGCCTCTGAGGAGACCACACATGAAGCACCAAAGTCTGCACCCGTACGTCGGCATGGCCATGGGCCTGGCCTGCCTGCTCACCACCGCATGCGGTTCTGGCGGGGAAAGTTCTGCGACCAGTGGCGGAGGTGGCGGCGGCGGCGGCACGACCACCTACGCGCTGTCCCTGCAGCCTTCCAGCCAGTCTGCGCACACCTTCTCGGTCACGCCGGGAACACCCACGCCCGACCAGTTCGCGCAGGTCCAGGTGCGCAACCTCGGCAACACCACCGTGGACGTGCAGGCACAGGCCACTGCCAACTGGCTGCAGGTGACCAGCTTCAATGGGTCGCAGCTTGCCGTGCAGGAGGCACGCAACTGTTCGCTCACGCTCCTCGGCCAGCAGGTACAGCAGCTCGCGGAGGGTCAGTACTCTGCGCAGGTGCGCTTCCTGATCCAGTCGGCCATCTACGCCACCTTCACCGTCAACCTGACCGTCGACGACGTCACCAACAACGGTGGTGGCGGCGGCGGCGGAACCCCGACCTACGCGCTCACCCTGCAGCCATCGTCCCAGTCGACCCACTCGGCCACGCCGGTCGTGGGCGGGATCATCCCTGACCAGTTCGCCTCGGTCACGGTGCGCAACGACAGCTCCGTTGCCGTCGACGTGACCGCGACCGCCAACACCAACTGGCTCACGGTCACCTCGTTCCAGGGCACGGGCATCCAGACCGCTGCCTCGCGCCAGTGCGCCCTGACCCTCACCGGCCAGGCCATGCAGACACTGCCGGTCGGCGAACACCGCGCGGCCGTCCAGTTCGCGGTCAACGCGACGACGCTCGCGACCTTTGACGTGCTGCTCACGGTGAACAGCGCCCAGGAGGCCGGTTGGACCGTGTTGAACCCGAGCCAGGACACGCTGCGCATCCACGTCAGCACGAGCGGCAACGACGCAAACGACGGCCGTACCGAGCAGACGCCCAAGCGCACCATCGCCGCGGGTTATGCCGCGTTGCGCGCAGGCTACCCGGACTGGCTCCTCCTCAAGCGCGGGGACTCGTGGAGCGGTGAGACGTTGACCTGGAACAAGTCCGGCCGCAGCGCCGCCGAACCGATTGTCATCGCAGCCTACGGGGACGGTGCACGGCCCCGCATCCGCCACAACGCGGGATCGACCGCGATCGGCCACTACAGCGGGTCCACGGTCATGCGCCACGTGTGGTTCATGAACCTCGACGTCGAGCCCACCAGCTTCGACGGCAGCACGAACACCGTGGGTTTCTGCCTGCTGGGCCCGAGCCAGGACATCCTGCTCGAGGACATCCGCTTCAAGGGCAACAGCGACAACCTGGTCATCCAGGCCGTGGGCGGTCGTCACGACAACGTCCGCATCCGTAGGTGCCAGATCCTCGACGCCCACACCAACGGCTTTGCGCACTCGCAAGGCGGTTACTTCAGCAACACCGACAACCTGCTGATCGAGGAGTGCATCTTCGACATGAACGGCTGGCAGGAGGGTTCCACCTATGCCAACGCCACGATGTTCAACCACAACATCTACATCCAGTACGACTGTGGCCCCACCACCGTGAGTCGGAACATCCTCGCGAACGCTTCTGCGACCGGCACGATGATGCGCAGCGGCGGCACCGCAGAGGACAACCTGGTGCTGAGGAACCCGCTCGGGATCGTGGTCGGCTCATCGCTCAACCCGAACAGTGGCAACGTCCCGGCCTTGATCCGCAACAACGTCGTCCTCGATGGCAGGGACATCAGCGCCACCGTGCAGCGAGGCATGGGCATCAACATCGTGGGAACGAGGGACGGCCGCGTCGAAGGCAACCTGATCGCCCACCAGGTCTCCGGCAACATGCACTGGGCATTCTGGATCCAGGGGACGGCGACGCTGCCGATCACCAACCTGCGGATCGCAAACAACACGGTCTACTCGTGGGGCAGCAGCGTCCAGATGCACGACACGGCACACATGCCGGGCACGGTCATCGAGTCCAACACCTTCCAGGAGGTGGACGGCAAGCCGGTCACGGCAGCGACGGCGGCATTCCCGCACGTGTCCCGGAACAACCGGTACTACAGCAGCAGGCCGGCCGGAGAGTGGGTCCAGACCAACAACCAGGGCTTCGTCAGCCTCGCCAGCTGGTTGGCCAGCGTGAACGACACCACATCGCAGGCTGTCCAGGTGCAGATGCCTGCACCCAACCGCGACGTTGCCGCCTACAACCAGGCCGTGCTCGGCTCCAACACGGGGCTGAACGGCTTCCTGCAGAGCGCGCGCGCGATGCGCAAGGGCACGTGGCGTACCGACCTCACCGCACCTGCGGTGAATGCCTGGGTCCGCGCCGGCTACGGCATGTGATCACCTGAGAGCAGGCGCTCGAGCTGGTCTGCGGACCGTTCGACGTCGTGGAGCCTGCGGACGTCCTCACGTCCGCGGCTCCCCATCACAGCCCAGCGTGCCGGGCCCAGCCCTGCGAACTCGCGTACCGCGGCTGCGAATGCCGTTGGGTTGCCGGGCTCGACGAGCATCCCGCTCTCGCCATGGACGACGAGTTCCGGGATCCCCGCGACGCTCGTGCTGATGACAGGACGACCCCGCGCGAACGACTCCATGATCACGACGGGGATGCCCTCCGCATGGCTCGGCACCAGCAACGCACAACATGCGTCCATGGTTGCGAGGACCGCCTCGGTCGGCTGCCAGCCGCGCGCGAGGACACACGACTCGAGACCGAGTTCGACGATGCGTGCCCGTACCTGCTGCTCCAGCGGACCGCTCCCGAGCAACTCGACGCGGAACTGGAACCCCTCGCGCCGCAGTTGTGCACAGGCATCGAGGAGCACCTCAAGCCCCTTCTGCGGCACCATCCTGCCCACCCAGACGAAGCGAGGGGTCCGCGGCATCGGTGCAGGGGCTGCATCGGTTGCCGCAGGCTCCACCCCGCACCGGACCACCACAAGCTTGCCCAGGTCTCCCGGTGCGCAGTAGCGGGAGACCTCCCGTCTGCAGTACTCGCTGATGCAGGCGACGAACGCTGCATGGTGCACCTTGCGCCCCAGGTGGAGGCGTGGGGCCTGCTCGAGGTCGTCCGGGCCGTGGACCGTCATGCTGTAGGGGATGCCCCGGATGCCTGCGGCGAGCATCGCCACCATGGCCCCGTTGGACGCGAAGTGGGTGTGCAGGTGCGAGGTGCTTGCTGGCATCACCGCGGCGAGCGCGAGGGACTCCAGCCACCAAGCGACATGGTGCACGAGACCACGGTTCGACCCTCGGATGGTCCGCAGTGCGGTTGCGAGTGCGGCGAGGGAACGCACGGGGTGCACGAGCAGGCACCGAAGGGCGCGCGCCAACAGCCGCAGGATGGGTCCGGGACGGGTCACCAACAACACGGTGGTGAGCCGCAGTTCCCGGTCGTCCTCCGCACAGCCTGCGGCCGCACGGCCCTGACGGACGCTGAAGCGTGCGATCTCGTGCCCCCTCTGCTCCAGCGCGACCAGTTCACGCCGGATGAACGTGTGGCTCGGCATCGGGTGCTGGTTGACGAGGTACGCGAGCTTCATGCGACGGGTCCACCCCGGCCCTGCGGGTCCGCCACGAACTTGTACTCGATGAGGCGAGACCGCCTCCTGAGGAGACGGTCCAACCAGTATCCGACCATCCCGCGGGCCTGCGCGAACTTGCCACCGACACAGCTGCTGGCATAGAGGGCGGCATCGGCCCGTGTCACCCCGCGGCGCATCACGTGCACGAACGAACGGCACCAGATCGCAGCGAGCCCGCCAACCCAGCAGCATGCAACCACTTGGAAAGCGACGGGGCCGGCCAGCAGGTGGAGCAGGACGGCAAGCGCCGCAAACCCGAATGTCCACGCGCAGGCACTGAACGCACGGCGTAGTCCTGGGTAGAGGAACCCGCGCCTTGCAACACCCTCGGCCAACACGTGTCCCCAGCGCACGGACCGACGCCACCACTGCGAGAAGCGGTGCATGTCTGCGTCGTGGAGGGTCATCTCCGCGGCAATGCACTCGACCTGCCAGCCGCGTCCCCGCAACCGGAAGCAGAGGTCCGGCTCTTCCCCGGCGATCAGCGAGTCCTCGTAGCCGCCAACCTCGGCAAGGGCGCGGACCCGCACCATTGCGTCACCCCCGCACGAGAGCACGCGCCCAGGAGACACGTCCCACTCCATGTCGCACAACCGATTCCACGGCGTTGCATTGCGGTTGCGCTCGCGGCGTCGCCCGAACACCACGGCAAGCGATGCATCGACGTCCAGGGCTCGGACGGCAACGTCGGTCCAGCCGCTGGCCAGTTCGCAGTCACCGTCGACGAACTGGACGAACTCGAGACCGGGTTGCATACGCAGCAGCTCGCGCCAACCGACGTTGCGGGCCCGCGCCGCGGTGAAGGGCGTGTGGCTGTCCAACTCGACCAGCCTTGCACCGGCATCGCGTGCGACCTGCTGGCTGCCGTCCTTGGAACCACTGTCCACGTAGACCACGGGCACGTCCCTGGCACCCAGTGAGGCCAGGCAACGAACCAGGCGGGCCCCCTCGTTGCGACCGATTGCGACGATGCCGTGGCGTGACACAGTGGACCCCACCTCAGCTCCCGGGCTCATGGCGTGCGTCGAACCGCTGCAGGTGGACGCGCAACTCCTGGGCCAGTGCACGGACGTTGGGCTCGAGCACCATGCTGTCGTGGTCTCCCGGCACCTCGACGACATCCAGCCTGCGGACGAACGGGCTCCAGAAGTTGTCGTGCGCCACGATCTCGCGGGCCCATGACGCGTACCTGCCGCCCCCGAGGCGGTGGTGACGGTCGAGGGCCGGTCGGAACAGCAACGCGTCCACGGTCTCCGGCACCATCTGGTAGCGCACCAGCGCAGCACGGAAGGCCTTGCCGACGGCAGCAGACTGGAAGCGGTCTGCATCGTCCGAGTCGACCAACCAACCCATGCGACGACGGAACTGCTCCCACTCCCAACGTACTCGGTTGCGGAACCATGCTCCCACGTAGCCCAGTCCCTGACGGGAGAGGTTCTGTGCCTGGATGCGGACGCGGTCCATCGCGGTGAGCTGGGGACGCCTGGGCAACGGCGTGTCGAGCAGCACGAGGAGCCCGACCTCCTCACCCTGGGCCCGTAGCTGACGCGCCATCTCGAAGGCGGTGAGACCACCGCCCGAGAACCCACCGAGCAGGTAGGGACCCTTCGGTTGCACGGTGCGTAGTTCGGCGATGTGGTCCCTGGCGGCCTCCTCAAAGGTCGCGTGTGGCTCCATGTCGCCGTACAGCCCGCGTGCCTGCAGACCGTAGAAGCTCCTGTCCTCGCCCAGCAGGTGCGCGAGGTGCCGCAGGTTGAGGACGTTGCCGAACATCCCTGCGACCAGGAAGAAGGGTGTGGCACCACGAGTGCTGGTGCGCATGGGCACCAGGTGACGGTAGCGGTTGCGAGATCCCTCGCTGCGGACCGGTACTGCCTCATGCGACGTGCCAGCTGCACCGTCGCGCCGCAGCATGGCGGCACAGGCCTCGACAGTCGGGGCGTCGAACAGCACCGAGATCGGGTAGTCCACCTGGAAGGTCTTGCGGATGCGCGCAAAGAGGCGCACTGCGATGAGCGAGTGACCACCGAGGTCGAAGAAGCTGTCGCGCACGCCGACTTGGGCGACGCCGAGCAGTTCCTGCCAGAACTGCACGAGGGTGCGCTCGACCTCGTCGCGAGGTTCAACGAACTCGCTGTCGAGGGTCGGGCGTGCGAACCTCGAACTGCTGCTGGGCGCAGGCACTGCCGCGTCGACCGCCGCGCGGAGCTGTTCGAGGGGGACCGGGCTCAGCAGCAGCTCGGGCACCAACGGGCTCGCGAGCACGCGGGCAAGCGCGTCCATCCCCTCCTCCGGCCGGATGCCCTGCGCCACGGCATCCGCAAGCACGCGTTCGGCAGGCGACGCAGCGACCGCACGGGGATCCGGTTCGAGGTCCCCGGCCTGCGGCTGCCTCGCACCATCGAGCGAGTTGCCTGGCGCGAGCCGGTGGATGCTGAACCCTTCCACCTCGACCAGCACCCGGCCGGAGACCGTGCAGACCACCAGGTCGAAGGTTGCGAGGTCGCGTGCCGCACCGCGCACCTCGCAGCGGCGAACCAAGCTCACAACCGAGTCCTGCAACGGGGCGTGGACCCGAACCGACCCGTACGACACCGGGACCCAGAGCCGGTCGGGCACGTAGTCATCGACCAGTTCCATCGCAAAGCCGGTGGCGAGGTCGAAGAGGGCCGGGTGGAGGACCCTGGTGGCGGCCTCGCCGGAGAAGGACCTTGGCAGGGCCAGGCGCGCCATGGCCTTGCCACGCCCGTAGCGGATCTCGCGCAGCACTTGCCACCGCGGACCGAATGCGAGGTGGCGGAACTGGCCGGTGCGGAGCGACTCTGTGTCACCAGCGGCCTCCGCCATCGGGCAGCCGGCATCTGCCGCGGCGAGGTCGACGTCTGCCGGCACTTCGAGTGCGTGGAGCAGCACACGTGCCTGGGCATGGGTCTGCCAGCCCGACGCCCCGGCACCGAGTTCGCAGTGTGACTGGAACACGGCATCCAGTCCCTCGGGCGTGCGTCGGAGCTTGCACCGCACCCTGCGCGTCGCACCGTCCGGCACGTGGAGCGGCCGGAAGAAGAAGACGTCGCGCAACTCGAACGGACCGGACTCGCCAACGGCGCGAACCGCCTGGCCGAAGAGGTCTGCGTAGGCGGATCCCGGCAGAATGGCATCGCCTTCTGCCGTCCGGTGCTCGTCAAGCATCCACGTTGAGGCTGGATCGAGGGTGGCCAGCAGCTGCCACTGGTCCGAACCAGTTTGCAGCAACTCCTCGAACACCGGCCCGCCGATGCGGATGCGACGACCACCCACGGCGCCGTTGGCGAGCATCGCCCGCGTCATGCCGATGCCGTTCCAGGTTCCCCACTGCAGTGCGGCAACGGGTTTGCCGCGGGCAGCATCCCGCCGGGCAAGTGCATTGAGGAAGGAGTTGGCCGCGACGTAGTCGGCCTGGCCGGCGGGTCCGAGGGCCGCGCTGGTCGAGGAGAAGAACAACAGGAAGTCGAGCTCCTTGTCGCCCAGCAGTTCGCACAGCACCAGCGAACCCTGCACCTTGGGGGCCAGCACCCGCTCCATCTCGTCGGGGTCCTTGGACGCGATCAGTCCGTCCTCGACCACGCCTGCGGCGTGGAACACCCCGTGCAAGGGTCCGAAGCCGGATGCAACCGCGTCCAACCCACGACGCATCTCGACGACGTTTGCGACGTCCGCTGTGAGCACGAGCACCTCCGCGCCAGCTGCCTCGAGGCGCCGCACGTGCCGGATGGACTGCGAGACCCTGTGGTCCGGACCGTGCTGGACGAGCCATTCGTCCCAAGACTGGCGCTGCGGCAGTGCCGTGCGGGACTGGAGCACGAGTCGCGCGCGGACCGTGCGTGCGAGCCACTCGGTGAGCACCGTGCCGATGCCGCCGAATGCTCCGGTGACGAGGTAGGTGCCGCGCTCGCGGAGGCGCGCAGGCCTGCCCAGGGACGGTGCGAGTGCAGGCGCGCGCCGGTGGACGGCACGGAACCATGCCGTGCCTCGGAGTGCGTGCACACCCGAGTCGAGGATGCCGCACGCGGACTCGAGCGACCGTGCCACACCCTGCCAGTGTGAGCGCCATGCCTCGCCACGGCGCCTGCGCGGGATCATCACGTCCACCAGTGCACACTGGAGCTGCGCGAACTCGCGTGGCGCCACCAGCACGGGACCGAGTGCCGTCGCCTTCTCGACGTCGAGCTCGGCCCCGCCGTCCGGACCCCCGATGCCGTTGGCAACCACCGTCAACCGCACCCCGTGCAGTTCCTCTGCCGCCATGGCGCGCAGCAGGAAGAGCAGGCTGTGGAACCCCTGTTCCTGGCAGCGGTGGAACCAGCTGGATCCGGGCCGGAACGACCTGTCCTGCGTGAGGAGCCAGCCGTGGACGACCTGGTCCGGCAGCTGTCCGTTGGCCGCGAGGTCGCGGAACAGTGCGAGGTAGCCTTCTTCGCCGAGCTCGGGTCCCAGCAGGTACTCGCCGTTCCCGCGGGCAACGAATGCGTCACCCAGCCGGACCTGCACCACCTGCGCGCCCGTGCTGCGCAGTCGCGTTGCCAGCTCGGCGAGACAGCCGGCGTCGTCGAGGAACAGCAGCCATGTCCCGCCGGCAGGCGGTCCGTCCGGCGCCTCGACCGGTACGTACCTCGGGACGTACGCCCACTGGGAGACGTCGTCCGTGCGACGGATGTCCCGCTGTGCCGGGTCTGCCGACGTGGGCGAGTCCGGCTCGACCCAGTAGTCCTGGTGGCGGAACGCGTACGTGGGCAACGAGACCTTGCGACTGCCAGGACGGTCCACCCACTTCGCGAGGTCGACGTCCACGCCGGCAGCCCAGAGCCTGCCGTGGGCCGCGAGCAGGAAGGCATCATCCTCCGCCTGCTCGTCAGGGTGCCGCAGCGAGGCAATCGCACTGCGGTCCGCCCGCCATGCGGGGTGGAGGCGCGCAAGGGAACTCAGCGTCCGGCCCGGACCGACCTCGAGGAACACGTTGCGCGGGTCCTGCAGCAGCGACCCCACGCAGTCGGCGAAACGCACCGTGTTGCGAAGGTGCGCCACCCAGTAGGCCGGGTCCACCGCATCGGCCGCGGAGAGCTCACGACCGGTGCGGTTCGAGACCACTGGCAGGTTGGGCGGCGCGAGCGGTATGGAGCGCAGGAAGGCCTCGAACTCGCCGAGGATCGGGTCGAGCAGCCGCGAGTGGGCTGCGATCGCGATGCGCACGCGCTGGCACTCGATGCCGCGGCCGCCCAGCTCCACTGCAAGCCGGTCGAGCGATGCCTCGGGACCGGATGCGACGCACAGGCCCGGGGCATTGACCACTGCGAGGTCGAGGTCGGTGCCAAGCAGCGGGACCAGTTCCTCGGGCTGCATGGAGACGCTCAGCATCCCGCCGCGCGGCACCCGCTCGAACAACCTGCCGCGGAGGGTGACAAGGCGCAGCGCGTCCTCGAAGCGGAACACGCCTGCGAGACATGCTGCGGTGTTCTCACCGAGACTGTGCCCCAGCAGGGCGGCAGGCCGGATGCCACGCTCCATCCAGAGCTGTGCGAGCGCGTATTCGACGAGGAAGATGGCGGGGAGCTGGACCGAAGGACGGTCGAGGACGCGTTCGACCTCTGCCGGGTCGGTCGCGTCACCGAGCCAGACCTCGCGCAGGTCCACGTCCAGCTGGCCGCGCAGCAGTTCGAGACCACGGTCGACGTGGTGGCGGAAGGTGGCGTGCTGCCGGTGGAGACCACGCGCCATGTGGCGGTACTGCGCCCCACCTCCCGGCAGGAGGAAGACCACGCGCGCGTCGTCGACGGAATGGTGCGAGTGGACACGCTGGGGAACCTCACCGCGCAACAGGCGGATGGCGTCACCTCGGTCCGAGGCAACCACCACTCGTCGGCGCTCGAATGCCTTGCGCCCCGTCGCCAGCGTGAGTGCAACGTCCTGCATCGCCAGACCCGGGTCCGCTTCGAGGGCAGACGCGAGACGCACGGACGCCCCGTCCAGGGCGGTGCCGTTGCGGGCAGAGAGCACCAGCAGGTGAGGCCCGCCGTGCTGGACCTGCCGCAGCACCGGGAGCGGTGCCTCCTGCAACACGGCAAAGGCATTGGTACCACCCACGCCCAGCGAGTTGACGCACGCGATGCGCGGCCTGGGTCCGCGCTCCCACGGGTGCAATGAGGTGGCGACCCGGAACGGGCTGTTGGCGAAGTTGATCTGCGGGTTGGGTGCCTCGTAGTTGAGGGAGGGAGGGACGGCGCCGTGCTCGAGGGCCAGCGCAGCCTTGATGAGTGCTGCGACTCCGGCTGCCGTGTCGAGATGGCCGATGTTCGTCTTCACCGAACCGATGAGGCAGCCCTGCCTGCGCGGCCCGGGACCGAACGCCTGGGACAACGCAGCCAGTTCGATCGGGTCGCCCATGGACGTGCCCGAGCCATGGCACTCGACATACCCGATGGAAGCCGCATCAACGCCTGCGAGGTCGATGGCAACCGTCATGGCCTCGGCCTGTCCGTCGACGCTGGGCGCCAGGTAGCCAACCTTGTTGGAGCCGTCGTTGTTGACCGCGGTGGCCTTGATCACGGCACGGATGTGGTCACGGTCGCGGACTGCGTCCTCCAGTCGCTTCAGCACCACCACACCGACACCGGAACCGAACACCGTGCCTGCAGAGCGGTGGTCGAATGCACGGCAGTGGCCGTCCGGGGAGAGGACCTCACCCTCTGCGTGGACGTAGCCCCGGCCGTGCGGGACCTCGATCGTCACGCCACCCGCCAGTGCCATGTCGCACTCGGCATTGAGGAGCGACTGGCAGGCCTGGTGCACCGCCACGAGCGAGGTGGAGCAGGCGGTCTGTACGTTGATGCTGGGGCCCTTGAGGTCGAAGCAGTAGCTGGCCCGTGTGGTGAGGAAGTCTTTGTCGTTGCCGGTGTGCCGCAGGAGGAAGAAACCGACACCCTCCATGAGTTCACGGTTGCGCAGCACGTTGTGCGCGAAGTAGGCCGCCATGCCGCTGCCTGCGAACACGCCGATGGAACCCCGGAAACCCGTCGGCACGTTGCCGGCGTCCTCCATGGCCTCCCACGCGCACTCGAGGAAGTGGCGGTGCTGCGGGTCCATCACGGCGGCCTCCATCGGGCTGAACCCGAAGAACTCCGCGTCGAAGGCGGCAACACCCTCGAGAACGATGCCACGGCGAACGTAGCGCGGGTCGCGCAGCAGTCGCGGCGGCACCCCGGCGCGCAGGAGTTCCTCGTCGGTGAAGGTCTTCCCGGCCTCGACACCCTCGACGAG
>JBEGVB010000034.1:0-4353 GCA_041178545.1 Planctomycetota bacterium
GCGAGGAGGATGCAGGAGCAGCACTGCGGCTGCGTGGTGGTCGTGGACGCCCAGGACTTCCCGCTGGGCATCCTCACCGACCGCGACATCTGCCTGGCCGCACTGCACACCAACGAGCCGCTGTCGCAGCTGCATTCCCACACCCACATGCACGGGCCGGTGCACACCGTGCGCGACCGCGACACCCTGACCCACGTCGAGGACGTCATGAGCCTGCACCAGGTGCGACGCTTGCCCGTGGTCGACGCATGGTCCCGCCTGGTGGGCATCCTGTCGATCGACGACCTCGCGCGCGAGGCGCGCCGCACCGAGGACCTCTTTGCACCCGCTGCCTCCCCAGCAGCCGTCGGCAGGACGCTCGCGGAGATCTGTCGGCCGCACCTGGTCAACGGCGGCGACAGCCGCGCCGCGCCTTCGCCTGGACGCTCCCTCGGCAACGAGTGAGGAAAGGGATGCCTTCAGGCCGCACCGCGCTCGGAACGGTCCCAGCGCGGCCGCCGGAGAAGAAGGCACCCGAGGTAGAAGGGCAACTTGCGCAGTACGTGTGCAGGCACTGCAAGGAACGCGGTGGCAGGCACCACGTGCCGGGCATGGCGCGCCCAACAAAGGAAGAGGGCAAGCGCCAGTGCCGTGATCCCGCCCGCTGCGAGGAGCATCGGGAGCGAGCTGTGCCCGAGAGCAAGGCGCCACCCTCCGAGCCCAAGCTGGGCGACAAGCCCGAGGAACAACAGGGCGAGCGGCGGGACCATCACGTCGAGAGCCATGGCAACCAGCCGGGGGTTGGCGCACAGGATCCCGCGGAGGAAGAGCATGGGCAACCGCAGGAGGATGGTCTCGAGGTGACCGAACTCCCACCGCTTGCGCTGATGGTGGCGACCTGCGGAGCTGGCGGGGAAGCTGCTGTGCACGACGGCCTCGGGGCACGGCAATGGGGCAATACCTGCGCGGGCGAAGGAGATGCCCAGGCGCAAGTCCTCGACAAGGTCCCCTGTCGCGAGCGCAACCTGTTGCAGCGCAGCCCAAGGCAGCGCCATGCCGGAACCGTGCAGCTGGCAGCAGTCTGCCATCCGGTGCAGGCCGAGGACACGGGTGTGGTTGCGCAGGATCCATGCGAACAACAGCAGGCGCACACCGAGTGGTGCGTTGGTCACCACCTCCATGCGGTAGTCGGCCTGCGCCGGGCGCCCGGTGGCAACCGCCTGCAACGCGAGCAGTTCGAGTGCCCCGGGGCCCACCGTGCAGTCTGCGTCGACGAAGACCACCACGTCGGGCGGCTCCTGCTCCAGTGCACGCACACCCGCCGCCATCGCGTGGCCCTTGCCGCGGAGCCCGGGCTCACGTCGCTCCACGACCTCCGCACCACACGACAGGGCAACCGCCGCAGTGGTGTCGCTGCAGTTGTCCGCCACCACGAGCAGTCTGTCCCCGGGTGCGAGCTGGTCCCGCAGGGTCGAGAGCGTGGCCGCGATGCCGTGCGCCTCGTCGTGTGCTGGCACCACCACGGCGAGCCGTGGCCGCACGGCGGCGCCCAGGAGAAGACGCGGCCTCCGGCAAAGCGAGGCAAGCACCTCCAGCAACACGATGCCCGCAGGCACGCAGGTAGCTGCAGCAGTCCAGACAAGGACGGTGTCGAGGGCGGACATGACGAGGAGCTCACGGACAGCACCGGGCTCGCCACCGACCGGCCGACCCACCAGCGCCTTCTTCGAAGCGCACTCTAGTGCTGCCCCCTGATATAGCACAGGCTCAGGCTGGAACTCTTGGCCATGCGGCAGACCGTTCGACAGCCTTGCACGCGCACACCCGCCGGGCATGATCCGCGCGATGCCTGCGTTGGCCCTCGTCGTGTGCACACTGCCGTCGAACCGAGCCTCGGTGCGTGCGGCCCGAGCCCTCCTGCCGGAACTCGCAGGCAGCGACGGTGTGGTGATCTTCTGCCCAGAGCCCTACCAGGCGCCGGCTGCGTGGGAACGCTCCCACAAGCTGCTCCCCCTCGCCGACCTGCCGCACGAACGCAGCAAGGGAACCGTGGGCGCACCGGTCTACCTGTGCGACGGCGGTGCAGGCGAGGAGGCCTTCGACCGCTACTTCGACGAGGTGCCGGGGGTGCGCATCGACGCCAACCGCTCACCCACGGCTGCAGATGTACGCGCTGCCGCCGCCTCGGTCAGGACCGAACCCGCCGTGAAGCCCGTCCGTGGCACCGAGACCGTCGAGGCCGTGGTGCTCGCCTACCGCTCCAAGGACTACATCGCGCCCTGCCTCGACTCCCTGCTGGCCCAGGACTGGCCGGGGCTCAAGGTCACCGTGCTCGACAACGCCTCGGGCGACGGCACCGCCGACTTCGTGCGCAAGCACTACCCCAGTTTCGAGGTGATCGAGTCGAAGCAGAACCTCGGCTTCGCCGCGGGCCACAACCTGCTGTTCGAGCGCTCCAAGGCCGACTACCTCGTGCTGCTCAACCACGATGCGGTGGCGCGGCGCAACTTGGTGAGCGAGCTCGTGTACGCGGCACGCAAGCACCCCGAGGGCGCGACCTTCGGCGGCAAGATGCTGATGCGCCGCTGCCCCACCATCCTCAACTCCACGGGCATCGTCATCACCGAGTCGGGCTTCGCGGCCGACCGCGACATCGGCAGGCCGGACCGTTCGCCCGACTTCGCCATCGAGCGCGTGTTCGGCACCTGTGGCGGCGCGCTCATGCTCCGCAACAAGACGGTGCGCGAGATCGGCGGCTT
The DNA here is from genome assembly GCA_041178545.1 of Planctomycetota bacterium. Lineage (GTDB taxonomy): Bacteria > Planctomycetota > UBA1135 > UBA1135 > UBA2386 > JBEATZ01. The sequence goes on from JBEGVB010000034.1 coordinate 2,739, forward strand.
CGATGCGTCGTTCTTCATGTACTTCGAGGACGTGGACTGGTGCTGGCGCGCACGCCTTGCCGGGCACGAGGTCTACTACGTGCCGAGCGCGACCGCCGTGCACGACTGGCACGGCGACCTCGCCACCGCCGCGGGCCCCAAGACCAGCGAGAGCGAGGAGACGCTGGCCGAGCGCGAGGGCCGCAGGCGCATGCTGTGCGAGCGCAACCGCCTGCAGTCGCTCACCAAGAACTACTCGCTCTACAACGCCGTCCGCTCGTGGCGCGGCCTCAAGAAGCACGACCGTGCGCGCATCCAGTCGCTCGAGGACCACATCGCGCGCGGTGGCGGCCCGCTGCCGAAACGCGTGCTGCAGGCCATCCGTGACTCCCACTCCTGGGTGCTGCGCAACCTGCCGGGCCTGCTGTGGCGCCGGTTCCGCACCCAGCGGCTACGGCGCGTGAAGGACGCGGACATCACCTGCTTCTTCGAGAAGGGCTTCCACGAGATGGTCGGCGTGGGCGACCTGCACGCCATCCACGACCGCTACTGCGCCAAGCCGCGCAGCCTGATCCGCATGGGCGACGACGACCAGGGCTCGCTCGGCCCGGGCTGGCACCATGCCGAGCCCGGCCACCGCTGGTCCATGGGCGAGTGCTGGTTCTACCTGCAGTCCGACCAGCCGTGGCGCACCGTGCGCGTGACCATCGCACCGCGGCCGCTCGCCAGCTTTGCCGAGTTGGAGGTCGACGGCATCCCGCGCGGCCGCATCGAGATCGAGCCGGGCAAGCCGTACGACTTGCGCTGGGAGGTCGGCGAGGGCGTGCCCGCGGGGCAACTCGCGGAGTGCCACGTCACCTGCAAGCCGTTCGTGCCGAAGGACGAGGGCATGGGCGCCGACGGACGCGTGCTCGGGTTGCTCGTCAGCACCATCGGCGCCGAGTGACGCGCCCCTACGAGCACGAGCGGTTCCACCTGCTCACCCAGCACGGCAAGGAGCGCGTGCTCGCACCGCTGTTCGCGGAGCGACTGGGCGCAGCACTCGAACGCGTGCAGGGATTCGACACCGACACCCTCGGCACCTTCACGCGCGACGTTCCGCGCGCAGGCAGCCAGGTCGAGGCAGCGCGCGCCAAGGCGCGGGTCGCCCTTGAGCGGTCCGGCGGCACCCTCGGGATCGGCAGTGAGGGCGCGTTCGTGCCGGGCCCACTCGGACTCGGTTCCGTCAACCTCGAGGTGGTGCTGCTCCTCGACGCCACCCGCTCGATCGAAGTGGTCGGGTGGGCACGGGCACCAGGGCTGCACGTGCACGGCACCGCGCGGTCCTTGCACGAGCTGGAGGACATTGCCCGCCGCGCCGGCTTCCCGGAGCACGGACTCGTGCTGCGGCCCGACGGGCCGGACGGCCCCTGCACCCACAAGGGACTGCGCTCGTGGGACGAACTCGCCTCGGGCTTCCATGCAGTGCTGCGCGCCGCGGCGAGGGGCGCGGTGTTCGTCGAGAACGACCTGCGCGCACACCAGCACCCCTCGCGCATGGCCATGGTGGGGCTGGCCGGGCTCGACCTGGTGGCACGACTTGCCACCCTGTGTCCCGCTTGCAGCACCCCGGGCTTCGGGCGTGCCGGCACGCGCG
>JBEGVB010000035.1:0-4342 GCA_041178545.1 Planctomycetota bacterium
CTCTTCGCCGTCACCCTGACCAAGCTCACCCTTGTCGACCTGGCTGCGCTGCCAGTGCCGTTCCGCATCCTCTCGTTCCTCGGGCTCGGTGGCGCACTGCTGGGCTGCGGCTGGCTCTACAACCGGTTTGCGCGGCGCATCGAGCCCACCGGTGCGACGCAACCTGGACAGGCACCTCCCTCCTGAACGGCCGCGCCCATCCGCTAGGATGCGCGCATGACCAAGCATGCCGTGATCACCGGTGCCAGCTCGGGCATCGGCGCCGCCACCGCGCGCCAGCTCGCGGCCAAGGGCTACCGCCTGTCGCTGGGCGCCCGCCGCTCCGACCGCCTGAAGGACGTGGTCCCGGGCGCGCTCTGCCACGCGCTCGACGTGACCAAGCCGCACAGCATCGACCACTTCCTCGCTGCCGCCGTGGCTGCGAACGGCCCCGTCGACGTGCTGGTCAACAATGCCGGCCTCGCGCGCGGCGTCGAGAAGGTGCACGAGGCGACGGGCGAGGCCTGGCGCGAGATGCTCGAGACCAACGTGATCGGGTTGCTGGAGGTCACGAGGCGCGTGCTGCCGTCGATGATGGAACGCAAGCACGGCCACATCGTCGTGATCGGCTCGATTGCCGGCCACAAGGCCTACGTGGGCGGCAGCGTCTATTGCGGCAGCAAGCGCGCGCTGCAGCCGATCTGCGAGGCCCTGCGCATGGAGACCCTGGGAACGGGCGTGCGCGTCACCAGCGTCGACCCAGGCATGGTCGAGACCGAGTTCAGCGTCGTGCGGTTCCGCGGCGACGAGCAGAAGGCCGCCAAGGTCTACGAGGAGACGCGCCCGCTCACGGCCGAGGACGTGGCCGACTGCATCGTCTTCGCGGTGACCCGCAAGCCGCACGTCAACATCGACCAGATGATCGTGATGCCCACCGACCAGGCCTCGCCCCAGATGGTCCACCGCGGCGGGAAGTGAGCGAACCATGACGCCCCCGCTCTGGAACCGCCTGCTCACCGGCCTGCTTGCCCTCGGGCTGGGGCTCTTCCTCCCAGCGCAGCAACCTGCCGTGCTGCCGACGCAGGCCGTCGTGCAGTCCCTCGACGCCGAGGAGTCCGACCGCCCCGACGAGGAGTGCACCGTGGGCGTCGCGTGCGGCAAGGCCACCGCAGACGGCAGGCCCTTGCTGTGGAAGAACCGCGACGCGCAGAGCCGCCACAACGTGGCCCGGTGGTTCGACGACGGCAAGCACCCCTATGTGGGCATCTGCGACGCCGGCAACCCCAACTCGGTCTGGGGCGGCGCCAACGCCGCGGGCTTCTGCATCATGAACTCGGTCTCGCGCGACATGCCCGGTGACTCCAAGACGGGTCCCAGCAACGGACCGTTCATGAAGCTCGCCTTGCGCGAGTGCACGACCGTCGCGGAGTTCGAGCAGCTGCTCGAGCGCACCGCGAAGTCGGGACGCCGCACCCGCGCCAACTTCGGCGTGGTCGACGCCCGCGGCGGCGCGGCGATCTTCGAGACCGGCCACGCGACCCATGTCCGCTTCGACGCTGCTGACGACGCGCGCGGCCTGGTCGTGCGGGCCAACTTCGCCACCACGGCCAAGGGCGACCGCGGCAAGGACCGCTTCAACCGCGCCACCGCCGTCTGCGCGAGGATCCCCGATGGCAAGTCGCTCGACAGCAGGTTCCTGCTGCAGCAGTTCTGCCGCGACCTGGAACCGCCGCCCTCGGCGAAGTCCGGGGTCGAGGGCACGCAGGACGTGCGCGAGACCGTCCACCGCCAGTCGACGGTCGCGGCGATGGTGTTCCACGGCGTGAAGGAAGGCGAGGACCCGGCCTTCACGACGATGTGGGCCGTGCTGGGGCAACCGTTGTTCAGCGTTGCGGTGCCGTGCTGGCCCGCTGCCGGTCCCACCGCTGCCGTGATGGGCGGCAAGGAACGCAGTGCGCTGTGCAATGCGGCACTGGAACTCGCTGCCGCGTTCTACGAGGTGCCACTGCCGGAGGAGAACGCCCAGCCCGAGGCTGCAGGGGAGAACCGCACCGAGGCCGAAGTGGCCGGGGCACCCCGGTGGCTGCGGGTTCACGAGCTGCCGACGGTGCGCAAGGACCTCGGGGCCGCCGAGGACGCGGTGCTGCGTGCGACGGCCGAGAAGCTCACCGAGCTGCGCAAGGACACGCTCGAGACCGCGGCACTGCGCGCGCAGCTCAAGGCCCTCCACGACCAGATGGCACAGCGTGCGCTCGAGGCCGTGCAAGCCGTGGCCGAGCGGTTCCAGCCAGCAGGCGCCGGCAAGTAGTCGCTCGGACCGGTCAGGCGCCCAGCGCCTGCTCCACCGCGGCGCACAGCATGTGGACCACCAGCAGGTGGCACTCCTGGATCCGTGCGGTGTTGGTCGAAGGCACGCGCACGGCCACGTCGGCGAGGTCGAGCATCGGCCCCTGCTTGGAGCCGCACCATGCAGCCGTGGTGATGCCGAGCCGGCGCGCGACCTGCATCGCCGCGACGACGTTCTTGCTGCCGCCCGAGGTGGAGATCCCGATGAGCATGTCGCCCTTGCGGCCGAGTGCCTCGAGCTGCCGGCTGAACACGTGCTCGTAGCCGGCATCGTTGCTGATGGCGGTCACCGAGGGCGTCTCGTGGCCCAGCGCGATCGCGGCATAGGGCCTGCGCTGCTTGGTCTCGAACCACCCCACCAGTTCGCCGGCAGCGTGGGCCGCGTCGCAAGACGAGCCGCCGTTGCCGCAGAACATCAGCTTGCCCCCGCCTTTCAGGGTGGCGATGGCGAGCTCACACAACCGGGCGACATCGGGCACGCAGTCGGCGAGGAACTGCTGCTTGACCTGGATGCTGGCTTCGATCGTGCTGCGGAGGGCGGCTTGCATGGAGGCGGGCAGGATACCCGCGGTCCACCGGGATTCCGCATCAGCGGTTGGTCGGTGCGGCAGCAGGCGGTGCGCCAACCGGCGCGGGGTGCGCCACGCGCGTCATCGCCAGGTTCCTGCCGAGGTCGCTGCGCCACACCATCTGGGTGGTGCTGTACGAGCCGTTGGCGTGCCGGTACCAGTCCAACCCCTGGTCGTTGCGCTCGATGCCGACGATCGGGCTGTAGGGCACCGCCGCGCCCCAGTACTCGGCCAGCGGGGGCGCGTCGACAGCCCCGTTCAAGGTCGCCACTCGCGTGCCGTCCGGCAGCAGCCACTGGCGGGACTCCTGCTGCGGCACCCCTGCTGCTGGTGCCGGTTGCGCAGCCGCAGCAGGCACGGCAACGGCCGCAGCTGGCGCACCTTGCCCGGAGGCTGCGAGTGCAGGCGGTACCGCGCCCGGGACAGGAGCGGTGCGGCTGCCGCGCAACACGACCCAGCCGAGGGCCATGAGCACCGCGAGGGCAAGCGCCAGGGCAAAGCTGCGCATCAGAACCGCACGGCCTGGGCGTTGGTCCAGTTGGCGAGCCACAGCACCGGGTCGAGCACGATCCCCTGGAACACGATCGTCGAGCCCACGAGTGCGGGCGGGATGGTCCCCGGTGCACGCAGCGTCACCTCGGTGGCCCCGTTCTGCAGCTGGTAGAGGCCCACCGTGCGCACGTTGGCACCCGGCCCGCCGAGGTGGCTGAGGCCGATCAGGTTGGGGGCGTAGAGCATCTCGTAGTAGGGCACGCCGAAGCCGCCGGTCCAGCCGATGAACGCGAGGCCTTGCGGCGCGAGGTTGTCGGTGACGCGCAGGGCGAGGCCGTCGCTGCGGGGGTTGCCGCCCACGTCGGGGTACAACCCGTTCATGCCGTAGCTCGCGCCCGGCGCGCCGAGCCGGTTGCTGGTGGGGTCGATGCCGCCCAGGTGCAGGTTGGGCGTGGTGACGAACGGCCCGAGGACGTAGGTCCACGGCGTGCTGAAGCTCGCTGCTGCCGCAGGCAGAGCCCACGTCGGGTTGGGTGCACCGGCACGGTGGTTCTCGCCCACGGTCGCGCCGGTGTTGGCGTTGAGGAGGTCGGCGCGGAACAGCGAGTGGCCATCGGTGGCGGGCCACAACGGGTTGGCGGGAAGGCTCACGCCCACCGACCACTGGCCGTTGCCGGACAGCAACAGCAACCCGCCTTGCAGGCCGAAGCCGTCGGACATGATCCACGTCCCGCGCGCGGTGCTGGACGAGGGCGGCGACGAGAGGCCGCTGATGCGCAACCGTTCCCCCGAGGGCCCAGTGACCGGCTGGCCGAGCGCATCCGTGTCGCGCACCACCAGCGAGTACGTCTCGCTCGTCGAGAGCCGCTCGTCGGCGAGCCAGTGGTAGACACCGAAGAGGCGGGTCACCCCGTTTGCGTCGCCGATGCCGCGCAACCACTCGCTGCGGAAGCTCA
>JBEGVB010000036.1:0-20342 GCA_041178545.1 Planctomycetota bacterium
TCCGACGTGGACACCCCCCAAGGGGAGACCCGGCACAGACCGCAGGTCGGGGGACAAGAAAACCGCGCCCCGCGAGGGGCACGCCAGTGGTTCCATTCCTCTCCCTTGCTTGCGAACTTCGCATCGCCCGAGCGTGGACACCAGCAGGTCACAGAACCGCAGTGCATGCGTCGGACTCGAAGCGAGGGACGGGGCGAGGTGGTGTGGAACAAGCTCGCCGGCACGGGGCAGCTCTACAACAACCACGACTCCGTCCTGTTCGTGGGCCCCAACGGGATGTTCTACGTGGGCGTGCTGGGCGGGGTCGTGGCACTGCGCGACACCTGGTGAATGCACGTGGCGCGGAGGGCTGTCCCCCGCGCCACCGCCCGAGTCCTCAGCCCCTGCGCGCAAACACGGCGGCGAGAGAGGGTGCATCGAGCACGCGCACGGCCCAGCCGTCCAGCTGGCGCTCGGTGGCGCGCGCGATGCGCTGCAGGATGCGGCGCGGGACGGAGCCGAACCGGGCGCGGAGCAACCGGACGAGGAGTTGCTGTCGACCCCTGCGAGCCCCTTGGACGATGCCTCGTACGAGGCCTCGTTCCTTTCCTTCCTCGATCCCCTGCGCGCGCCCGCGTTCCATTCCGCGTTCGAGCCCGCGTTCGAGCCCGCGTTCCAGGCCGCGACGCAGGCCGCGGGCCTCACCCTCGCGGATGAGCTTGTCTGCGGTGTACATGACGACTCCTCTCGGGTTGCGCCCCCAGTGCTGTGTGAGCCGCAGCAGGGTGGGACGGTTCAACTTGGTCCGTCGGAAAAGATACTCGATGCAGGCCTCCAGCTCGGAGGCCCAGTGGTCGCCCCGGAAGACCTCCGCCGCCACTCGGTGCCAGCGCTGCAAGGCTCTTGCCGATGCGTCAGGATTCATGCTCGGCATGTGCTGCAGCAAGCACCACACCAGTCGCACCGGAGCAGGCTCCGGGCCCAGGAGCAGCTGGGACTCGCAGGTCCGCGACAGGTCCACGAAGTGAGTCCGGAAACGGAGGGACCCGTCGGATGCGTGCCCCGTGCACTCGGCATCCTGCGGCAGCGATCGGGCCTGTTCCCTCGCTCCACGGCTCAGCGGTCGCCCGTGGTAGACCACCACCGCATGGATGCGCGGCAGCGCAGCCTGCCCTGCGTCCTGTGCAGCCCAGTGCTCGAGGCCGTGGACCACGTACCGAAGTGGTTGCAGAACCGCATGGCGCCGCAACCGCGACTTGTGCTCCACGACAAACACGTGGTGGTGTTGGCCGTCGCGGTCCCTCGCCATCCACACCATGTCGCCCTCGTGGGAACCGAGGGCATGGTCGAGGAAGCGCGCCGGGCAGGGGCGCAGGGTCCGCCAGTCCACCGCGCCCACGAGTTCCGCAGGCAACACCGAGCGCAGCATGGCCGCCAGCCAGGCCCGGCGCCGGAAGACCGCGCGGAAGAATGCGTCGTGGTGCATGGGGTACCACGTGCATGTGGTGCGGAGGGGGCCAACGCCGGGAAATCGTGCTGGGGCACACGCGGCCCGTGCGGACACCGCCTGCGCTCGAGGCCACCGGACGCCCAACTGGCGACACCATCGATGCATCCCGTCGGCAGACAGGCGCGGTCGTGGCACCCACACGAACGCACGGTGCGGGCTATTCTTCCGTCCCATGAAGCTCCACCATCCCCGCCCCGGCGCGGCGCTGTTCGCGCTCGGCCTTTCGCTCTTCTGTGGCCTGACCCTCGCCTCCACCGCAGATGCCCAGGTGCGTACGCGGGAGACGAGCAACGAGTGCAAGACCACGCGCAACGACCCGTGCACCCGCTCGGGGACGTGCAACATCCAGCGCAGCACCTGGAGCCAGCGCGTGGTGTGCTCGCGCCTCGACCGCCACGCGACCATGGGATGGGCCGGGCTCTGCGACCAGATCCACGTGGGGCTGGTGCAGGGCAACTGCTCGACGTCCTCGACCGGGGAGATCGTGATCCCGCTCACGTCGCGGACGACGGCCTACGTGACCAACCTCTTCGGCATGAGTTGCGCCAGCATGCTGGCCTCGGCACAGACCGCGCAGTCGTACAACGGTCGCGGCCTCAACGTCCCGGTGCTGGAGTCGAGTGAGGCCGTCAGCGGTGGGACGTGGACCGCACAGCTGCTGCCGCTGGGCCACGAACAGGCAGGTGTCGGCGTGTTGATGCTGCGCGGCGCCTCGCTGGACCCGGGCGTGCTGGTGCCACAGCTGGGTGGCATGCCGATGGAACTGCTCGTCGACGCCCCCGACTTCGGCGCGCTGACGGCTGCACACGGCGGGCAGGGGCACGGTGCCATGACGTTCTCGCTGCCGCTGCCGAGGGACCCGGCGTTGGTCGGCTTGCCGTGGGCTGCACAGGGACTGGTGCTGAGCATGCACATGGACCTGTCGTCCGCGGTGCGCGGCACGGTGCAGGCGCCACTGAGCGGCAACTGAGTCGTCGCAAGCCTCAGCGCGGCGGCTCGGCCGGGATCGCCGCACGCAGTGCAGCTGCGCCGGCGAACGGACCCTTGGACTCGGCGTGGTCGCAGATGCGGTGCAGCTGGACGAGTTGGTCGTCGCGCCACCTGCCCATGGTTCGTGCGGCGCCGCCGTGTTGCAGCAGCCATGCCCGGGCGCCGAGGCACCAGAAGGTGTCCTCGCCGATCGCGTCGAACCCTTGGGAGTCCGCCAGCTGGAAGGCGGCACCAGGACCTGGTTGCACCCACGCCGCCGCCAGCTCGGTGTCGACGGTGGCCATGGCCTCGCCGAACCCCTCGGTGGTGAAGTCGATGCGGTAGGTGCAGCGCAACAGCGAGGCACCCGCGGCCGCAGCAGGGGTGACCGCCAAGGTGTGACAGCCGTACTCCAGCACGGGCCCGCTGCCCCCGTGGATGATCTCGCCGGAGTGGACGACGCGGACCACCTCCACGAGTCGGTCCGCAGTGCGTTCGACGATGCGCATGCAGGTGGTCTGGTACCCGGTGCCCCAGCCGTCGTGGCACAACAGCTGCAGGTAGCCAGGGCGGTGTGCTGGCAGTGCACGGACCGCAGGCACGCCGCGGGTGGTGTCCTCGATGCGCAGGTGGCTCGCCAGTGCGAAGCCCGAACCGCCGGGCACGAAGTGGCACAGGTCGAAGCGCCTGCCCCACCAGCCGTCCCCGAGGGCAACCACGGCATCCTCGCGCCCGTCCCCGTCGAGGTCGAGGAACTGGACTTGCGCGCCCGGGGCCGTGCTGCCGTCGTCGCGCACGTCGAAGTCGCGCTTCAAGGCTTCGGGGGAGAAGGGCGGGAACTCCTGTGCCTTGCCTGCACCCAGCGCCGCGAGGAAGCGCTCGTGCGGGCGGAGGACGGGAAGTGCGACCTCGACCTCCGGCTCGGTGCGCTGTGCAGCGAGAGCGCCCACGGATTCCGACGCGGTGGTCGACTCACCCTGCGCAGTGGCAGCAGCAAGCGGACGCGCGCCAACCTCGCGTGAGGCGGCCTTCTGCGCAGGCGCGGCGACGGCATCGACCGGCCACAGCCAGAGGACGACGGCGCCGAGGACGGTTCCGCACACCCATCCTGCGCAGACAAGGCCCAGCCGCATGACCGGATGCTAGCAGGAGCCGCCGTTCACTCGCGTGGCACGATGGACCAGGAGTCGAGCCGGAAGGCGAGGGCCACCGGGCGGATGTCCGCGCCGAGCCCCATGGCCGCCTGGCTGCGGAAGTCACCGGGGCACTGGAGGGTGAGCACGTTGGTCGCGGCGAGGTCGAGGTGCAACTCGAGGGTGGTGACACCCTGTTCGGTGGTGGCACGGTTCCAGCGCTGGTTGCGACCCGCGATGCCGCTCCAGACCTGTTCGTGGCCCAGCAGGATCTCCGGCAGCGCTGCGGTCGGGTCGGGACGCTGGAACTGGAGCTTCACGAGATGAGGTCCCGGCTTGACCGGTTCGACGCGCAGGTAGGCGTAGCGGTCGGTCTCGAGCCGGTCCTTGTCCTTCTGCGTCGGCTCGTAGGGCCAGAAACCCGAACCCACTGCGACGCGCACATGGGAGTCCTCGTGGCGCGCCTGCCACTGGGCACGCACCGAGAACGGCTCGGGCACCACGTCGGGCAGGAAGCGGAACCGGTGGATGCGCATCCCGAGGTGGCCCTGGGACGGCACGATGCGCAGGGTCGTGACCGCCTTCGGCAGCGGTACCCGGACGTGGTTGCGCTGCCCGACGAGGTCGTTGAGCTCGTGGACGGCACCCGTGGCCTCGTCCTCGATGCGCACGGTGTCGGAGATGCGGCAGCTCACGTGCTCGATCTCGAGCTCCAGCATGGCCGAGCCCACGTCCGGGCAGTCGAAGTGGACGAGTGCAGGACCTATGAGCATGGCCTTCTGCTCGTCCTCACGCACGGTCTTGAGCAGCGCGCGTCCGTAGAGGGTGATGTCGCGCGTCGTGGTCTTGAGGTAGTGGAAGTGGACACGGACCTGTGTGCCGTGGTCGCGGATCTCGGCGAGGCCGGCGCGGATGCCCATGGTCACCGCTGCAACCATGGCGAGCACGAAGAGCACCGTGAGCCAGCGCGAACGCCAGACGGCAGCGACCCTCGTGGTGACGGCATGGCGGTTCATGACACCCACAGCCCCGTGACGTAGCGGATGGTGCACCAGGCATGGAGTGCGAGGCTGGTGCCGAACCACAGCACGCCCAGTACGACCCGCAGCAGCCGGCCGCGGGCCTCGAGGAGGGTGACGACGGCATACGAAGCCGGGAACACGACGGCGAGCCAGCGCAGCATGTCGTGGTACGGGATGCGCAACCAGTCGTTGACCAGGAAGAACAGCCACGCGCCTCCCGTGAAGACGGTGAGGACCACAGGCATGGTGCGACGCTGGACGAACACGAGCACCGGCAACAGCACGAACCACGGCACCGCGAGGAACAGCGTGGGACGGTCCGGGTACAGGTACAGCGCGTCGGCCATGGAGCGCAGCGTGATGCCGCGGTGGTTGAGGATCTCCGTCGGCTCCCAGGCAACGTACGAGGTGCGGAAGGCGAACCACTCGCCGGTCACGTGGTGGACCATTGCCATGTAGCCGAGCAGCCCGAGGGAGGCGACGGCGCCGCACAGCACGGCCGTGGCGACGGACTTCAGGAGCGCGAGTGGCGCGCGCGACTGCCAACCGTCGAGCAGCACGGCGACACAGAGGCTGCCGACGACCACGACGGCAGGCGTGCGCGTGAACCAGCAGGCGGCAGCACAGCAGGCCGCTGCGAGCCACCACCGACGCAGCATGCAGCCGAAGCTGAGCATGAGCAGCGGCATGTAGAGGCACTCTGCGTAGCTGTTGACGAAGTAGATCGAGCCAGGCCAGAACGCGAAGGCAAGGACCGTGAGGTTGTTGCGGAGGTGGTTGCCGGAGAAGGCGCGGAGGACCCAGCCGAGCGCACTGCACCCGACCGTGAACAACAGGGCACTGAGCGGCAGCCGGACGACGAGGGGGTCGAGCCCGGTCAACGACGAGACGCCCCGGAGGAGCATGGGCAGGCCCGGCGAGAAGGGCAGGCGCGTGTACTGGCCGTAGTCGCCTCCGGGCAGCTCGTACCCCTTGCGTGCGATGTCGAGGTAGTAGACCTCGTCCCAGGCCGACTGGGTGAACCAGTAGGCGGGGTTGGCCAAGGCGACGATGCCATGGAACCAGGCAAGCGCGACCAGTGCGACGACCAGGGGCCCGAGCCACGGACGGTCGAAGCCGAACCAGCGGGCCCACGAGGGTGCCGACAAGTTGGTTGCACGGTCGACGGAGGTCATGCCGGGCCGGGGCTCACAGGTGTGCGCCACCATCGGCGCGACGAGGTTCCTTCCTGGACGAATGTACCTCACCGATCTGGCCGATACACCCGTGCTAGCATCCCTTCGCATGGGGAGGTCGCCCCCGTCCTCGATGGAAACCGTCTCGATCGTCATCCCTGTCTACCGCGGCGCGCGCACCATCGGCCCACTCGTCGAGAAACTCGAACGGGAGGTCGGGTCGGTGCGGCCGCTGGAGATCGTGTTGGTCAACGACGGCAGCCCGGACGACTCCGCAAGGGTGTGCCGCGAGCTCGCGCGCACCCGTCCCCACCTCCGGTTCGTCAACCTGTCGCGCAACTTCGGCGAGCACAATGCCGTGATGGCAGGCCTCAACCATGCAACGGGTGGCGTTGCCGTCATCATGGACGACGACTGCCAGAACCCACCCGAAGAGGTGATGAAGCTCGTGGCCAAGGTGGAGGAGGGCTTCGACGTGGTCTGGTCGCGCTACGAACAGAAGAAACACAGCGCGTTCCGCAACTTCGGCTCCAAGGTCAACGACAAGGCTGCAACCCTGCTGCTCAGCAAGCCTGCCGACCTCTACCTGTCCTCGTTCAAGGCGCTCAACCGCTTCGTCATCGACGAGGTGACCAAGTACCGCGGCCCGTACCCGTACCTCGACGGACTCATCCTGCGAGTGACGACGAACTATGCAACCGTGCTGTGTGCGCACGTGAGTCGCGAACAGGGCCGCAGCGGCTACACGCTCAAGAAGCTGGTCTCGCTGTGGCTCAACATGTTCACCAGCTTCTCGATCCTGCCGCTGCGCCTCACGTCGCTCGCTGGTGTGCTGGTGGCGCTCGCAGGTGTGGTCCTGGCCGTCGTGTTCCTGGTGGAGCGCCTGATGAACCCTGGACTGCAGCAGGGCTGGGCCTCGCTGATCGTCACCCTGCTGGTGGTGTCCGGGATCCAGCTGATCGGCATCGGCATGATCGGCGAGTACCTCGGCAGGCTCTTCCTGATGGACAGTGGCAGGCCCCAGTTCACGGTGCGCGAGCGGGTCAACTGCACGAAGACGGAGCAACAGGTCCATGCGCCACGGTGAGGCAGGCCTCGACGCCAGCTTTGCCGGGCAACGCGTCCTCGTGACCGGGGGCCTGGGCTTCCTCGGCAGCAACCTCGCCTTGCGACTGCTGCGCGCCGGTGCCGAGGTGACCGTCCTCGACTCGCTCGTCCCCCAGCACGGCGGTGACCTGCGCAACCTCGACCCGTTCCGCGACAAGTTCCGCATCGTGCACGACGACATGCGCAATGGTCCTGCACTGCGCGCGCACGTGGCAGGCCAACAGGTGGTGTTCCACCTCGCTGGGCAGGTCTCCCACGGCGACAGCATGCGGGACCCAGAGATGGACCTCGGCGTCAACTGCGTGTCCACGCTCAACCTGGTGGAGGCATGCAGGCACGTGAACCCGGCGGCACTGCTGGTGTTCACCTCGACGCGCCAGGTCTACGGCAGGCCGCGGGAACTGCCGGTGACCGAGGACCATGCAGTGGACCCCGTCGACACCAACGGCATCCACAAGCTGGCAGCGGAGTACTACCACCTGCTCTACCACCGCACCTACGACGTGCGCTCGGTGGTCCTGCGGCTCACCAACTGCTACGGCCCGCGCCAGCAGCTGCGCAACGACCGACAGGGCGTGACGAGCGTGCTGCTGTGGCGCGCGCTGCGTGGCGAGAAGATCACCGTGTTCGGGGACGGAGCCCAACGCCGCGACTTCAACCACGTGGACGACGTGGTCCAGGCACTGCTCCTCGCGGCGCGCAACGAGGCGTGCCTCGGCCGCATCCTCAACCTCGGCGCCCACCAGCCGCACTCGCTCAACGACTTCGTCTGGGCCCTCCGCGAACACTGCGCGTTCGAGGTCGAGCACGTTCCCTTCCCATCCGACCGCAAGCTCATCGACATCGGCGACTACTACGGGGACTGGTCCCGCTTCCGGGCCGCAACCGGCTGGGAACCCGCCATCGACCTGCACGAGGGATTGCGACGCACCATCGAGTTCTTCCGCGCCCACGCCACGACCTACCTGCAATGAACCCGGTACCGATGTTCGACTACCGCACGCAGCTCGCCGCCATGCGCGGCGAGATCGACGCGGCCATTGCCCGCGTGCTCGACTCCGGGGTGCTGGTCCTCGGCGAGGAGGGCAAGCGCTTCGAGCAGGCCTTCGCGCACTGGCTCGGCGGCGGGCATGCCGTCGGGGTGAACTCGGGCACCGATGCACTCGCCATCGCGATGACGGCGATGGGCGTGGGCCCTGGCGACGAGGTCGTCACGGTGCCCAACACCGCGGTGCCGACGGTGAGCGCGATCCGGATGGTGGGCGCGACGCCCGTGTTCGTGGACGTGGACCCGGCCACGGCGCTGATGGACCTCACCAAGGTGCGCGCCCGGCTGACCAGCCGGACGAAGCTGGTGGTGCCGGTGCACCTGTACGGCAACGTCGTCGACGTTCCTGCCCTGCAGGACTTGCTCCGGGGCAGCTCGGTGCGGGTGCTGGAGGACTGTGCCCAGTGCCAAGGTGCCCGCCTGCGCGGCCGGCACGCAGGGACCTTCGGTGACGCAGCAGCCTTCTCCTTCTACCCCACCAAGAACCTCGGGGCCTACGGCGACGGTGGCCTCTGCTTCACGCGCGATGCCGAGCTCGCCGAGCAGATGCGCCGGATCCGCATGTATGGGTTCGCAGGCGCCTACTACGCGGAACGGGAGGGCGTGAACTCGCGCCTCGACGAGATCCAGGCCGCCATCCTCTCGGTCAAGCTGCAGCGGCTCGACGGCTGGGTCGCGCGCCGGCGTGAGATCGCCTGCCGCTACGAGGGCGGGCTTCCCGCCACCGCAGTTCGGGTGCAAGCCGGACCCGGCGTCTCGCACGGCTACCACCTGCTCGTCGTGCGCGTGCAGGACCGCGACCGGGTGCGCACAGCACTGGCGCAGCACGGCGTGATGACGGGCATCCACTACCCGACCCCCATCCACCTCATGCGCGGCTACTCGTTCCTCGGCCTCGGCGCGGGCCATGCGCCGGCAGCCGAGCAACTCGCGCGCGAGGTGATGTCACTCCCCATGTACCCGGAACTCTCCGACGCGGACGTGGACCGCGTGTGCGCGGCCGTGCGCGAGGCGGTGTGACGAGCCATGCAGCCCGAGCAGTACCCACTGATGCGGCAGGAGGAGGAGCGGCACTGGTGGTACCGCGGCAACCGTTCCGTGGCACGCAGGTTGTTGACGCGCTGGCGGCCCTCGCGCTGTGAGTGGCGGCTCGACGCAGGCTGCGGCACCGGCAAGAACCTGGAGGCGCTTGCCGGCTTCGGTGAGCCCATCGGCATCGACTACATGCCTGCTGCACTCGCCTTCAGCCGCGACCGAGGGTTCGAGCGGCTCGCCCGCGCATCGGTCTCCGAGCTACCGGTTGCATCTGCCTCGGTTGACGTGGTCACCTGCTTCGAGGTCCTTTGCCACGGCGGTGTCCCGGACTGGCAGGCTGCCATCCGGGAGTACGCGCGCGTGTTGCGACCGGGCGGGATCGTCATGCTGCGTGAGCCCGCGTTCTCGTTCCTAGCCGGTTCACACGACCGCGTGGTGCACGGCATGCGCCGCTACCGCCGCAAGGAGTTCCGGGCCGCGGTCGAGGCCGCCGGCCTCGAGGTGGTGCGCTGCTCGTACCAGAACCTCTGTACGTTCTTCCCCGCGCTGGTCATCCGCACGTGGCAGCGGTGGTTCAAGCCCCGGGATGCGGCTGCTGCCCACAGTGCCGACTTCCACAAGGGATCGCCGGCACTGGGCGCACTGCTGGTCGCATGGCTCACATTCGAGGGCTGGCTGTTGCAGTACGTTCGCCTGCCGCTCGGCAGCTCGGTCCTCTGCGTGGCCCGCAAGCGGGACTGAGCCGCACGCGCCACCCCCGCTCAGGAGGTACCAGTCCCCTGCGTCTCGGACTCGCGACGCAGAACGCGTGGTGCGGGCCCCACGGACGGAAGCTTCACGACCGGCTCCTCGACAGTCGGCTTGGACTCACCGTCCCTGGACCTTGCGACTTCGTGGTCGACGGCCTGCTGCAGCAGCAGGAACTCCTCGCGCGTGGTGAGCACCGAGAGCTTCATGCCCACGAGCAGGTCGGTGGCGATGCAGACCACGAGCGGCAGGAACCCCACGAAGGCGATGCCGACCAACCAGGCCATCGAGTCGGTGAGGAAGTGGACCGCAGGCGCGGCGACGAAGCCCACCAGCACCAGGGTCTTCCAGCTCGGGTCGGTCCAGGACCGTGCGAGGCGCAGTGCGCGCACGTAACCAGCCAGCCGGGGGTCGTACTGGTTGTTCTGCATGCAAGGAATCTAGCTCGCGTTTGCTGCGCGGCAGGACCGTCGTCGGGGCGGTGGAAGCGCGGTCGTGTGGCGCGTTCCGGGCGTCCTACGCGACGTAGGACCGGGGTTCTCCGGTTCCCGGAGTCGCGCCATCCCAGCCCGTGGCGGCACCGGGTGCGGGCACGGGATGGCTGCGTTGCTGGCACAGGGCGCAGGTGCTCCGTGACGGACGCACCTACGACTCGATTCGGGACACAGCGGTTGCGACGCCCTAGAACGGACCGATCGACCGCAGCAGGTTGTGGACCTGTTCCTCGATGCTGCCGCGCGCCGCACTGCGCCGGTCCGCCTCCCCGCGGCTGAGCTTGTACGAGGCGAGCATCATCTCCTTCGCGGACACCGAGCCCTGCCTGTGTCGCATGGACGGCAGGTAGGCATGCAGGGTCTTGAGCATCGATTCGGCCCCCGGGACGCCTTGGCAGTAGCGCTCGTAGTGGCGCAACTCGCCCGCCACGAACTCGAAGGCACGGAGCAGGTCGCCCGACTGGTTGAGCGCCATGGCGCGGTGCAGGACATGGGCCTGCCAGTGGGAGAGCACGATGCGGGCACGCTCGAGGTCGCGGGGCTGCGCCGCGCACTCGCTGCCGCCACCGAAGCGGAAGTCGCACGGGGGCAGGTCGATCGAATGCTCGGCTGCCTCGCCCGGGATCCGCCAGCTGGCACGTGCACCCAGTTCCGCCCTTGCGCCCACGACCCCTGCCGGGAAGGTGAGCTTGACCACCACGTGCCGTGTCGCCCCGGAGAGCATCGAGCCCAGTTGGACCCGGTACTCGCCGCCCTCGTGCACGGTTGGCGCGGTGCCGTACAACTCGGCGCGCACGAGCGGCGGGAGCCGGAGTGCGACCTGCAGGTTCTCGACGGTGGTCGCGAGCGTGTCCGCGAGCTCGGCAAGCAGGACCTCCGCGATCTCCTCGGGCCGCTCGGCATCGTGCATGCGGCCGCCACCTGCCTCGCTGATCGCCTGGAGCTGGATCGGCGAGTACGCAACACCGATGCCCACCGTGGAGGTGAGCACACCGCGCTGGCGCAGCTCGGAGGCATGCGCTGCGAGTTGCTCGGGCGCGACGACGCCCTGGTTGGCGTGGCCGTCGGAGAGCACCACCACGTGGTTGCGCTCGCTCCCGTTCGCGAAGGCAAGACGGGTCGCAACGGCCTCACAGCCAGCGAGCCACCCGGCGCAGAGGTCGGTGGACCCGCGCGTGGTCAGCTCGCGCAGCGTGGCAAGCACCATCGCCTTGCCTGCGTCGTCGAGGCGCACTGCCGAGGCATGCACCACCACGTCCGAGGCAAAGGACACGAGGCTGAGACGGTCGTCTGCGGTCAACCGCTCGACCACGAGTGCTGCACCCTCGCAGGCTGCCTGCAGCGGCCGCCCTTGCATCGAGCCCGAGACGTCGACGACCAGCGCGAGGTTGAGGGGCTGCCTGCGCACATCGGGTGCCTGCACCGCCTCCGGTGCCGTGATGGTGACCACCACGTGACGCACCGAGTTGCCGGCGCCGCGCACGATGGAACGGTCGGGGCCCAGCTGGATGCGTGGCGCACCCGAGGACGTGCCGTTGGTGGTCTGGGCTGGATTGGGGATCGATTCGTTCGGACTCATCTGGCAGCTCCTTTCGTGAGCAGTTGGCGAAGGGCATCCCCGATGCGGTGCAACTGAGCCATCTCCTCAGTGCCGTATGCGCCGCGAACGGAGAGTTCGATGTCTGGAGTGATGGGAATGCGGTACCAGCTCTCGCCGCGCACGTTGCGTGTGACGGCGCCCGTGCCGGCGAGGGAAGCGAGGACGCGCGCCGCCTGGGCGAGCGCGGAGAGTTGTTGGGACTCGGCCCGTTGCTCGTCGGCGCGCAGGGCGGCCTCGTCGGTGGACAGGACGGGCGGCACCCCCATGGCGTCACCCGCCCGCTGCGACAGGGACAGGCTGGCTGCGTGCGGTGGCAAACCCTGCCAGAACCTCGCCGCGTCCTCGGAGGGCCCACCCGCGTCAGGAGCCCTGAGCGACTTCAGGTGGGCAAGGGCGTCGCCGCGGCCCGGCGCTGCCTGTGGCGCGTCGGTGTCGATCACGCCGGCGATGCGGATGGCACCGGAGGCGATGTCATGCAACTGGGCGGGGCTCAGGCTCTGCAGCAGCACGCGGACCTGGTCGAGGGTGAGCGACCGGTTGGCGTCGCGCAGGAGCTGCATCACGCGCAGCCGGTCGAGCGTCTCCCGCGGGTAGCGCGCCCCGCGCCCCAGCGACTCGGGTCCCGGCAGGATCCCCCGCTCCACGTAGCTGCGGATGGTCCGCTGCTCGATGCCGGTCTGCTCGGCGAGTTCCTGGAGGCTCAACGAGCCTTCGTCGCCTTGCGGTCTCTCGTCCTTCGCGGTGCCCATGGCGCCATCTTATATCGCCATATCGCCATGTCAAGTTCAATGCGGACGGAATCTGGGCTCGAGCGCCGAGTTTCATCCACAAGTCGTTGCTCGAAAAGTGCTTATGGGCCGCTCAGGCACGGCTCGGCCGGGTTCCACAACTCCGCGATCAGACGGTTCCGGCGGAGTCCTGCCCGGTCCGAGGGCCGTTTCCCTGCGGTGCGGACCGGCCGGGGCCCCACCCCAGCGGCAGCGAACAGAGTGTGGCGAGGGCAAGTGCCACCGCACCCCCCCAGAGGCACGCCACCATCCCCGGCAGCCCCACGCCCGCACCGGCGAACAGCACGGCCGAGGCACCCAGGCCGGTGACCCGGCCGGCCGCGTTGGCGGCGTAGTAGAAGCCGACCCGCAGCGAGACCTGTTCGCCACCGCGCGCGACCACGAGCCAGCTGTGGAGACTGCTGTCGACCGCGAACAGCACGCCGTGCACTCCCAGGGCAACGGCGAGAACGGGACCCGGTGGCATGCCCGTGGGGAGCAGGAGCGCGGCAAGGACCAGCGGCACGAGCGCGAGACCGGTCCACAATGCCACGGCCCGGCCGCCGGCCGAGGGGTCGGCGGGGCGCACGATGCGCGGCGCGAGGGCCTGGACGATGCCATACCCAACCACCCACACGGCAAGGAATGCACCGACTCCAGCGCGGGTCCAACCGACGTCGCTCACGAGGAAGAGCGGCAACCCGATCGCGAACCAGACCTCGCGCGACCCGAACAGGAACAACCGCGCAGCCGCGAGCCAGTTGAGCCAGGGTTCGTGGGCGAACAGGGCCGCCAGACCGGGACGCGGTCGTGTGCTGCGCACCTCGGGCACGAGCACGGTCGCGGCGAGCAACGTCGCCACGGCAAGCACGAGCGCCAGCGCGTGGACCGAGCCTGCGAAGCCGACGGAACCCAGCAGCAGGCCACCGACGAAGAAGCCGATCCCCTTGAGCGCGTTCTTGCTGCCGGTGAGGAGCGCGACGAGCCGGAACAAGGCACCGTGAGTCCCGTCGGGCGCCAGCACCTTCACGTAGCTCTTCGCGCCGGTCTTCACGAGGTCCTTGGCGATGCCGCTCACGAGTTGCGTCGCCATGACGAGCGGCACGGAGGCGAACAACGCGTCCCAGCCCAGTGCTGCGCACACCATGGCCTGCAGCACGAGGCCTGCGAGCAACGTCGCCTTCAGGCCCAGCGCCGCACCCAGCCAGCCGCCGGCCAGGCTCGTCACCACGCCGGCCAGTTCGTACGGCAGCAGCACACAGAGCAGGTCGAGCGGCGACCGACCGGTCTGGTGGAGGTGGAGCAGCACGAGCATGCGCAAGGCACCGTCGCTGAGCGTGAAGGCCCAGTAGGAAGCGGTGACGGCCGTGTACTGCAGGCGCGGCTGCAAGTGCATGTCAGGTGCGCAGCGTAGCGGCGATGCGGCTCGCGAGGTCCACCATCCGGTTCACGTAGCCCCACTCGTTGTCGTACCACGCGAGCACCTTGACCATGCGGCCGTCCACCACCCGGGTGCTGAGGGCGTCGACGACCGCGCTGCGCGGGTCGCGCGCGAAGTCCGAGCTCACCAGTGGCTTGGTCTCGTACCCGAGGATGCCCTGCAGCGGCCCGGAAGCTGCAGCGGCGGCGAGCGCGCCATTCACCTCCTCGACCGTGGTGGCTCGCGCCACGTGGAAGGAACAGTCGGTGATCGATGCGTTCAGCACCGGGGCACGCACGGCGATGCTGTCCAGCCTGCCGCGCAGCTCGGGCACGATGAGGGCGACAGCGGTGGCGGAGTTGGTCGTCGTGGGGATCAGGTTGGTGAGGGCGGAGCGGGCGCGCCGCGGGTCCTTGTCGGGCCGGTCGACCACCGACTGGGTGTTGGTCGGGTCGTGGATGGTGGTCACGAGGCCGCGCTCGATGCCGATCGCGTCGTGCAGCACGCGCACGACGGGAGCAAGGCAGTTGGTGGTGCAGGAGGCTGCGGTCACGACGGGCTCGGCCGCGAAGTCGCAGGTGCCGTGGTTGACGCCGTACACGAGGTTGGGCACGCCGGGCACCGGGTTGGACACCAGCACCTTGCGGGCACCGTTGCGGAAGTGCGGCTCGAGCTTCTCACGCGCCTTCACCCTGCCGCTGCAGTCGACGACGAGGTCGATCCCGAGTTCCCGCCAGGGCAGCGTGTCCCAGCTCTCGTGCTGCAGCAGGTGCATGCGCTGCGCACCCGCGTGGAGAACTGCGCCGTCTGCGCGGCACGCACGGTCCCAGCGGCCCTGGCTCGAGTCGAACTCCAGCAGGAGTGCGAGGGACTCCGGGTCGCCCTTGGGCTCGTTGACGGACACGACCTCGAGACCTGTCCGGTCGGCAGCGGCCCGGACGAAGAGCCTGCCCATCCGACCGAACCCGTTGACGGCAATGCGCACCATGGTGGGACCGCGGATTCTGCCGGGCACCGGGCGCGAGCCAACGACGAACCGGTTCCGCCCCGTCCTGCGCACATCGACCGAGCGCGGGCACGTGGCCTTCACCATATCTTGGTTTGCATGGACGCCACCCAACGGACCGACCGAGACGACATCCACGGCACCGTGCGCGAGCACTATGCGCGCATCAGCGAGACGGCGGGCGCCACCTCCTGCGCCCCGGGCTGCTGCGGAGCCAACCCGGGAGCCTCGGTGGCACTCGGCTACTCCATGGAGGAGTTGGGGACGTTGCCGGAGGGAGCCAACCTCGGCCTCGGCTGCGGCAACCCGCAGGCACTTGCAGCACTCCGGCCGGGCGAGGTGGTGCTCGACCTGGGCAGCGGCGGGGGCATCGACTGCTTCCTCGCCGCCCGCAAGGTCGGCCCGCAAGGTCGCGCCATCGGCATCGACATGACGCCCGAGATGCTGGCGCGCGCGCGTGCAGCCGCGAAGCGACTCGGACTCGCCAACGTCGAGTTCCGGCTCGGCGAGATCGAGCACCTGCCGGTCGCGGACGGGAGCGTCGACGTGATCCTCTCCAACTGCGTGGTCAACCTCTCGCCCGACAAGCCACAGGTGTTCCGCGAGGCACTGCGGGTGTTGCGACCGGGCGGCAGGCTGGCGATCGCCGACGTGGTGGCCCTCCGCGACATCCCGACGCACCTCGCTGCCCAGGCAGCCACCTGGTCGGGCTGCGTCTCGGGTGCCGCCGCAGTGCGCGACCTGGAACGCTGGCTGCGCGAGGCAGGGTTCACGGACATCCGTGTGCACGTGAAGCCCGAGAGCCGCGCCGTGATCGCAACATGGTTCCCCGGCAGCGGAGCGGAGGACCACGTGGCGAGCGCGACCATCGAGGCAGTGAAACCCGGTGCGTGCGGCTGCGGGCCCGGCACCTGCGGCTGAACCGCGCGACCGCTGGCCCGGCGGCCGCCTAGACCACAACCATCACGTCCTCCAGCGGCCTGCGCACCATGGCGGCTGCCGGCACCCTGCAGTCCGCTGCCGGGTGTCCCATGGGGACCAGCAGGAAGGGTCGCTCGTGCTGCGGACGACCCAGCACCTCGCCGAGGAATCCCATCGGGCTCGGGGTGTGCGTGAGCGTCGCGAGGCCGGCATGGTGCGCCGCCGCGAGCAGGAACCCGGTTGCGATCCCGCAGCTCTCCTTGAGGTAGTAGACCTGGCTCCCGTCGTCGAGGTGCGTCAGCTGGAACACCACGACCAGCCAGGGCGCCACCTCGAGGAAGGACTTGTCCGGGTCGGTGCCCAGCGGGGCGAGGTCGCGCAGCCACTCCTCGTTGGCGCGGCGCTGGTAGAACTCGCGCTCTTCCTGCTCCGCGGCCAGCCGGATCCTCCGCTTGGTTGCGGCATCCTGCACACAGACGAACCGCCAGGGTTGCTTGTTGGCCCCGCTCGGCGCGCCGTGGGCCGTGCGGACGACCCACTCGATGGTCTCGCGGGAGACCGGGCGGTCGCTGAAGTGGCGCACCGACCGGCGTGTGCGCATCACCTGGTGGAACGCGCGCGCCGCATCCTCGGGTGGCTGCGAGGGGACCGCACGCTCGGGCAGGGGCACCAGTTCGGGGACGCTCATGCGCCCATGGTAGTCAGGCCGCGCGCGCCCCCGACACCTTGGCATGGATTCGCAGCAGCGGAAGCCATTGGGGCCCAGTGCGACTTCCGCCAGCGCCCGCGACACTCCCGGTTGGCGCAGCGCGCGGTTCACGTTAAGAAAGGGAAGTAGGAGTGCTTGGGAGCCTCCGACTCCAGACCTTGTCCCACCCATCCATGCGCAACGCCCTTGTCGCCACCGTGCTGCTCGCTGCAGCGTCTCTCTCGGCCCAGTCGCCCCTCACCACCACCTATGCGGGTGGCAACGGCCTGGGAGCAGGCTCGACGATCTATTTCGACCTGCAGGTCACCCTGCCGATCACCATCAACCAGATCGACGTGAACTCGTCGGCGGCGGCCTCGACCTCCGGCACCATCGACGTGCGTACCTGTCCCACGACCTACGTGGGCAACGACACCAACGCTGCAGCGTGGACGCTCGTCGGCTCGGGTGCCGCAGTCGCCGCAGGCAACGGCCTCCCTACCCCCGTGACCCTCACCTCGCCGTTCACGCTGGTCCCGGGCAGCTACGGCATCGCCATCACGTACAACGGCATCGGCCAGAACTACACGAACGGCAACGGCACCACGGTCCCTGGCAGCGGCACCAACCAGACCTACACCACCGCCGAGTTCACCCTGCTCGCAGGAGCAAGCTCGGGTGGCGCACCGGGCACGGCCATCTGCTGCAACCCGCGAGTGTTCAACGGCTCGATCTACTACGTCCTCGGCAGCGGAGCCTTCGCCACCCGCACCAGCTTCGGCGCAGGCTGCCTGAACACCTCGTCCTCGTTCTTCGAGACCTTCGGCAACGGCCTGTTCGACCTCTCGGGCCAGGGCGGCGCGACCAACAGCCTGCTCCTCAACCCGACCGGCGCCGGTGGCTACGCCGTGCTGCCCGGCTCCAACACCTTCTACGCCCCCACGTCGGCCAACCTCGGCATGACGGACGACAGCGTCAACACGCAGACCCTGCCGTTCCCGTGGATCACGCCCACGGGCGTCACCACCACGGTGGTGATCAGTTCCAACGGGTTCCTGTGGAGCGCGGCCAACGCGGCCAACGGTTGCTGCAACGGTGACCCGGCCCTGTTCTTCTCGCAGGCCGAGCGCTACGCGGTCCTGTGGCAGGACCTCAACCCTTCCACCGGCGGCACGGTGCACTTCGACGTCGACCCCAGCGGCCAGGTGGCCTACGTGACCTGGCTCAACGTGCCGGAGTACGCCCAGGCTGCCAACCTCAACACCTTCCAGGTGGCCATCTTCGCGTCTGGCGCGGTGGAGTACCGCTGGCAGCAGTGCGGCAACATCAGCCACACCATCCTCGTGGGCTACACCCGCGGCCTCGGTGCCCGCAACCCGGGCCCCATCGACATCTCCGCCACCGTGCCCTTCGTGACCCAGCCGGACCGCGTGCCGCTGGCCCTCACCACCTCGGCGCGCCCGGTCCTTGGCACCTCCTTCAACTGGGTCACCAACAACGTGCCCAGCACCTCGGTGGTTGGGATCCTCGGCCTCGGCTTCAGCTCCATCACCCCGCCCTTCGACCTGGCCCTGCTCGGTGCACCGGGGTGCTTCCAGCACGTGGGTGTCAGTGCCACGGCTGCCTATCTGCCCACCAACGGAACAGGCACCCTGCCGGTCGCGATCCCCAACAGCCCCAACCTCGCGGGCGTCCGGTTCTTCGCACAGTCGCTGGCGCTCGACCCGAGCATCAACGCGCTCGGTGCGATCACGTCCAACGGGCTCGACCTGCTGATGAACCCCAACTGACCGTCTGCGGGACCGGCACCAGCTGTCCCCCTCGCCCCGGCCGGCGCCCATGCGGGTGCCGGCCGGTTTCGTTGGTGCGGTCCCGGCTTGTGGGATGCGCCAGAGGGGACCCAAGGCGGCCGGGATGCGTCTGCGTCCGGATCCCGGCTGACACCCAGATCTGGGTCCCTCGTTCGCGCTCGGTCGCGACCCGGGTGCTCAACGCGCCTGGGTCGGGCCGAGGATGGTGGCGGTGGCCAGCTGCTCGATGGGCTCCATGCCCTCGGCATGTGCGGTGATCGTGAGTTGCGCCTGCTCGCCCTTGTGCAGGGTGGCCTCGGGCACCTTCACCTGCACGACGATGCGCCAGTCGGCAAGGCTGTCCAGTTCGACCTCGGGCTGGGCGATCTCGTACACCGCGCCCTCGGGACCGCGCCCTGCAACCGTGAAGCGTGCCTTGTGCGGCAGTTTGTTGACGAGGTGCAGCACGAACAGGTTGTGCACCTGGCCGTCCACGAAGCGTGCCGGGGCCCCGGCGGACCGCAGCAGGTTGGCCTCGAACGCCTGCCGGCTGCTTGCTGCCAAGGCGAACGCCGTCACGCCCATCACCAGCAACCCGCTGTAGAGCGCCACGCGCGGACGGAAGAACCGACGGGCGTTGCCGAGGAAGCCGTTGCCACTGTCGTAGCGGACGAGACCCTTGGGCTTGCCCAGTTTGGTCATCACGTCGTCGCAGGCGTCGATGCAGTTGGCGCAGCCGACACACTCCATCTGCGTGCCGTTCCGGATGTCGATACCCGTGGGGCACACGGCGACGCAGCGGAAGCAGTCGACGCAGTCGCCGTTGCCCCCCTTGTCCTCGTGGCCGCGTGGCTCGCCACGCTTGTTGTCGTAGCCGACGATGACGGTGTCGGGGTCGTAGAGGACACCCTGCAGGCGGCCGTAGGGGCACACGACGACACAGGTCTGTTCGCGGAACCACGTGAAGTTCACGAACAACAGGAGCGTGGACACGCTCACGAACAGGAACGCCGTCATGTGCTGCGCGGGCGGCGAGGTGACGGCCTGCAGGACCTCGCGCACCGGCATGAAGTAGCCGAGGAAGGAGTGCGCGACGACAAAGGCAATGGCGAAGAAGATGGCCAGCTTGGTGCCGCGGCGCAGGACCTTCTGCAGTGTCGGTGCCGAGGCATCCAGCTTGCGGCGCGCGGCCGGTGGCCCCTCGACCAGGCGCTCGATGCGCCGGAACACGCCCTCGAGGAAGACGGTCTGCGGACAGGCGTAGCCGCACCAGATCCTGCCGAACAACGCGGCAACGACGATGAGCGTGAAGCCGATGCCCGAGAGGTAGAAGAACGCGAGCCAGAAGTCCTGCGCGTTGAAGGTCCTGCCGAACAAGTAGAAGTGGCGCGCGGCGATGTCGATGAGGATCGCCGGCTTGCCGCCGACGGTGACCCACGGCATCGCCAGGTAGACGACGATGAGCACCAGCCAGAGCAGGTGCTTGCGCCGCTGGTAGCGACCATGGACGTCCGCAGGGTGGATCGCGTTGCGCGAACCGTCCGCGTTGACGGTGAAGAGCGAGTCGAGGTCCGGCCTGCGGACCTCGGCACGCCTTGGCTTCTCGTCACCGCCGGTCGGGTTCATGGGCTCACTCGACCTTCTGGCCCTGCGGCTCCTTGCCCTGCACGTTCGTGTTGCGCAGGGTCAGCACGTAGGCCGCCGAGTGCTGCACGAACGCGGGGCCGAAGTTGGCCCACGACTGCATGCCCTTGTCGGGATAGCCCTTGAGGATGGTGTTGTGGATGTCCATCGGCTTGCCGCCGTGCAGCCAGTACGCGTCGGTCAGGTTGGGACCGATGGAGCCGGCGCCGTTGGGCAGGTGGCAGGAGGCACAGTTGGCGAGGAAGATCTGCTGGCCCTTGGCGACCGCTGCAGGGTTTGCCGCGAGC
>JBEGVB010000037.1:0-5062 GCA_041178545.1 Planctomycetota bacterium
CCTAGAACATCCCGACGACGTTGCCGTCCTGGTCGATGTCGATCTTGGCGCCGCCTGGGACCTTGCCGAGGCCGGGCATGGTCATGATCTCGCCGGCGAGCGGGTACACGAAGCCGGCGCCCACGGCCACGCGCGCGTCGCGCACGCGGAAGCGGTAGCCGGTGGGACGGCCCTTGAGCTTGGGGTCGTGGGACAGCGAGTACTGGGTCTTGGCCATGCAGACCGGGAAGTGGCCCCAGCCGCACGCCTCGAACTGCGCCAGCGCCTGCTCGGCCGCAGGCTCGAAGTCGACGCCGTCGGCGCCGTAGACCTTGGTGGCGAGCGCCTCGATCTTCTCCTTGAGCGTCGCCTCGGCGGGGTAGAGGAACTGGAAGGTCGAGGGCTGCTCGGCGGCCGCCACGAGGGCGTGGGCGAGGTCCTCGCCGCCCTTGCCGCCCTCGGTGAAGAGACGCGACACGTGGCAGGCGAAGGCGCCGGCCGCCATGGCCGTCTTGCGCACGAACTCGATCTCGGCGTCGGTGTCGGTGGGGAACACGTTGACGGCGACCACCACCGGGATGCCGTGCATGCGCACGTTCTCGATCTGCTTGACGAGGTTGCCGACGCCAGCGGCAAGCGCATCGAGGTCCTCCTTCTGCAGGCCCTCGGGCAGCGGCTTGCCCGCGACGATCTCGAAGCGGCCGCTGTGCATCTTGAGCGCGCGCACGGTGGCCACGAGCAGCGCGGCATCGGGCTTGAGGCCCGAGGCGCGGCACTTGATGTTGAAGAACTTCTCCGCGCCCATGTCCGCGCCGAAGCCGGCCTCGGTGACGACGAAGTCGGCGCAGCGCAGGGCCACGTAGTCGGCCACGATCGAGCTGTTGCCGTGGGCGATGTTGGCGAACGGGCCCGTGTGCACGAGGGCGGGCGTGCCCTCGAGCGTCTGCATGAGCGTGGGCTTGAGCGCGTCCTTGAGGATGGCCGTCATCGCGCCCGCGGCCTGGATGGCCTCGGCGGTGATGGGCTTGCCCTCGGCGTCATAGCCGAGCACGAGGCGGCCGAGCCGCGCGCGCAGGTCGTGGATGTCCTTGGCGAGGCCGAGGATGGCCATGATCTCGCTGGCCGAGGTGATGTCGAAGCCGGTTTCACGCGGCACGCCGTTCTTCTCGCCGCCGAGGCCCACCTGCACGGTGCGCAGAGCGCGGTCGTTCATGTCGAACACGCGGCGCCAGGTGATGCGCGCCGGGTCGAACTTCGGCTCGTTGCCGTGGAAGATGTGCGCGTCGAGGAACGCGGCGCAGAGGTTGTGGGCGCTCGTGACTGCGTGGAAGTCGCCCGTGAGGTGGAGGTTCATCTCCTCCGGCGGCACGACCTGGCTGTACCCGCCGCCCGCGGCGCCGCCCTTGATGCCGAACACCGGGCCCATCGACGGCTGGCGGATCACGCACACGGTGCGCTTGCCGATGCGGTTGAGGGCCTGGCTGATACCCACGGTGTGCACCGTCTTGCCCTCGCCCAGCGGCGTCGGGGAGATGGCGGTCACCACCACGTACTTGCCCGGCTTGCGCGTGGCCGGCTGCTTGAGCATGTCGAGCTTCACCTTGGCCTTGGCGTTGCCGTAGGGCTCCAGGTCGTCGGGGGTGAGCCCGAGGACGCGGGCGACTTCGGTCAGGGGACGCAGCGGGATGGAACGTGCGATCTCGAGGTCGTTCTTGGACATGGGGAGCGGGGGACGTTACCCGGCGTTCAGTCCCATTCCACCGCACATGTCGGCACCGTGCGCACGCTGCAGCGTTGCCGCCGCGCGAAGACCCCCTATCCTGCACGCAACGCGAGGTGACCGTGCACGTGCCATCCCCCATCGTCCGCTTCCTGCTCCTGTCCCTGCTCACGATCCTCGGCCTCGGCGCCGCAGTGCCCGCACAGGGCACCGGCAAGGGAGTCGAGCTCAAGTACCTCATCCCCGAGAAGCTGGAGCGGAAGACGAAGGCCGACGACGCCGGCCTGATGCAGTGGGAGGCGTACGAGACCGAGAACTGCGCCACGTGCCGCGGCAACAAGACCACCGTGTGCTCTGCCTGTGACCGCCAGGAGAACCACACCAAGTGCCTCGAGTGCAACATGAAGAAGGTCGCGCCCTGCCGCCCGTGCGGCGGCGTGGGCCAGTGGTCCGACCCGCTGGAGAAGGCGCTGTGCCCCGGCTGCATGGGCGCGGGCATGCTGCCGTGCGACGTGTGTGGCGGCGTGGGCAACAGCGCGGTGCAGGGCGGCGGCGACAAGCGTCAGGACTGCGTCGCATGCAAGGGCGACGGCGGCTACAAGTGCACCGTGTGCAACGGGGCGCGGCTCGTCGAGTCGCTGCCGTCCCTCAAGCCAGGCGCAAAGCCCGTCGCGAGTGCCCAGCTGGCGAAGGCCAAGAAGGCCGTCGACGACGCGCTGACCGCCATCAAGGACTTCGACACCACGGGCAAGCCGTTCCGCAAGTCCATCAAGGAGTACGCGGCCCTCCTGCAGTCGTCCGCGGCCACCGTGCCGGTGATGAAGAAGGTGCAGAAGCACTTCGACGAGGTGCAGGGCAAGACCATCAAGGGCGAGGTCTGGCAGCAGCACGAGGAGCGCGAGGCAAACGCCATCAAGCGCTTCAAGGCCGTCAACGAGTACTACCTCAAGATCCAGAGCCGCATGCTGGAGCTCGCCATCGCGCGCGCCGAGGCCAACGAGAAGGCCCTGGCGGAGAAGAAGGGCAAGTGAGCGCATCCCTCCCCGCGCGGCCGTCCCTGTTCGTGCTGGCCGCGTTCTGCTGCAGTGCGGCTGCGCAGTCGCCCTTCGACCCCTCGCTCCTCGCCATCGTGCCGCCCACGCGGGCGCAACAGGCGGAACTCACCCAGGGACTCGGAGCCGCCGTGGCCGAGGCGAGCAAGGCCGTGGTGCACGTGATCGTCGAGGTGCAGCAGGCGAACGGGCCTTCGTTCCCGATCGAACGCCCTTCCAGTGGCGTGATCGTCTCCCCGCAGGGCCACGTGCTCACCCTCGCCTCCCTTGTGAGCGAGGTCGAGGGCATCACCGACAAGCGGCTGCTCGTGCAGCTGCCGGGCGGATCGAAGCAGCGGCTGCCATGCCGCCTCGTGCAGTTCGACGACTCGAAGCAGATCGCGTTGCTCCAGGTCGTGGGCGAAGTGCCGGCAAACCTCCCCCACCTCTCGCTGTCGCCCGATGCACGTCAGGCGCCGGGCAGCCGACATGCAGTACTGGGCTTCCCGGACGGCAAGGAGCTGCTCTGCTTCGCGGGGGTGGCCGCCCATGCACCGTGTGACGCACGGCTCGCGGGAAGACCGATCGCCGCAACCGACATGGTGCTCACCGATGCCAAGGCCGACAAACGCAACGACGGCGCTGCCGTCGTCGACCTGCGCGGGCGCCTCGTGGGCCTCTGCGCCACGGAGTTCGTGCGCCAGGACGTGGACGAACCAACGCTGGAGCAGCTGCAGCAGCCGAGCTTCGGGCTCGTGGTGGGCGCAGGCGCCATCGAGCGTGCATTCGGCGCGCAGCTGGGCTGGCGCACCGGCAGCGCACCCGAGGCCGGTGCGGACCCGGACCTCGCGGCAGCGGTAGCGAAGGCTGGGCCTTCGGTCGTGTCCGTCTGGGCAGGAGGCGCCGAGCGCCCTGCTCCCGACCCCCTCGACCTGCAGTCAACCCGCCGGATCAGCGGGCTCGGCAGCGGCGTCGTGCTCTCGCGCCGCGGCCTCGTCGTCACCAACCGTCACCTCGTCGCAAAGGCGGATGCGGTCCGCGTGCAACTCCACTCGGGAGCGCTGGTCCCTGCGCACGTGCTCAAGGCCCAC
The DNA here is from genome assembly GCA_041178545.1 of Planctomycetota bacterium. Taxonomy (GTDB): domain Bacteria; phylum Planctomycetota; class UBA1135; order UBA1135; family UBA2386; genus JBEATZ01. Next base: position 3,822 of record JBEGVB010000037.1, read on the forward strand.
ACTGCCTCGAACCTCGCACTGCTGCAACTGGAGCTGCCTGCGGGCACGAGTCTCGAACCCGCAGACGCCCTGCCGGACGGGTCGATCGTCCTCGGCGAGACCGTCATCGGCATCGGCAGGCCCTACGGAACCGTGGTCACGGTGAGCTCGGGCGTGTTGTCGGCGCAGCGCGAGAACGGCAAACTGCAGGCCGACCCGAACCTGGGCAATCAAAACGGTGGTGGTGCCCTCGTCGACGCCAACGGCAGGCTGCTTGGCATCGTCGACGGCGGTGCCGTGGACGAGGTCGAGGCCGGATTCCGGCGCATGGGCGAACGCGCCAAGACCGAGACCAACCTCTCGTTCTGTGTCGACGTGGCCACAGTGCGACGCGTGTTCGCAGCCGAGTTGGGGAAAGCCGCAGATTCCACGGAGCCGATCCACAGGCCGCGCGAGGACACCAACGACGAGTCCGGCCTTCGCGGCGCTGGCGCAGCAAACATCGTGCAACGCACCGGGGCAGCCATGCTCAACCTCTACGTCATGGCCACCACCGCCAAGGCGGACCTCGAGGACAACCCATTTGCCGACGTGAAGGAAGCCGAGGTACGGGGCGAGAGCCTTGGTTCGGGCGTGGTCGTGAGCGAGAGCGGGCTCGCCATCAGCAACTGGCACGTCGTCGACAGCGCCACCAACCCGGATGGCTCGATGAACGGGACCCGCATCGTGCAGGCGCGCGGTTTCGACGGCACCATCCACGGCGTGCAGGTCCTCAGCATCTCGCGCGAGGACGACCTCGCATTGCTGCAACTGGTGCCGCCCGAGGGGAAGAGGCTCACGGCCGTGCCGTTCGGCGACTCCACCGAGACCGGGCTGGGCACGCTGTCCGTGGCCATCGGCAACCCGCTCGGCAACGCAAACACCATCACCGCAGGCGTGCTGTCGGCGCGCAACCAGGGCATCCGCGTCAAGGGACGTTGGGCCGAGATGGAGAACTTGCTCGAGACCGACGCGGCGATCAACGGCGGCAACAGTGGCGGCGCACTGGTCGACGGCGCAGGCAGGCTGCTCGGCATCAACAGTGCAGGAAGCTCGGGCTTCAGCGCGCGGGGGTATGCCATCCCCGTCAACCACGTGCGCAACCGCCTCGTCAACCTCCTGCTCTCCACCCACAAGCTGCGCAGCCCCGAGCTGGGCATCCGCACCGCCATGGACGAAGGCAGGCTCGCCGTCGCGTACGTCGACCCGCGTGGTCCGGCGGC
>JBEGVB010000038.1:0-15838 GCA_041178545.1 Planctomycetota bacterium
CGACGGTCGGCTCCGTGGCCGCTGCCGCGCGGTGCACGCGGCGCACGCTGCCCGACTGCATGAGCTCGCGGGCAGCGGCCACGAGGGTGGGCAGCGGGCGGTAGGCCGATTCGTCGAGGAACTGGACGAGTGGCGTCGGCGGCTTGCGTGTGCGGGCAAGCCCTCTCACGACCGCGTCCAGCGCATCGGGGCCGCACACGACGACATCCCCTGCATCGGGCGCGCGCCCCTTCATCCCAGTCGGCACCAACACCGGCCGCACCTCCTGGCCCTCGCAGTCGCGGTGGTAGAGGCGCAGGTCCCTTGCATAGGCTGCCACCTGGTCGAGGTCCGCGATCTCGGGCTCCGCCTTGCCCTTCAGCTCGACCACCACGACCGCACCGTCGATCAGGAAGATGCAGTCGGGACGCCGCGACTCCATCGGGAGCACGTACTCGAGGATGGTGCCGTATCCGTTTGCCGCGGACTCGACGGCCAGCAATGCGCGCCCTTCCTGCTGCAGCGCCGGCACCGATTCGTTCCACGCACGCACCTGGCCCTCGGAGGCATCGGGGACGAGCGCGCGCAGCGACTCGAGGATGACGCGTCGATCCGCGCCCACGAAGGCAGGCAGCGCCGAGTCCCAGCCGGTCAGGGCCTTCTCCATCTGCAGGCCAGGCTAGCAGGCACCCACGCCCGCCTCGAGCCCCTAGCGCAGCAGCGCGGCCATGTCCTCGGGCAGTGGCGCGACCAGCTCCACGTCCTCGCCCCGCATCGGGTGGTGGAACCGCAGGGTGTGTGCGTGCAGCGCATGGCGGTCGAGGACCAGCCACTCCTTCATCTCGTCGGTGAGCCGCCCCTCGAGGTGCGCCAGGAACGCGCCCTCGTCGCGGCCGTAGAGCTTGTCCCCCACCAGCGGGCAGCCGAGGTGCGCCATGTGCACGCGCAGCTGGTGCGTGCGTCCGGTCTGCGGCCGCAGCTCGACGAGCGAGTGGCCGCGACGGCTCTCCAGCACGGTGTACTCGGTGACGGCGCGCAGGCCGTGGCCGTCGTCGCGCAGCGCCTGCTTGAGGCGGACAGTCGAGTGGGAGTCGGGACCGATGGCGCGGTCGATGGTGCCCGTGGGCTGGGACGGCGTGCCGTGCACGACGGCCAGGTAGGTCTTGTCGACCTCCCGTTCCTCGAACTGCCTGCCCACGAGCTGGTGGAACTGGTCATCGAGACCGACCGCGACCACGCCCGACGTCTCGACGTCGAGGCGGTGCAGGAGGCGCGGGACAATGTCGCGGGCCGGGTCCTCGGGCCTGCGGTAGCGCCGGTGCAGCAGGTCGATGAGGGTGCCCCCGAGCCGGCGCCCGGACGGGTGCACGGCCATGCCCGCGGGTTTGTCGATGCCGAGCAGCCAGCGGTCCTCGTGGATGACGGACAGCTCGGGCGCGGCCGACAGGTCGGGCGTGGGCTCCGCCTGGGGCGGTACGTCGACCACGATGGTCTCGCCCTCCTTGACCCGGCGCGACGGACTGGCGGCGCGACCCTCGAGATGAACGCGACCCGCCTCGATGAGGCGGGTGATGGAGGCGCGGGAGCGCCACGGCAGGACGCTCGCGAGCACGACGTCGAGGCGCTGCCCTTCGTGGCGCGCGTCGACCAGGACCTTCACCTGCTCCAGCGGGCGGCTCAGGTCCCTCGGCTGTTCACCCGGGTAGCGCGGCAGCATGACGACGCAGTGCGGACGCCGCCGCGGCGCGACTCAGTCGCGGGCGGGGAGGACGACGCGGGTGTCCGCGGTCAACGGGTCGAACTCGACCTGCTCGGCTGCGCGGGCGCTCTCCAGCGTGACCGACGAGCTGCGGGCCTTCTTGCGCTTGCCACCGCGACCGACCGGGGTGCTGCCGCTGTCGTTGCGACGCTCGGCGCGCTTGATGTTCATCAGGCGCTCGCGCCCCTCGCGGCGGTTCTTGTCGCTGTTCTTCTCGTGGTAGGCGTACTTCTTGGCGAGGCGGAAGATGCCTGCGTAGTTGCACTGACGCTTGAAGCGACGGAGGGCGGCTTCGACGGGCTCGTTCGGACGGACCTGGACTCGGATCATGGTGGAGGAACGTTCGTTCGTTGGCCGACCCGTTGGGACAGGTCGGATGGGAGGAAAGTAGCTCCCTCGTGTGTCGGGATGGCGCGAGCCGAGCAGCGACCTATGCTGGTGCGCCGCCCCCGTCAGGCAACAAGGGGCAGAGGAGGATAGCGACGTGCCCCCGAAGGGCAATGCCGCATCCGAACCCGCATGGAGAAAGCACCCAAGGCCCCGCGCGGTCCCGAAGCCTCGGCGACCGGCACGATCGAGCGGTTCACGTACCGCAACCCGGACAACGGGTGGGCGGTGCTGCGCCTGCGCGAGGACGGGTCTGGCCGGCTCCTGACGTTGGTGGGCACCCTGGCGCAACTCAATGAAGGACAGAAGGTTAAGGTCAGCGGCCACATCTCGGAGCACCCCAAGTTCGGGGCCCAGATCGAGGTCGACCACGCCGAGTCCATCGCCCCCTCCACCGTGGAGGGCATCCAGGCCTACCTGGCCTCCGGCCTGGTGAAGGGCATTGGCCCGGCCACTGCGGAGAAGATCACGGACCTGTTCGGGACGGAGACGCTGCGGGTGATCGAGGAGGAGCCGGACCGGTTGCGGCGGGTGCGCGGCCTCGGCGCCCGCAAGATCGAGGCGCTGGCCGACGCGGTGAAGGCGCAGAAGGACATCCAGAACGTCCTCGTGTTCCTCCGGTCGCACGGTCTCGGCTCCGGGCTCGCTGCGCGCATCGTGAAGCGGTACGGCGCCTCGGCCTCGGCGCTGGTGAGCGCAAACCCATACCGGCTGGCCGACGACGTGATCGGGATCGGGTTCCGCACCGCCGACCGGCTGGCGGGCCAGCTCGGCATCGCGCCGGAGGCACCCGAGCGGCTGCAGGCAGCCATGGTGCACGTGCTGGCGACTGCGAGTCGCGAGGGGCACTGCTACCTGCCCGAGGCCGAACTCGTGCGGCGCACGGCCGAGCTGCTGTCGTGCGCCGAGGAGGCCGTGGCCGTGCAGCTGCCCGAGCTGGCGAAGACGGGCGAGGTCGCCCGCCAGATGCCGCCGGGCCCGGCTCTCCTGCACGACGACCCGCAGCCCATCGTCTATCCGGCCGCACTGCTGCAGGCGGAGGACGGGGTCGCGCGCGCCCTGGACCTGCTGCTCCGCACCACACGTCCCAAGCTGCCGGTCCGGGCACCCGAGGCAGTGAGCTGGTTCGAGAAGGTGTCGGGGATGGAGCTCCCCGAGGGTCAGCGCGACGCGTTGTTGCGCGCCCTGACCGAGCCGGTGTCGGTGATCACCGGTGGCCCCGGCGTCGGCAAGACGACGATCATCCGGGCACTTGCGGAGATCCTCGCGAAGAAGGAACTGCGCATCGTCCTCGCGGCGCCCACCGGACGCGCAGCCAAGCGGCTGGAGGAGTCGACGGGACGCGCAGCGAGCACGATCCACCGACTGCTGGAGTTCACGCCCGGCGTGTCCCGCTTCGCCCGCGACCACGAGAACCCGCTCGAGGGCGACATGCTCGTGGTGGACGAGGCCTCGATGCTGGACGTGCAGCTCGCCTACCACCTGTTCCGGTCGATCCGGCCCGGGATGCCGCTCGTGCTGGTGGGCGACCAGAACCAGCTGCCGTCCGTGGGGCCGGGCTCGGTGCTGGCCGACGTGATCGCGTGCGGGCGGGTGCCCACCACCGCACTCACGCGCATCTTCCGCCAGCAGAAGGGCTCGGACATCGTGCGCGCTGCGCACGAGATCCTGCAGGGCGAGGTGCCGCAGCCGGGTGGCGAGGAGTCGGACTACTACTTCGTCCCCGCGCGCGACGCAGTGCACGCGCGGCAGCTGATCCGCGAGGTGCTCGTGCAGCGCATCCCGCGGCGCTTCGGCATGGACCCGATGCGCGACGTACAGGTGCTGTGCCCGATGTACCGCGGCGAGACGGGCGCGGACGCGCTCAACCGGGACCTGCAGGACCTGCTCAATCCCGGCCAGCCCGGCGTCGAGCGCAACGGCAAGTGGTACCGCGCGGGCGACAGGGTGATGCAGATCCGCAACGACTACGACCGCGAGGTGTGGAACGGCGACACCGGCAGGATCACCTTCGTCGACACGCACGCGTCCAAGCTGCACGTGCGCTTCCCGGAGCGCGAGGAGGAGTACCGCTTCGAGGACCTGGTGGACCTGGTGCCCGCCTACGCGATCTCGGTGCACCGGTCGCAGGGCAGCGAGTACCCCGCCGTGGTGATGCCGGTGACGACGGAACACTTCCTGATGCTCAAGCGCAGCGTGCTCTACACGGGGCTCACGCGCGGCAAGAAGCTGGTCGTGTTGATCGGTTCGCCCAAGGCGCTGGAGATGGCGGTGCGCAACCAGGACGACAACGTGCGGTACAGCGGGCTGAAGGAACGGCTGCGCGACTTCCTGCGCGGCGACGGGGTGCACCCCGAGCGCTTCGTCCGGGTGTGACCGCCCTGCGATTTGCCGCAGGGACCGGACAACGGAGGAGGTTGGGGGATAGAACGAACGGCCCAAACACCCTCATGCAACGCATCCTCCGCACCGTCGCGTCCTTCGCATTCGTTGCCCTCGTGTCCTCGGGCATGCTCCGCACCCAACAGGCAACCGACCTCGCCACACTCGAACCCTTGCTCAAGGTCGCTGCACTGACCGCAGGACAGCGCGAGCAGTTGGCGCAGTGGGCCGAACAAGCCTGTGCGCAGGCGACGAGTGCTGCAGAACTCGGTGCCGCCGTGGGTCGCACCACTGCGGGTGCTGCAGCACCCGATGCCCTGCGCATGGCCGTGGCAACCGGCGTGCTGCGCTCGACGGCGGTGGACGCCAACAAGGCAGCGTTTCTCGCCGGCATGCTGGCCGTGCCAGCCAGTGCGCGGGCGGTGCCGGTGCTGAAGGGCGTACCGGTCGTCGAGGGGGTCCCTGCCGCGCCCGAGAACACCGTGCATTCGATCCCCGCGGTGAAGCTGGTGCCGCCCACGCCGGACCCGACCGTGCCGCCGCCGAACCCCGCCGCCAAGCACCTCCAGCCGGGCGACAAGGTCGAGACGCTGGCGATCACCCACACCCTCAACCGCGACGGTGCCTTCTCGCTCGCGGAGCTGCGCGGCAAGGTGGTCGTGCTCGACTTCTTCGCCACGTGGTGTGCACCGTGCCGAGGCGGCATCGCGGACATGGTGGACCTGCAGAAGTCCCACGACGACGTGCAGGTGGTCGCAGTCACGCGCTTCTACACGCGCGGCATGGACTTCAGCGCGCCGGACGCAATGGCCCCGCACGGCGGCAAGTCCGTGAGGGACCTGACCGTCGAACAGGAGCTGGACGTCAACCGTGCCTTCGCGAAGACCTTCGGCCTCAACTACCCGATCGTCTTCACCAACGCGACCGAGTCACGCGACCGCTTCGGCGTGCAGGGCATCCCCGCCGCGTTCGTGGTCGGCAAGGACGGCACGTTGCTCGGATCGGTCGTGGGCAGCGGCGAGGAGGAGTCGAAGCAGCTGCGCGCACTGGTCGACAAGGCACGCGCACAGTGAACGCCACGCCTGCCGACACCACGGCTCGGTGAACCCTCGTCCTGCACTCATGCCGTGCCACCGCCACGGGCCGGACGAGTGGGCCTGCAACAGGTTCCGGGTCGAGTTCCAGCGGCCCGTGCATAGGATGCAGGGCATGCCCGCCACCGTGCACCAATCCCTGCTGCGCATCTCGATCGCGTCAGCACTGCTCGTGCCACTCCCGTCCTGCGGACTCTTCAAGGCCGTGGCCGACGCACCCGGCGCGGTGGCAGGAGCTGTCACTCCGGGCAGGACCGCAGACAAGCTCAAGTCGCTCGACACGCTGCACCCGCGCCTGTTGAGCGTGGCGGACAGCTGTTCGGCACGCACGCGCCTCGCCACGGACGCCTTCGCGGAAGAGGCAGGCACGCGGGCTGCCACCATCCAGGCGCTGCGCTGGCGGCTCTCGTTCACGCGCGCCATGTACCAGGCCGCCACGGGGCCGTCGCCGCTGACGGGCCTTCTCGACACGCTGGTCCTGGTGACGACGGGCAAGGTGCTGTTCCAGACGCGCCACATTGCCGACAAGTGGGGTGCTCCAGCACGGCACATTGCCTCGGCCCTGCAGTCGATGGAGATCCTCTGCTGGGAGGTGAGTGCCGACTACCTGACCAAGGCTCAGGTCGAGGAGCTCAAGGCCACCCTCAAGGAGTGGGAGGACCGCAAGCTCGGCAGCACTTCCGACGAGTTCGAGGAGTTGCCCGACTTCCGCCAGCTGGCACACGCACTCGGCAAGAAGGACACGGCGAGCAGCGGTGGCCTGATGAACTTCCTGTCGATCGACCCGCTCGCAGGACTCGAGCCCGTGGCGCGCGAGGTCGCGCTGTCGCGCCAGTTCATGGAACGCGTCATGTTCTGGGTGGAGCGCCAGCCGTCACTCATCGAGGACCAGGTCGAGCTGGCGACGCTGAGCGCGCAGCAGCTGCCGGAGGTCGCGACGACCATTGCGTCGCTCGAGCGTGTGTCCAAGGTCACCGAGTCGCTTGCCGCGACCGCGGACCGGTTGCCGAAGGACCTCGAGCGGGAACGCGAGGCCGCAGTGACCCAGATCGGTGCCGAGGTGGGCAAGCAGGCGGATGCGGCGATCGCCAAGCTCTCCGACGAGGTCTCGCGCCAGCGCAGTGAACTGCTTGCCGACCTCGACAAGGCCAGCGCGCCAGTGAACTCGGTCCTCGCGGAATCGCGCACGACGATTGCCGCGGGCCAGGCGATGTCGGCGGAACTCACCAAGACCGTGCAGGCCCTCGACACGTTGATGGCACGCTTCGAGCCCGCGGAGGAGGAGAAACCAGCCGCGGCACAACCTGCCGCTGCTGCACCTGCAGAGCCGGGCAAGCCGTTCGACATCGTGGAGTACGGCGAGGCGGCCACGCGCATCGGCACGGCTGCCGCGGAGCTGGGCACGGCCATCCGCACCCTCGACCAGTCGATGCCCAACGTGCAGAAGACCATCGATGCTGCCGTGAGCCGCATCGACCAGTCCATCGAGTCCGCCTACCAGAAGGGTCTGCAGATGGGGCTGGTCCTGGTGGGCGCAGGCGCCATCGCTGTGCTGCTGGTGCGCAGGCTCGGGGCGCGCAGCAGGCAGAGCGTGCAGCCCCCGGTCAGTTGAAGGGGACCGACACGAACACGCGGGGTTGGTCCCACGAGACCGGGACGTTGACCAGCACCGGGACGAAGCCCGGGGCGTAGACCTCGAGGGTCACCACCGCGTCGTCGATGTCCTCCCAGGGCCCGACGACCGCGCGACCATGGGCATCCTCCTTGAAGCCCACGTTGGCGAGGGCCATGTCGAAGCTGTCGAAGTAGGCCTCGCCGTACTGGTCGGTCAGTTCGTAGTCGACCACCGGGTTGGTGTAGGTGGCGTTCGACCACTCCTGCCAGGCCGACACGACGCGCACCCCGACGTCCTCCCAGACGAAGTTGGTGATGGGGTCGTAGACCTCGACGAGCACCGTCACCAGCTCGGGGACCGGTTCGTAGTAGCAGCCGCAGTCCTCCTCCTCGTAGCAGCTTGCGAGGGGGAGGACTGCGCCGAGTGCGGCGAGGAGGAGCGGGCGGTTCAGGACCATGGCAGGAAAGCGCAGGATCTCAACTGGCGTGCCGTGCAGTCTGCCGCATGCCCCGCCGGGGGGAAGCACGCCAAGTGTCCCGTCTGCACGACAACGAGGGACACCTCCGTCCTCCCGGGAGCACGCAGGTCCGGGCTGGCCCACGCCCCGTTGCCACCGTCTACTCACGACCCCCTCGACCCTGGACCCAACCGTGGCAGCAACCCTTGCACCCGTGCTCTGGCACTTCGCCCCCAACGGCCTGGAGGCTGGCGAACTTGCCGCCCTCGAACCCCTGTTCGCATTGCTGCAACAACGCGACCTGCCGGATGCGGCCACCCTGGAGGCCTGGCTGCGCGACGAGAGTGAGTTGACGGCACGCATCGGTGCCGAGGTGGCACGCCGCTACATCCGCATGACCTGCCACACCGAGGACGCTGCGGCCCGCGAGGCGTACCTGGCCATGGAGCAGAAGGTCATGCCGCGGGTGCGCGTGCTGGCGGACGCGCTCGACCGGAAGTTCCTCGCGACGCCTGCACTGGCGCAGCTCGACCAGGCCACCCATGGCGTGCTGGTGCGCAGGAGGCGTACGGCTGCCTCGATCTTCCGCGAGGCCAACACGACCCTGCAACAGGAGGAAGCCGGCCTGATGGCACGGCAACAGGAGGTCATGGGTGCCGTCAGCGTGGACTTCGACGGCAGGCCCCACACGCTGCAGCAACTCAGCCCCTACTACGAGAACCAGGACCGCAGCCTGCGGGAGCGTGCATGGCGGGCTGGCCTGGCGGCGCGCAGGACCACGTGGGACGAGTTGGAGTCGCTGTGCGACCGGCTGGTGGACCTGCGCACACGCATGGGTCGCAATGCAGGTTTCGACACCTACACGCGGTACCGCTTCCTGGAGCTCGGACGCTTCGACTACACGGAACAGGACTGCCTCGCGTTCCACCGCGCGGTGGAACGTTGCGTGGTACCAGCGGTGCGACGACTGGACGAGCGGCGGGCACGAGCCCTCGGCCTCGACGCGCTGCGGCCCTGGGACCTCGAGGTCGACCCGTCTGGCAGGCCCCCGTTGCGACCGTTTGCGACCGAGCCCCAGCTCGTGGACCTGTGCACGCGCGTGTTCCGTGCCGTGGACCCGCGCTTCGCGGACGAGTTCGCGGTGCTGGTCGAGCACCAGCTGCTGGACCTGATGAGCCGGAAGGGCAAGGCACCGGGCGGCTACCAGTACACGTTGGAGGACACGCGGCTGCCGTTCGTCTTCGTCAACGGCGTCGGCATCCACCAGGACGTCCAGACGCTGTTGCACGAGGGTGGGCACGCGTTCCACGCCATCCTGTCGCGCCACTTCGACCTCGGTGCCTACCGCGACAGCCCCATCGAGTTCGCCGAGACGGCATCGATGTCGATGGAGCTCATGGGGCTCGAACGCATCGGTGCGGCCTACTCGGAGGCAGACGCGCGGTATGCACATGCCCGGCACCTCGAGTCGGTGCTGCGCACACTCCCGTGGATCGCGTCGATCGATGCGTTCCAGCACTGGATGTACGCCAACCCGACGCACGGCCACGACGAGCGGCGTGCCGCATGGCTCGACATCCGACGCAGGTTCGCGCCCGCCGTGGACTGGTCCGGCCTCGAGGACGCGGCTGCGATGCAGTGGATCGCCCAGGGGCACATCTTCCAGCACGCGTTCTACTACATCGAGTACGGCATCGCGCAGCTGGCCGCGCTGCAGGTGTGGCGCAACTTCCGCCGCGACCCGGCACGCGCCGTCGCCGCCTACCGCCGGGCGCTTGCCCTCGGCGGCAGCAGGACGCTGCCGGAACTGTTCGCTGCGGCAGAGGTCGAGTTCGACATGAGCGACCGGTTGATGGGCCCGTTGGTCGACGAGGTCGTGCAGCAGATCGACGCGCTTCAGGGCGCCTGAACACCGGACGTTCCGGCCGTCCGTGCCCGGTACCAGGACAGCAGCTGCTCGACCACCTTCATGGCGTTGCCGTGGAAGTGGTTGTTGGCCACCACCAGCAGCCGCTTGGCATCGGCGGCGATCCGCTCGATGCGCTGCTCCAGCTGGCGCACCTCGTCCGGCGGGTACTCCCAGTGGTAGACCTCGTCGCGACCTGCGCCCTGACGGAACCATGCGTCCCGGTTGCGACCGTGCAGGCGGAAGTAGGCCGTGCCCGAAGCACCGTTGCAGTGCGTGACGTCGACCGAGAAGCCGCCCACCGTGCCGGGGTAGTCGAGCGCCGCCACGGCGATGCCCAGCGCCCGCAGGCGCTCGAGCACAGCTGCAGCGTTCCACGAGCGATGGCGCACCTCCACGACGAGCTGCGCAAGGTCGCCGAAGCAGTCCTGCAGCCATGCGAGACGTTCGACCGTGCGGTCGGTGGCCTGCACCTGCCAGTTGGTCTGCGCCAGCAGGGCGCAGAGGCGGCCTGACTCGGCCAGCGGGGCAAACCCGTCGCGGGTCGCGGCGACCAGTGCAGCATCGGTGCTGCCGTGGTGGGTGAACTCCTGCGGCAGCTTGGCACTGAAGCGCGTGCCGAGGTCCTCGGTGCGTCGCACCCAGCTGGCACAGTTGCGTGCCACCGGCGGGTGGTAGAAGGTCGTGTTGACCTCGACGAGGTCGACGCGCTGTGCCACGGCACGGAGCGTGTCCTTGCAGCCCCTCGGGTAGACGACGTCCTTCCAGTCCTCGTAGGACCAGCCGGCGACGCCGAGGAGCACCTCTGGCTGCGTCACGCGGGCTCAGCCTCCCCGGCGGAGACGGTCGTTCTCGGCCATCCGCTCCGCGACCTTCTTCTCGAAGCCACGGTCGCCGGGCTCGAAGAAGCGCGCATCCGCGATGGCGTCCGGCAGGCAGCTCATGCGGGCAACACCTTCCTTGGTGGCGTGCGCGTACACGTAGCCCTTGCCGTGCCCCAGGTCCTTCATGAGTGCCGTGGGCGCGTTGCGCAGGTGCAGTGGGATCGGGTGCTGCACGCCGTCGCGTGCCGCTCCCAGCGCTGCGTCGATGGCGCTCACGACAGCATTGCTCTTGGGCGCAGCCGCGAGGTAGACGGCTGCCTCGCACAGCGGCAGGCGGCCCTCGGGCAGGCCCAGGAACTGCACGGCCTGCATCGCGCTCACGGCCACCTGCAGCGCCATCGGGTCGGCAAGACCAACGTCCTCGGCAGCCATCGCCACCATGCGGCGTGCTGCTGCAAGCGGGTCACCCCCTGCCTCGACCAGGCGAGCGAGCCAGTAGACCGAGGCCTGCACGTCCGAGTTGCGCAGGCTCTTGTGCAGTGCGGACAAGAGGTCGTGGTGCAGGTCGCCGTCCTTGTCGTGGCGCAGCGCGCGGTGCTGGAACGCCTCGGTGACCATGGCAGCACTCACGTGGTCGCGGTCGACACAGGTGGCCGCACACGCCTCGAGCACCGTGAGGGCGCGTCGTGCGTCGCCCGCACACAGCAAGAGCAACCGGTCCAGCGCATCCTCCGCCATGGTGAGCTCGCGCACCCCGAGCCCCCGCTCGGTGTCGGTGAGCGCACGACGGACGAGCCGGGCCAGCGCCTCCTGCGGCAGCGACTGCAGGGCGACGACACGGCACCGCGAGAGCAATGCGGCGTTGACCGAGAACGACGGGTTCTCGGTGGTCGCACCCACCAGCACAATGTCGCCCTTCTCGACGAAGGGCAGGAAGGCGTCCTGCTGCGACTTGTTGAAGCGGTGGATCTCGTCGATGAAGAGCAGCGTCCCCCTGCCCTCCCGGGCACGGCGCTGCTGCGCCTCCGCAGTCGCCTCCCGTACCTGCGCCACACCCGACAGCACTGCCGAGAACGGCACGAAGTGCAGGTTGGCATGCCGGGCGATGAGCAGCGCGAGCGTGGTCTTGCCGACGCCGGGCGGTCCCCACAGCACGAGCGACCCGGCCTTGCCCTGCTCGATCGCAGTGCGCAACGCACGGCCCTCCCCGACGACCTGGTCCTGCCCGAGGAACTCCTCCAGCGTGCGGGGCCGCATGCGCTCGGCGAGCGGCGCGTGGGCAGCTGCACCCCTTGCCGGCGTCTCCGGCGCGGGCTCGAACAGGCTCACTTCCGCTGCCTCCGTGCCTCGAAGAGGATCACGCCGCAGGCGACGGCCACGTTGAGGCTCTCCACCGCCGGCGCGATGCCGATGCGCATGCGCTGGTCCGCGGCGCGTACCAGTTCGACGGGAACCCCCTGTGCCTCCGCACCCACGACGAGCAGAGTTGGCCTGCGGAGGTCAGCCTGGAGGTAGTCGGTATTGGCGCTGCCGTCTGCCACCACCAGCTGGAGCAGGTGACGCCGTGCGAACTCGACGACCTGCTGCGGCTGGAGGCCAGCCATCACCGGCAGCCGGAACACGGAGCCCATCGACCCGCGCACGGCCTTCTCGCGGAACGGGTCCGCACCGCCCGCGAGCGCGAGCACGCCGGTGGCACCTGCAGCCTCAGCCGTGCGGAGCAGGGAGCCGAGGTTGCCGGGGTCGCGAACGCCAGCTGCAGCGACCACGAGCGGACTGAGCCCCTTGCCAAGCAGGTCGGGCTCCCGCCAGTCGGGCCTGGCGACGACAGCGACCGCCCCCTGGTGGGTCTCCACCGAACTCATCCGCTCGAGCACCTCGTCGGCACACTCCACGAACTCGTCTGCGGCAGCAGACAGGTCCGCACGCAGGGTGTCGTCGCGCAGCCGCGGCGACACTGCGGCCACCCTGACGGCAAGCCCGGCCTGCAAGGCCTCGCGCAGCAACTTCGTCCCCTCCACCAGCAGCACGTCACCCGGCTCGCCGGCAGCGGCGTCCCGGAACGCGCGCACCAGCGGGTTCTTCGGCGAGGAGACCTGACGCGGACCTTGGCTCATGGACGCATCTTGGCGCACCAGGAGGCTCTGCGCCATCAGCCCTCGTCTGCGTCGAGGAAGCGCTCCCGCCACTCGGGGCGCGGCAACGCGCAGTTCGGCTCGCGCCCGAACCAACGGTGGCGGTTGCGGGCGACCCAGTCGTAGACGAGGTCGCGGAGGAACCTCGGGACGACCACGAAGCCACGGAACAGGGGCCAGGGCATGCGCAGGTGGCGGCAGATCGCAAGGCCGGCGGCAGAACGCACCAGCAGACTGCCGCCCTCCACCACGACGATGCTGTCCGGGAGCCTGCCGGACATGCCGAGGCGCTGGAGCAGGTCCCTTGCGAATGCGGACTGCAGGCTGGCGAAGCGGAGCGTCCCCCTGCGGTCCCACCGCAGCAGGTACTGCACGCTGGCGTTGCAGAGCCTGCAGGTGCCGTCGTAGAGCACGATCGCGTTCGCGTCCGCGGACATCAGGCCGGCCAGTATGCCACGCGGGGAGCTCAGCAGAGCGCGTGGTCGCTGCCCACCACCGGCTGCCTCGGCACCCTGCGGAGGTCGAAGTCCGCGAGCAGGTCGCTCGGCATGCAGCGGGTCCCGTGCGGACGAAGGCCGCAGAGGGCCGCGAGGTACCCGCAAAGTTCAGCTGCACCCACGCCCTGCGCGCGCAGGTGCCGGAGCGAGGTGTCGCCGTGGCGCTTTGCGAGCCGCAGGCCGTCTGGACCGGTCACGAGCGGCACGTGGCAGAAGGTTGGCACCTGCAGGCCCAGTGCCTCGTAGACCAGCAGCTGGCGGGGTGTGCTCGGCAGCAGGTCGTCGGCGCGGAGCACCTCGGTCACGCCCTGCGCGCCGTCGTCGACCACGACTGCGAGCTGGTAGGCAGGGCCACCGTCGCGCTTCTGCACGACGAAGTCTCCGCGCACCCGACCTTCCTGTGGTCCGCGGAACCGGTCCTCGAACGGTACGGCATTGCAGTCGACGCGGAACCGCAGGGCGGCCTTCCTGCCGGTCTCGGCCTCGGCTTCGGCGACCGTGCGCCACCTGCCCCTGCAGGTGCCGGGGTACGCAGGTCCCTCGTGGTCGTCCTCGTGCGGGGCAGAGGCGGCCTCCTCGATCTCCTTGCGGCTGCACACGCACGGGTAGGCCCTGCCCGCGGCAACGAGCCGGTCGGCAGCCGCTGCATACCGGTCGAGTCGGTCAGTCTGCCGCACCAGCTCGCCGTCCCAGTCGATTCCGAGCCAACTGAGGTCCTCGAGGGTCTGCTGCTCCGCGCCACTTCGCACGCGCGGGCTGTCGATGTCCTCGATGCGCAGCAGTAGAGTGCCACGCCGTGAACGGATCGAAAGCCAGGCCAGCAGGAACGTGCGCGCGTTGCCGAGGTGCAGTGCGCCCGTCGGGCTCGGTGCAAGCCTTCCGGTCGGTGCGCTAGGGCTCCATGGCGCAGTCATCATCGGTGGAGGGGCTGGTTCTACGCGTCGACGCGAAACTGTGCCACGTCGAGGTCGACGGCGCCCGCATGACCGTGCCGCTCGCGGGCAAGCTCTTCGAGGAGCGCGGACGCGAGAAGCAGCCGCTCGCAGTGGGCGACCGTGTGGTCCTGCGGACCTCCGACGAGGGCGCTGCCATCGACGCCATCCTGCCGCGCACCACGGTGCTGGTGCGGCGTGCGTCCAGCGAGAGCTCGGAGAAGGCGCAGCTGGTGGCCGCCAACATCTCGCTCGTGGTGGCCGTGGCCTCCATCCGGGAGCCGCGCTTCCAGACCGAGGTGGTGGACGGGATCCTCGCCGCGGCGACACGCGAGCGCATCCAGCCAGTGGTCGCGATCACCAAGGCCGACCTCGCGGAACCGGGAGAGGTTGAAGCGTGGGCAGCCCTGTACCGCCGCATCGGCTACGACGTGTTCGTCGAGAGCACCGCACCCGGACGGGAGACCCGGGAGTCGATCGCCGCACTGGGTGAGCTGCTGCACAGGAACCGGACTGCTGTCGTCGGGCTCTCCGGTGTCGGCAAGTCGACGCTGCTCAATGCGGTGGTACCCGGTCTCGCACTCCGGGTCGGTTCGCTCAACGCAAGCCAGCACGGCAGGCACACCACGACCCACACCGAGCTGGTGCCGTTGCCGGGCGGCGGCCACGTGCTCGACACGCCGGGCATCCGGGCGTTCCACCTGTTCCACGTCGGCAGCCAGGAGCTGCAGTTCCTGCTGCCGGAGATCGGCGCCTTGTTGCCGCAGTGCGCGTTCCGCGACTGCCTTCACCTCGACGGGACGAAGTGCGCCGTGCGTGCCGCCGTCGAGCGCGGCGAGGTCGCACCCACCCGCTACGAGTCGTACCGGCGCATGGTGGAGGAGGCGCTCGAGGCGGAGAAGCCGCCCAAGGGCCAGGTCGGCACCGACCGCGGCAGACGTCGGGGCCGCAGGGACTGAGTCGGGTTCAGCTGCCACCGTCCGTCGGTGGCTGCAGCCCACTGCGACGGCCGACCCATGCCGCGAGCACGGCACCGCTCACGCCGCCAGTGATGGCAAGCAGTCCTGCGGTGGTGACCGCCACCACCGGCCCGGTGTCCTCGACGACGGCAAGCTGGCGTGCGACCTCGTCCTCGCCGAGTCCCGCCTGGCGCCACGTCTCCCCGAGGCGCACGAGGAACTGCGGGTCGAACGAGAAGCCGCGGAGCCAGGACAGGACTGCGCAACATGCCGCCCCGATGCCCGTGGCGATGAAGGCGACGGCAAACCCCGAGGCAGCCCCGAGGTGCGGCTCGCGGCGCAGCGCCAGCCATGCGGGCAGCAACCCTGCAGGCGTGCCGCTGGCGCCGCAGGTGAGGCAGAGGAACCACCAGGTCTCGTTGCGGTGGACGGCGATGCCGTGCAGCACCACGGTGAAGAGTGCACCGACTGCGACCGGCACGAACCACGAGGGCTGCGGCTCGGCACGCGACAAGCCGTCCTGCCCGGTCATCGCTGGCCCTCAGCGCGCACGGAACACCATGTACTTGTAGAGCCATGAGGCGAGCAGCAGCAGGAGGGCGACGAAACTGCCACGCCAGAGCGGCCACATCGCGACTTCACCGAGGATCGACCGGCCGCGCAAAAGGCACCATGCGCACCACACCCCCATTGCGAGCCCGCCGGCTGCAGCCAGCGCCCCAAACGGCTGGTTCACCAGGGCGTCGAGGACCCGCCCGTGCACCAAGAGGCTCGCAGACGTGGTCACGCCACAGGTGGGACAGGGGATGCCGTACGCGGCAGGCCAGCCGCACGGCTGCATGCCCAGTTGGACGTGTGTGTTGATGCCGCTGGGGTCCGGGGTGGTCCGCAGGAGGACGTAGGTGAGACCGG
>JBEGVB010000039.1:0-12876 GCA_041178545.1 Planctomycetota bacterium
CGCTTGCGGTGCTCGAACACGTTCTCGCCCACCACGATGGCATCGTCGACGACGATGCCGAGCACCAGCAGGAACGAGAACAGCGAGATCAGGTTGATGGAGACGTCCAGGGCGGGCATCAGCATCACGGCGCCCATGAAGGCCACCGGGATGCCGAACCCGACCCAGAGGGCGAGCCGCAGCTGCAGGAAGAGGGCGAGCAGCAGGAGGACGAGCACGAAGCCCTGGGCTGCGTTCCTGAGGAGAAGCTCGATGCGGCCACGGAGGATCACCGACTCGTCGCGCCAGGTGCTCATCGTGACGCCCTCGGGCAGCATCGACTTCCCGTCGCCTGCCACCCAGTCGCGCACCGACTGCGTGATCTGCAGCGCATCCTGGTCGCCGACGCGGAACACCTTGAGGAGCACCGCCGGCTCGCCGTCGAACCGCGCCAGCAGGTCGTCGTCGGCAAAGCCGTCGACCACCGTCGCCACCTCGCCCAGGGTGACGCGCGTCCCGTCCTGCTTGCTCAGCACCACCAACTGCTCGAAGTCCGTGCCGGTGTAGGCCTGGGCCTGGGCGCGGATGAGGGTCTGGCCCGACTCGGCCTTGATGCTTCCTGCCGGCAGGTCCAGCGAGGACCGGCGCACTGCTGCCGCAACCTCGTCGAAGGTGAGACCGTGCTGCTGCAACCGGTCCTCGGAGACCTCGACCGACACCTCGTAGGGGCGGACGCCGTACAGCTCCACCTGCGTGATGCCGGGCAGCGTCGTGAGTGTGTCGCGCGCGCGCTCGCCGAGGGTCTTGAGCGTGCGTTCGTCGGCACTGCCGCGGATCGCCACGCTGATGACCTCCTTGCGGACGACGAGGCGTGAGATCACCGGCTCCTCGGTCTCCTTGGGGAAGTTGGTGATGGCGTCGACGCGCGCCTTGACGTCGTCGAGCACCTGCTCGAGGTCGGCCTCCTGCAGGGCCTCGACGGTCACCACGCCCGCGCCCTCGAGGGCCACCGAGCTGACCTTGTCGACGCCGGTGACGCCCTCGACGGCCTCCTCGATGCGCATGCACACGCCGCGCTCGACCTCCACCGGTGTTGCGCCGAGGTAGGGGACGGTCACGGTGACGATGCTGGGGGAGATCTCGGGGAAGACCTCCTTGCGCACGAAGGGCAGGGTCAGGAACCCGCCCACGAGGATCGAGAACGCGAGCAGGTTGGCGGCCACCGGGTGGGTGGTGAACCACGCCACCATGCCCTTGGGGGTCTCCTCGCTCATCGGGCCGAGCCCTCCGGCACGGGTGAGCCCGGGGTCCTTGCCTCGTCGGCGACGCGCACTGCCATGCCCTCGACCGGGGCATCGAGCGGCGACACGCACACGCGGTCCCCGGCGGCAAGTCCGCTGCGGACCAGCGCGTTGGTGCGGTCCGAACGCAGCACGTCGACCTTGCGGAAGCTGATGCGGTTCTCGCTGTCGAGGACCACGACCGTGCTGTCAGGGCGCAGCGCGGAGCGCGGCAGCGTGACGACACCGTCGAAGGTCCTGCCCTTGACCGTGGCCTGGACGAACATGCCGACCTTGAGCGGGGGGCGGTTCTCCATGCCGCCTGCGGCATACGGCGACTCGACGCGGCCCACGGCAGTGACCTGCCGCGTCCGGCGGTCCATCTCACCCTCGGTGCGGTCGATCACGCCCTGCCAGGTGTGCGTCCTGCCGGCGAACTCGGCCGTGAGCGTCATCTCGGCGGCGCCGTGCGGCTCCTTGTCGCCCTCGTGCAGCATCGGCAGGTCGACGAAGGCAAGGTCCTCGGCGCCGATCGGCAGCCGCACCTCTGCCACGTCGGTGGCGTAGGCCTCGGCCAGGGCCTGTCCCGTCATCACGTACTGGCCCACGTCCACCATGGCCTTGCGGATGCGGCCAGCGAAGGGCAGCGCGACCGTCGTGCGGCTGAGGTTGAGCTCGGCCTGCTGTACCTGCGCCTCCGCGGAGGCCACCAGAGCGCGAGCCTCGGCCAGCTGTGGTTCGCGCGCCACGAGTGCCGTGGGCGGGCGGTCGCCCTCGATCTGGTGCCATGCCTTGAGCGCCGCCTCGGCCTCCGCCTGTTCGCGCAGCAGCTGCACCTGGGCGCGCGCAAGCTCGGCCTTGCGCTGCACGAGTGTGAACTCGAAGTCCTCGGGCTCGATGCCCACCAGCGCCTCTCCTGCTGCGAAGAACCCTCCTGCCCGCAGGGCTGGTGACACCGACTTGACGCGGCCTGCCACCTGCGAGGAGACCGTCACGCTGGTGCGCGCCTCGACGGTGCCGCTCGCCTGGACGTCGAGACGCACGGACTCTGGGCGTGCGACCACCACGCGCACGAGGGGCGGGACGAAGGCCGGTGCACGCGAGGCGGCTGCCGGCATGTTGCCGATGCTGTGCACGAGCCAGGCAACTGCCCCGCCCAGCACGAGGAGGGGGAGCAGGATCTGCAGGAGGCGTCTCATGGGGATTCGGTTGCCGGTGCGGGCTCGTAGCCGCCGCCGAGCGCGAGGTGGAGGTCGATGCGGTTGGCGAGCCGCTGCTGCCGGATGGCGACGAGCGCGGTGTCCGCGAGGAACGACTGGCGCTGGCTGTCGTTGACGGCAAGGAAGTCGCTGATGCCCTGCCGGTAGCGTTCCGAAGCGAGTCCGGCAGCCAGGCGCGCATGACGCGCGGCGTCGTCCAGCGCCCGCTCGCGCTCGGCCAGCAGGGCCTCGGCTGCCAGTGCGGACTCGACGTCGGCAAGCGCACCCAGCACGGCCCCGGTCCAGTTGGCCAGCAGCTCGCGCTGCACGGCCTCGTTGCGTTCGACCTCGGCGCGCAGCGCGCCGCCCTGGAAGAGCGGCTGGACGAGGTTGGCCCCGAGGCTCCACACGCGGAAGTCGGAGTCCGCTGCGTTCTTCAGGTCGTCGGTCGAGGTGCCGCCGCTGGCCGTGAGGCTGATGCGCGGGTAGAGCGCGGCGCGTGCCGCGTCGAGTCGGCACCCGGCGGCCGCGAGCCTGCGCTCGGCCGCAGCGAGGTCGGGCCTGCGCTGCAGCAGCTCGGACGGGATCCCGGCCGGGACCTCGGGCACCTGCTGCGGCAGCTCGAGCGCGAACACCTGCTCGCCTGCCGGGTAACGGCCGGCAAGGACGTCGAGCTGGCGGAGGGTGCGCGCAAGCTCCTCCTTGCGCAGTTGCACGTTGGCCCGCGCCTGCGACACGTTGAGTTCCGCGAGCTGGACGTCGAGGGCCGGCCGCACGCCGCTCCGGTACCGCTCCCGCACGTCCGCTGCGGTGGCCTCGAAGCTGGCGACCGAGGACTCGGCAAGCTGTTGCAGCTCGGCAGCGGTGACGGCGGCGAAGTACGCCTTGCACACCTGTCCCACGAGGCTGAGCCGCGCTGCAGCGAGGTCGGCCACGGAGGCCTGCAGGTCGGCGGATGCCGCAGAGCCCACGGCTGCGAGGCGGCCCCACAGGTCGAGCTCCCAGCTGAGGTTGAGGCTGGTGCCGTAGATCGTGGTGGTGACGCTCGGCGGGTCGTCCGGGTCGCTGCCCGGGATGGGGAAGCCGATGAAGTTGCGCCGTGTGCGGTTGGCGGTCAGGCCGCCGTCGACCTGCGGCAGTCGCGGTGCGCCTGCGATGACCTGCCGTGCGTCCGCGGCCAGGACGCGTTCGGCTGCCGCAACGAGCCCCTGGTTGTGGGTGAGCGCGTCGGCGAGGAGCGCATCGAGGCTCGGGTCGGCGAACCCGCGCCACCAGTCCTGCGAGGGCGAGCCCTTGGCGGAGACCGTCGCCTTCCACGCGGCAGGCAGGTCGATCCCCAGCCGTTCGGGTGCCACCGGTTCCGGCGGCGCGGAGCGGCAGCCGGCGACCGCGGTCGCGAGCGCGACCACGAGGGCACGACTGCGGTTCCTGCTCAACGCGAGGCTCCCGCCGTGGGGGCCTCAGCGCGCATGCCGGCCATCACGAAGGCCACCAGCTGTTCGCGGACCTCGCGCGTGTCGGCGGGGTCACAGCGGCCGCCGCTGAGCTGACGCACGAGCGCAGCGTGCTGCATGGTGTGCGCCATCGCCCCGGCGCAGAAGTGGAAGCGCCAGTAGCACGAGGACTCCTCGACCTCCGGGAGCGCGCGCTGCAACTGCTGCGCGAAGCGCCCGAGGATCGGGCCGAACCGGGAGGCGAGGAAGTCGCGCAGGAAGGGCGGCTGCTCGCCCATCACGCGGCCAAAGGTGCGGGTCGCCGCCGAGTCGGTGCCGTGCAGCTGGAACACCGGCTCGACGTAGGCGCGCACCACGTCCTCGAGGCTGGGTGCTGCCGTCGCGCGTTCGAGGGCCTCGAGTCGTTCCAGCCGGGCGCGGTGCACGGGCTCGACGATGCGGTCCATGACCGCCAGCGTGAGTTCCTCCTTGCTGCCGAAGTGGTAGTGGACCGCGGCGAGGTTGACCCCTGCGCGTGCAGTCAGCATCCGCATCGTGGTGGCGGAGAAGCCGACCTCGGCAAACAGGGACTCAGCCACGTCGAGGATGGCCTGTCGGGTTTCCTGGGCAGTCATGGGGAGTGGTGGAGGGTAGCGGGACCAACAAATGATTGAAACGGGCGTTTCCGCCCGCGCTGCGCCACACGGCGCCGCGCAACAAGGTGAAACGCCTGTTTCGCAATGCGTGCGGCGCGGATTCGTTGCATCGGCGGATCCTTGGGCTGCGAAACCCAACACATGTTCGGATGGTTCCAACGCGATCCCCTGCCCCGCCTCCAGAGTGAGTACGAGACCCTGCTGGAGCGCGCCCGCGACCTGCAGCGCGGCGGCGACATCAAGGGCTACGCCTACCTGACCGCCGAGGCCGAGGAAGTGGCCAAACGCATCGATGCACTGCGTCGCGAGCGCGAACAGGGTCAGCCCGCCGGCAGTCGCTGAACGCCCTGCGGCATGCGCCTCCGTCAGGCTCTGCGCAGCGCCGCCTCGGACGCCAGCACGGCGTGACCCAGGTACTCGTACTGCTCGAACGAGTTGTAGGCCTGCGGGGAGACCCGCAGCATGCGAAGCCTGGGGGACGCCCAGCGCATCACGGGGATCTCCACGCGCCAACGTTCCCACAGTTCGAGTTGCAGCGGGTCGAGCCCCAGCACTCCCACCGGCTCCCGTTCGAGCGGCGGCAACACGATGCTGGCGAGGGACCCGATCATGGAGTCGGGGCAGGGAGCTGCGGTGCCGAGCACGTTGCAGAGGAGGTCGCGGGCCCGCAGCGCGAGCGAGCGGTTGTGGGCCATGAGTGCGGGGATGCCGCCCGGCAACAGGTGCGAGAGGAAGTCGAGGGCGGCAGGGATGGCGAGCCAGGGCGACGCGTCGCAGGTGCCGGTGAAGTCGAACTCCAGGCGGAAGCGCGAGCGGTCGGTGCGCGTCGAGTTGGCACCGTGGCTGATGGCAAGGGGACGGATCCCCGCCTGCCGGTCGCGCCGCACGAAGAGGAATGCAGAGCCCTTGGGCGTGCACAGCCACTTGTGGCAGTTGCCCGTGTAGTAGGCGGCGCCGAGGCTGCGCAACTCCAGCGGCAGCATGCCCGGTGCATGGGCACCGTCCACGAGCGTGTCGACGCCGCGCGCTGCGAAGGCGGCAACGATGCGGTCGACGGGCAGCACCATCCCCGTCGGGCTGGTGACGTGGTCGACCAGCAGCAACCTTGTGCGCGGGGTGATGCAGCGGGTGAGTGCGTCGACGACCTGGGCAGGGTCCTGCAGCGGGAAGGGCACCTGAGCCACGACCACGCGCGCGCCCCAGAGCTGCGCCACCATGTCGAGCGCGTTGCGGCACGCGTTGTACTCGTGGTCGGTGGTGACGACCTCGTCGCCGGGCTCGAGGCGCAGCGAGCGCAGCACGGTGTTCACCCCAGCGGTTGCGTTGGGCACGAACGCGAGGTCGTCGGCATCCGCGCCGAGGAAGGATGCGAGGGATCCGCGGGCCACGTCGAGCAGGCCCTCGAGGTCGCGGTGCACGAACAGCACCGGCTCGCGTTCCATGCGGGCCACGAACTCGCGCTGTGCAGCCAGCACCGTGCGCGGGCAGGCGCCGAAGCTGCCGTGGTTGAGGAAGACGACCGACGGGTCGAGGTCCCAGTGGCGCGAGTGTTCGGAGGGGCTTGGGAGCTTCATGCGGTGGGTTCGCCGGACAGGGGTGGGGACGGGGTCACTGGCCGACGGTGACGCGAAGTCCTGCGCTCACGGCGAGCCCCGCGAGGTTGAGGCCCGGGGCCTGCGCGAGCCACTGGCCGTGGATCACGCTCCCCACGATGCCCGCGCCCGCAGGCAGTTGCAGCGGGACGCGCGCCGTGCCGCTTGCGTCTGTCTGTGCGAGCAGCATGGCATCGGGGCTCACCAGCAGCGAGCAGCCGGGCATGCCCGCGAACCCAAGGTCTGCAGGCAGTGCGCCGCCAGACCACGCGGTGCTCGAGAGGCCGAGCGCGAGGAAGGCGACCGAGCCGGCTGGCAAGCTGCCGCCGGTCCACTGCATGGTGCGTCCCGCGCGGGCAGGGGCGAGTGGGTCCACGTCGACGAGCGGCGGGGTCGCGTGGCCCGCGCAAGCCGTGCCGAAGGTCTGCAGCGACGGGCGGTACACGTCGCAGGTCCACATGCCGCGGCCCAGCGTGGCGGCCACGATCCTGCGGGAGCCGGCAACGAAGGCGATCTCCTCGACCGGGGCGTTTGCAGGCCCGTCGTTGGTGGCCGACCAGTGGGCACCACCGTTGTCGCTGGCGAACACGCCCACCTCGGTGCCCACGTACACGACATTGCTGTCGTCCGGGTGCACGATCACGCAGTTGACCGGTGCATCCGGCAGCCTCCTGCCCGGGGCGCCGCTCGCGTCGGTCCAGCTCGCACCGCCATTGCGCGTCACGCGTACGTTGCCGCTGCTGAAGCCGCCGAACGATGCCCACACCACGTTGGGGTCGCGCGGGTCGACGGCAAGCCGGGTGACGTAGCGGTTGGGCAGCGGGTCGAGTGCGACGTTGTCGTCCACGGCGACCCAAGTTGGTGCGGTGGCGGTGCCGTTGGTGGTGCGGTAGACGCGGCCGTCGTTGTGGGCCACCCACACCAGGGACGAGTTGCCTGGCGTCACCGCCACGGCGCTGATCTTGCTGCCCACGGACGGCTTGACCGCACTCCACGCGACCGTGGCTGCACGCGCGTTCTCGGTGCGCCAGAGTCGCGTTGCACCCACGTACAGGCGCGCCTGCTGGTTGGGGTCCAGCACGAGCGGCGTGATGAAGTTGGCGGTCGCGGCCGTGGTCTCGGTGATGCCCGTGTAGCAGAAGCTCGCCGAGGCGCCGCCGTTGGTGGAGCGGAACACCTGCGACCACACGTACTCGCCGTAGACGTAGCTGGGGTTGGTGGAATCGATCTGCACGAGGCCGCCGTCGCCACCGAAGGTCATGTTCGACTGCGTGCCTGCACCGAGCAGGCGCTGGGTGCCGTTGTCCTGCAGCCCGCCCACGAGCAGGCCCGCGGATGCGTTGCCTGCGGCGCCGTAGAACTGCGTCGACCGCATGCCCACGTCGAGGTCGGTCCAGCCGGTGCCCTGGCCGGCAGCAAGGATGTCGGGGGCCACGTGCAGCCCGCCGTCCGTGGTCACGTACACCCTGCGGTTGGTGGTGCCGTTGTAGCCGGGGTCCGCCACGACGTTGTGCACGTCGAGGTGGGGGTCTGCCGTCATGATGTAGCCGTTCGTGATGCGCGTGAAGGTCGCGCCACCGTCCGTGCTGCGCCACACGTGCAGGCCCGCAGCCACCATCACGTTCTCGTTGGTGGGGTCGACCCAGAACCCGTTGAAGTACCAGGACGTTCCCGTGGCGGTGGCGCCGGTGCGCAGCGTCCAGTTCCTGCCGGCATCGGCACTGCGCCACACCTTGCCGCCGTTCAGGCCAGTCGACCCGTAGACCACGTTGGGGCTGCTGCGCGCCCAGCAGAACTCCACGCGTGCGTCGTAGGAGTTCATGCCGACGAGGCCCGAGAGCGCGTTGGTCCAGGTGGCGCCGCCGTCCGCGGACCACACGACCTCGTGCAGTGCGAGGGAACTGTCGACCACCTGCGCCACGCACTGGGCGCCGTTCGCAGGGTCGAAGGAGACCTGGTTGCAGGAGAACGCGCTGCGCACCACCGTCCACGTCTGGCCGCCGTCCGTCGAGCGCAGGACGCCGCCCGGCCGCACCGCGGCGAGCAGCACGCTGGAGTTGCCGGGCTGCACCGCGATCGACTGCACGTACTGCCACGTGGCCGTTCCCGGCAGCTGGGTCCACGTCGTGCCGCCGTCGGCGGTGCGGAACAACCCGGCCCCACGGATGGCACTGCGGTTCACGCCGCGGGCGACGTTGTCGTTGAAGAACCCCTCGCCGGTGCCCACGTACATGACGTCCGGGTTGGCGGGGTCCATCGTCATGGAGGCGATCGAGAGGTTGGTCCACCAGTCGGTCTGGGTGGACCAGGTGAGCCCGCGGTCGGTGCTCTTCCACAGGCCGCCGCTCACGCCGCCGGACCACAGCACGTTGGGGTTGCGGGGGTCGACGACGAGCGTGCGGCTGCGCCCGGCCACGTTGAATGGGCCGCGCTCGACCCATGCCGTGGGCGCGATGCCGCCGTCGTCGAGGGTCGCCGTGGTGGCGACGAGCGCTTGCCTTGCCTGCAGTGCCGCCTGCCACGCGCCCTCGGGGATCGACCCGTTCTCGTCCAGCATGCGCTCGGTGCGCCACTGCAGCGCTGCATTGGGGAACTCGGGTCCTTCCTCGCCCTCCGCTTCCGTGACCGAGCACGAGGCGAGCGCCAGCATCAGGACGGACCAGCGGTTGGACAGGATGGGAGCAGCCATGCGGCGGCGAAGCATAGCCTTCCGGCGGTGTCGTCCGTGCTCAGTCGCGAACGGCCGCACCCTCGTGCGCGAGCAGCCAGCGCTTGTTGGCCAGTCCGCCGCTGTACCCCCCGAGCGTGCCGTCGGCCGCGACCACCCGGTGGCATGGAACCACGATGGGCAGCGGGTTGGCGCCGTTGGCCCCGCCCACGGCGCGCATGGCCCTGGGACTGCCCACGGCGCGGGCAACCTGCGCGTAGCTGAGGGTGGTTCCCCAAGGGATCGCCTGCAGCGCGCGCCAGGTGGCCAGCTGGAACGCGGTCCCGTGCATGGCGAGCTCGAGGTCGAAGCTGCGCCGCCTGCCTGCGAAGTACTCGCCCAACTGCTCCAGCACCGGCGCGCAGGGCCCAGCTGCACGCGGCTGCATCATGGGGCGAGACGCGCGCACGCCCAGTTCGATGCGCACCAGCCGACCGGCTGCATCCACCTCCACGGCAAGCGGGCCCAGCGGGCTGGCTGCAACGGCGCGCGACGATGTTCCTCCCGGACGGTTCACTCGATCGTCACCGTGACCCGCACCACCGGCGCAGCCAGCTTGTCCGGGGGTGGCACGCCATCCTGCAGGTGGAAGTAGGGCTGTGCGACCACCGGCCCGATGGTGGTGAGTCCCTGCTCGGCCACTGCCTGCTGCAACAGCTCGGTGCCGCGCAGCACCTTCTGCTCGTAGTCACCCGCGTCGGGGAACACCAGCAGCACCTCGGTGCGCGGCAGGTTGCGCACGTCCCAGCCCACGGGGGCGTCGAAGGCCTTGCCGTCCGGTCGCTGCCGGAAGGGCACCGACATCTTCTTCTGGTCGCCTTCGGTGAAGAATCCCGGGAAGCCAGCGATCTGCTGCTCCGCGGCGACGAGCAGGTCGTGGTGCTCGCGGTAAGCCTGGGCGCGCAGTTCCCACGTGCCGGGGTCGTCCACCACGACCCAGCGCATGGCGCGGTTCTCGTCGCGCACCGGGAGCCTGGGTCGCGGCTCCGGACGGTTGCCGGCGATGCGCACGGCAGGCTGCTCGTTGGCGGTGGTCGCCGCACCTGCGGGCGGCTCGAAGAACCCGGGCGCCCAGTCGACGTCGGAGAGCTGGAACCGCAGTGCCCACTCGGGTCCGTTGCCGACGCGCAGCCTGCGCGGGATCCAGGTGGTGGTGGTGCGCAGCCAGTCGGTCACGTGCACCTCGCCACCGCGCAGCCGGAAGGCCTCGGGGCGTAGGTCGTCGGCGCGCAGCAGAACGAGGGCCTCGCCGTCGGTCAGCTTCAGGTGGAACGAACGCGCGTCCACGCGCCTCGTCTCCACCGTGCGCTGCAGCGGTCCCAGCGCAGCGGCATCGAGCACCGTGCGCAGCTCGACCAGCGCCTTCTCGACACCCTGGTCCGGCGGCAGCCTGCGGTCGCCTGCGAAGGACTGGAACGTGTCGCCGACCAGCAGGTGCACGGTGTTCCCCTGTTGCGCCCGCAACCGTGCGGGCAACTGCGCGTGCACCTGCCACTCCTTGCCGGCAGGGTCGGTGGCGACTGCGCTCACCCGGTCCATCGAGCCCACCAGGGTGCCGTGGCAGTGTTCGAGCACAACCTTGGGCAGCGTTGCCGGGTCCAGCACCGACGGGTCGAAGCCCGTGCGCGAGCACGCTGCCATTGCCAGCAGCGCACCGGACAGGATCAGTTGCCGCGATCGAAGATCTTGCGCCACTCGTCGACCTCGTACCCGCGGTCGGCACCGCCGGAAAGCGCCTGCAGCGCCTTGCGGGCAGCCAGGCGCACGTTGGGGTTGGTCTCGGCCGGCGTGAGCATGTCGATGAGCCTCGGCACCTCGCCCTGGGCATTCATCCGGCCCAGCGCCACGGCGCTCGCCTCGCGGATCTTGGGGGTCGGGTGGTCGAGGTGGCGTGCCACGTCGGGGGCATTGGCCGTGTCGCGGGTGAGGCCGAGCCCGCGGACCGCCTGCAGCAGCACGCTCGGCTCCACCTCGGTGCGCGGCTTGTTCGCGACCTGCTTCCAGAACGCGATGAGCTTCTCCTTCTCGAACGTCACCGGCTGCAGGCGGAAGAGGGTCCATGCCGCACTGGCGCGGCCCTCGATGCCGTGGGCCGGGTTGTCGACCACCTTCATGAGGACACCCAAGGGGGTAGCTGGGTCCATCAGCATCGCGAGGCCGAAGATCGCCCGGTCGGCGAGGAAGGGGTCGGAGCTCTGCGCGCCGCTCAGCAGCACGGGCATGATCTCCTTGCTCTCCGCGAACCCGAGTGCGGACAACGCGATGCCCTGGTTGGCCACCACGCTGGAGTCGGCGGCGGTTGCGATCAGTTGTGCCTGGTTCTCCCGCACCAGCCTGGTGATCAGGCGCTCCAGCGAGTCGGCGCGCCGGTCTGCGTTGGGCGAGCCCTTCTGGTCCAGGGAAGAGGCATAGCCGGCAAGTGCCTTGTCCAGTTGCAGCAGCACGCGGGGGAACTCGCGGTCGCGCTTGGCGTTCGCCTCGACCTGCTGGAACTCCTTCTCGACGGCTGCGTCGAACTCGCCCTGGGCCGGGTCGTTGGCATCGGGTGCGCCGGAGCATGCGGCCAGCAGGAGCAGGGTCGATACGGCGAGACGGTTCATGGGGCGGCTTGGAGGGGTAGGGGCGGCGATTCTTCCCGGAAATCGTCCCCGCGGCCACAATCGACTGCACATGAGCTTGCTCCCAGACCTCCCCGGCGACGGTGACTTCGAGCAGGTGCAGGTGTTGGTGGACCGCGCCAGCGGGATGCAGGCCGTACTGGCGGTCCACGACACGCGGATGGGGCCGGCGTTCGGGGGCATCCGTCGGCGTGCCTACGGGTCGGTCGCCGATGCCACCCGCGACGTGCTGGCCCTCGCCTCGGCCATGACATGGAAGTGCGCCATGGCCGGCCTGCCGGCGGGAGGCGGCAAGCTCGTGCTGGTGGACCATCCTGGCCTGGACCGGGAGGCGGCCTACCGCCGGATCGGCGAGTTCGTCGAGTCGTTGGGCGGGCGCTTCTCCACTGGTCCCGACGTCGGCACCACGGACGCGGACCTCCGTGCCGTGTGCTCCCGCACGCGCCACTGCGCCGACCCGGACTCGGGCGGGCCCGGGGACCTCGGCCGGGCCACGGCACTCGGGGTGTTCCACGCGTTGCAAGCCACCGCTCGACATGCAGGCCTCGTGCTCGAAGGGGCCACCGTGCTGGTGCAGGGGCTCGGAACCGTGGGCGGCCCGCTCGCGCGCATGTGCCGTGAAGTCGGGGCGCGCCTGCTGCTGGCTGACGTCGACGGGCAGCGTGCCAAGTGTCTCGCGGCAGAACTGGGTGCCGGGCTCGTGGACCCCGACCGCGTCCTCGAGACACGGTGTGACGTGCTGGCACCCTGTGCCCTCGGCGGCCTGCTTGACGAGGCGGCGGCGCGCAGCCTGTCCGCGCGCGCCGTCTGCGGCGCGGCCAACAACCTGCTCGCGTCGGACCGTGTGGGTCGCATCCTGCACGAGCGCGGCATCCCGGTGGCACCCGACTTCGTCGCCAACGCCGGCGCGCTGATCGTGGGCTGCCTGCACCAGTTGCACGGCACGAGGGTGGGGGACGACCGCATCGTCGCGATCGGGCAGGTGGTGGCCGGGTTGCTGGAAGAGTCCGCGCGGACGGGAGTGCCGCCCGGCGAGGTGGCATTGGCCCGTGCGCGGTCGCGGGTGGCGGCCGTGCCGCACCGGCTCTACCTTGGCGGTTCCTGATGGAACCAACCCACACCCATCGCATCCGGGTCCGCTACTGCGAGACCGACCGGATGGGCCTCGCCCACCACGGCAGCTACGTCGCATGGCTCGAGGAGGCCCGCACCGAGTGGATGCGCGTCTGCGGTCGCACCTACCGGCAGATGGAGGACGACGGAGAACTGCTCGTCGTCGTGGACATGCAGCTCCGGTACCTCAAGCCAAGCACCTTCGACGACGTGTTGTGCATCGAGGTGCGGATCGTGGAGCGCAGCAAGGTGGCGATCACCTTCGGCTATGAGTTGACGCGGGAGGTCGGCGGCGAGCG
>JBEGVB010000040.1:0-12363 GCA_041178545.1 Planctomycetota bacterium
CCGGCCGCGACGGCAAGCACCTCGCGGGGCCAGGAGGTGGCGAGCAGGCCCACGGTGAGCAGGCCGAGGACGACGATCCCCTTGGTGGTCTGCCAGCGGTCGAACGGCTGGTCGGCGGTCACCGGTCCCTCGGTGGCGCGCTCCCACGTGCCGCGGTGGGCGCGGCACAGGATCCACCACGCGACCACGGTGCCGACCACGGCAACGGGTCCCCCGTCGACGAGGTACGCGCGGAAGGAGAGCTGCAGCTGCTGTCCGACCAGCATGTTCTGGGGGTTGCCGATCAGGGTGGCAGCCGAGCCGATGTTGGACGCTGCAGCGAGCCCGAGCAGGAAGGGCACCGGGTCGAGCCCGCGGCGACGGCACACGTCCACGAGCACGGGCGCCACCGCGAGGCACACGACGTCGTTGGTCAGCAGCGCGGAGAGGAGCCCCGCGGTGGCCATCAACTCGAGCAGCAGTCGCTGGGGCGAGGTGGGGCGCTCGGCGAGCAGGCGCGTCACGCGCGTGTAGAACCCGCCGAGCCGGAACTGGGCGGAAACCACCATGAGCCCCGCCAACAGGCCCACGGTGGGCACGTCGACGCTCTGCCACGCCTCGGCGGTCCCGACCGCCCCGAATGCCACCAGGGCAATCGCACCCAGCAGCGCCACGCCCGTGCGGTCGATGCGCATGCCCGGCAGCCCGCCGAGGACCATGCCTGCGTACACGAACACGAAGACGGCGAGGGTGAGGTCCACCGGTGCGCTTCGTACCCCGGCAGCACGACCGGTGCCACAGTTGCGGCACCCGTGCCGCCTGCACACGATGCGCCCATGCCCAAGCTCGACCCGCGCATCGACGCCTACATCGCCAAGGCCCCTGCGTTCGCCCAGCCCGTGCTCGCCGAGCTGCGCAGCCGCATCCATGCCGCGTGCCCCGAGGTCGAGGAGACCGTCAAGTGGGGCGCGCCAGCCTTCGTGTACCACGGCCCGCTCGCGGGGATGGCGGCATTCAAGGCCCACTGCGCCTTCGGTTTCTGGAAGAGCGAGTTGCTGCAGGCCGAGCAGGCGCAGTCGCGCGAGGCGTGGGGCAGCTTCGGCCGCATCACCGGCGTGGGGGACCTGCCCACGAAGGCGCGCTTCAAGGCGCTCGTGAAGCAGGCCATGGCCCTCAACGAGCAAGGCGTGAAGTCGCCACGCGGTGGCCGGGCCAAGCGCCCTGAGGCCCCCGTGCCCCCCGAACTCGCAGCTGCGCTGGCCCGGAATGCACGGGCCCGTGCCACCTTCGAGGGCTTTGCACCCAGCCACCGCCGCGAGTACGTGCAGTGGATCGCGGAGGCCAAGAAGCACGAGACCCGCGCCCGGCGGGTTGCCCAGGCCGTCGAGTGGCTTGCCGAGGGCAAGCAGCGCAACTGGAAGTACCAGTGACCACGGCGGGTGGGGGCGAGGGTCCCAGCCCCTCCGCAGGCGCGGCATCCGCAGCTATCCTGCTGCCGAAGCTCACCGCCATGCGCCCTGTAGCCCTAGCCGCCAGCCTGTTCTCCCTTGCCGCCCTCGCGGCTGCCCAACAGCACGGACCCGTGCTCGACCCGGCGGCGCTGGTCCCCGGCACCACGGTGCACCGGTGCGGCACCCCCTCGGTGGTGGCGGACGCAGGCATCGACAACCCCGACTGCGACGCAACGCGCACCAACCCGACCGCGGCCTACGCACCGGGCACCGTGTGGCGGATCCCGGTGGTGGTGCACGTGATCCAGAACACCAGTGGCCAAGGTGCGCTCACGGATGCCCTGGTCCAGAGCCAGATCGCGATCCTCAACGAGGACTTCCGTGCGCTGCCGGGCACGCCCGGCGCCGGCGGGTTCGACACCCGCATCGAGTTCTTCCTCGCGACCACGTCGCCCACCGGTTCTGCCACGACGGGCATCGTGCGCTACACGAACAACACGTGGTTCACCGACAGCGGGAGCTACTGGAACACGATCGCGTGGAACCCGCAGCGCTACATGAACATCTACACCAACAGTGCAGGTGGCGGTGGCGTGCTCGGGTACGTGCCCACCCTGCCCCAGAACGGCGTCGCCGGCACCACTGCGGACCGCATCGTCATCCTGTGGAGCGCCTTCGGCCGCAACGCACTGGGCGGCCCTCCCTTCAACCAGGGCCGCACCTGCACCCACGAGGTCGGCCACTACCTGGGCCTGTACCACACGTTCCAGGGCGGCTGCGGCACGACGTCGTGCTACACGACGGGCGACACGATCTGTGACACCAGTGCCGAGGCCAACCCGCGCTTCGGCTGCCCGACCGGCGCCACCAGCTGCGGCACGCCCGACCCCTATCGCAACTTCATGGACTACACGGACGACACCTGCATGACGACCGGGTTCACGTCCGAGCAGGCACGCCGCATGCGCTGCACCCTGCAGTCCTACCGGCCGCAGCTCTACCAGCTGGGTGGCCAGCCCGCCTCGGCCGCGATCCGCCCGGGCGCAGGAAACCTCAACGACAAGTACACCTGCACCGCGCCGCGCATCGGCCAGTCGGTGTCCGCGAGCGTGCTCACCTTCGGTACCGGCGCCACGGCAGCTGCCGTCTACGGCTACTTGGCCGCGGCGACCGTTCCCTACAACGGCTACACGATTCTCGTCGACACCAACTCGCCGCAACTGCTGCAGCTGCCCATCACCTTCAACAGCCTCGTGTGCAGCTGGAGCTTTGCGATCCCCAACAACAGCGCGCTCAACGGCCTGCCCGTGAAGACACAAGGCGTGCTGCTGGGCTCGACGCTCGCCCTCACCAATGCCGTCGACCTCGTGATCGGCTCGTGAGCCGATGGATGCCGGTCCGTGCCGGTGGCCGTGGTGGTGGTGGTCGCAGCGGTTCCTGGGCACGTTGAACGCCGCGGACGTTCGTCCAAGGCCGTCCACCTTTGGCCCAGCCACGTCGCTGCCGTGGCATCTCAGATTGCCCTGACCAACGTTGCATCGATGGTGGGGCAGTGGTGCCCGGGAGCCGGTCCCTGCCCGTTGGACTCGTGGCACGGGCACACCGACCGTGCGGTGCATCGGAGGCAGGCCGTGATCCTGTCATCCCGTGCGCAGCCCGCTACCCAATCACCGTCGCGGATGCTGCATTCGTCACCACTGCACCGAATGCGTTTGCAGTGGCGTCCAGGGCCAGTGCCTGGAGGAAGACGGTTGTGCCGACCAGCGCAGACTGCGCGGGTACGGGAATCGACCACGGGGCGGTTCCAGCCCCTGCGGGCAAGAAGGTGGCAACGTCCACCGAGACGAACTGCGTGCACCCGGGCATCCCGAGGGTCCCGAGGTCCGCAGGCAGTGGCACGCCACCCCACGTCGAACTGCTGAGCCCAAGGGCTCCCATCGCCGCTGCGGCCGACGCAGGCAGGTTCTGGAGCGTCAACTGGAGCGTGCTGCCGAGGCGCGGCACCGATCCTTGGGATGCGTGCAGTTCGGGGGTCCCGCCCGCACCAGGGCATCCCGTGCCGAACTCGAGGAACGGCAACTTGCTGATCGGGAAGCGGAACACGCCCTGGGTGTTGGTCGCCACGACCAGGTGGCCCTGGTGGATCTCGAGGTCAAAGATCTCCAGGTTGCCCAGCCCCACGTTGATCGAGGTCCAGTGGTCCCCGTTGTCCACCGAGTAGAAGACGCCAGCGCCGAAAGCGCCGGCGACCACCAGACTGTTGTCACTGGCGAAGCCGCGGTAGGAGTTCACGGGCAACCCACCGCCGAGCAGCGTCCAACTGGCACCCTGGTCGAGGGAGCGGAAGACACCGGTACCGATCTGGCCGCCGGCGAAGAGGGTGTTCCCCTTGGCCTCGATGGCGCGGAAGGTGGTCGAGGTGAGGCCGTTGTTGGCTGCCACCCAAGTCGCACCAAGGTTGGTGCTCTTGTAGATCCCGGACGAGTTGGTCCCGACGAACAACGTCCCGCCGATCGCGGTGATGCAGCGGACATCGATGCCGGCAAGGCCTGCTGCAACCCAACTGTCGCCCTGGTTGCTCGACCGGAACACCCCGACAGGACCAACCATGAACAGGTTGGACTGCGTCTGCAGGATGCCGCTGCTCAGCAGGTTGGTGAGGCCGGAGCTCTTTGCAACCCAGGTCGCTCCGTTGTCCGCGCTCCGGAAGACTCCTTGGCTCGTGCAGGTGTAGACGTAGCTGGCGTCCGACGCGAAGCCGCGCGTCGGCCCAACGGCGTTGTTGCCGGTGTTGGAGAATGCAAACGAAGCCGCGCCGTCGGTCGATCGATAGGCGCCGGTCGCACCACCCGCGAAGCAGAACGCCCCGCGTGACAGCAGCGCTTGCATGTTGAGCGCCGTGGTGCCGGCGGCTGGTTGCCACTGGGCAGTTGCGGTGTCCCCGACCAGCAACGCGCCAAGGAATGCTGCATGGGCGAGGCCACGCGTTCCCGCAACCCGGCACGCAGCACCAAGAACGAGGCCTCGCATGGTGCTCATGACCAACGAGCATACCATTGGAACGAGAGGGGGACGTCCGGGCGGGCTGCTGCGATCCATCTGCACCCCCGAACCACCCTGTGCCGGTACGTGCGTGGTACCTCATCCCGCACCCGTCGCGGCGCAAGGCCGGTGGTTCACGGCACGCAAGACCTCAGGTTGCCTCGACGTATTCGAGGCGTGCCGCTGGGCTCGACGCTCGCGCTCACCAATGCCGCCGACCTCGTGATCGGCACGTGAGCCACTCGAAGCCGGTCAGTGCCGGTGGCCGTGGTGGTGGTGGTGACCGTGTGCGTGCCCGTGGTCCCCGTGGTCGTGGTCGCAACAGTCCTTGGGCACGGTGATGACCGGTGCGCAGCAGTCCATGGCAGGGCTCGCACCGGGCTCGAGGTTGGCGGGGGACTCGTAGAGCCGCTCGAGGAACGGGCGCACGCCCTGGCGCAGCAGGGACACGAGGAAGACCGCCGAGAGCGCGGTGAGGCACACCCACTGCAGCGTGGAGCCGTGGTGGTGCTCGGCCAGGAAGGCAGGGGCCGTGGGGGAGGCGAGCAGCGCGTTGGCGCCGTAGCCGAGCAGCACCGCGCCGAGGAACATGGCGGCCGCGAATCCGACCGCGACCTTGCGGCCGTGCAACCGGTCCAGCATGCCGAACGTCGTCAGGTTGGTGGCAGGGCCCGTGAGCAGCAGGGCGAGTGCCGCGCCCGGTGACACGCCCTGTGCGAGCAGGATCGCTGCCAGCGGCGTGCTGCCGGTGGCGCACACGTACAGCGGCAGGCCGAGCAGTGCGGCCAGCGGCACGTCGAGCCCTGCGGGCATCTGGCGGATCCAGTCCTTGTCGATGTAGGGGATGAGCAGCGCCGAGAGCAGCAATCCCATCAGGATCCACGTTGCAGTGTTGTCCACTGCCGGGCCGTAGCCGAACCGCACGGCTCCGAGGAGACGCGCGCCGAGGGACTCGCGCGGCGGCTCGTCGGCACCGGACTCGGTGACGGTGGCAGTGTCCGCCGCGAGGGCGGGACGGGCGAGGCGTGCCACCAGCATGCCCACGGCGAGGGCGAGCAGTGCGGCCATGACCACGCGACCGAGGGCGAACTCGGGCCCCATGAGCTGCCACGTGAGCACCACGGCTGCGATCTCCAGCTCCGGCGTGGCGATGAGGAAGGCGATGGCCGCGGCCAGCGAGGCGCCCTGGCGGATCATCTCGCGGTAGAGGGGGACGACGCCGCACGAGCACACGGGCAGCGGCAGGCCGATGGCGACGCCCTTCAGTGCCTGCGCGAGGTTCGAACCCCTCGAGACGCTGCGCATCCAGCCCTTGGGCAGGAAGGCGTTGGAGAGGCCCACCAGCAGGTAGGCGAGCAGGAGGGCGGGCGCCGACTCCAGCGCAAGGGCGAGGAAAGTGGCGAACGGGCCGTGCGCGTGGTCGTGGCCGGCATGGGCGGGGTCGGTCTCCACCGTGGCGCCTGCAGGCAGGTGGATCACGCGCCAGAGCACGAACACGGCGGCTGCAGCACCCAGCACCGAGGCGAAGTGCCAGCGGCCCGCCGGGCGGTCCTTGGGTGCCGGGATGTGCGAGTGCAGCACCACGTGGAGCAGCGAGCCGCCGAGCAGCGCCTGCACCATGGCGAGCCCCTGGGTGGAGGACTCGGTGAACAGCTTGGGTGCCACGAAGAAGCCGAACGAGGTGGTGACCACCGACACGACGGTCACGAGGACCGCAGCGCGCACTCCCAACGTGCGCGGGATGATCCACCAGATGCCCAGGCCCTCGGGGATGCGGTGCAGGATCACTGCCCAAGCCAGCAGGACGTGGTCGTGCGTGTGCTCGTGGCCGTGGTCGTGCTCGGTGGCGCAAACATGCCCCAGTGAGAGTCCCATGCCGTCGAGGATGCTGTGGGCGGCGATGCCGAGCATCGCCAGCACCAGCACCGTGCGACGCATGCCCGTGCCGTGGTGGTGCAGGCCGCGTTCGGCCAGGGCCGGTGCGATGAAGCCGGCGAGCGCCAGCGGCAGCACGATCCACCCTGCCTGGCCTGCCGAGACCGGCAACAGGTGGAGCAACGCGAAGCCGCTGATGGCGATGACGCAGAACGAGTCGACTGCGACGGTCGCGGGGGCGTGGCGCCGCGCGAGCAGAACCAGCAGCGGCCCCAGGGCCAGGGCCAGGAAGCTCAGCAGGAGCAGGTTCAAGGGCGGAACATCTTGTGGTCCCCGTGCCCGGGGAGCAAGCCTTGCCCCGGTCCGGCGTCCGTCCTACCCTCCCCGCCCCTCATGGCCTCGCACCCCCGGACCCGTGCCCTGCTCGCAGCGCTGTTGCTGCTGGTGCAGGCCCTGTTCCCGGGGTTCCACGACCTGCAGCATCGCCACGAGGTCGCGGCAGACGGCTCGTTCTACTGCGCCGTGCACCAGGTGGTGCACCGGGCGCCCGTGGACCGCACCGGGGCGAGTCTCGAGGCCGAGGACACCGAGGTCCCGCACCACTGCGCAGTCTGCTTCCAGCTGCAGCAACTCCGCGACCTCATGGCTCCCGGCCCGGCGGCACTGGCTGCCACCGCGGCGCCGCCCGTGGAGGTGCTGGTCTCGTGCTGCCGCGCCCTCGGCGGGCAGCGAGGGAAGCTCCTGCCGCCCGTGCGCGGGCCGCCCGTGGGCTGAAGGTCCGTTCCGTCCCGAACCTCCCCGGTGCGTCCGGTGGCCGTGCAGGCGTGCGCCTGCGCGGCCGCGCACCTCGACCCGCATTCCCACCGGTCTGTCATGTCCGCTTCCCCCGTTCCCGCATTCTCCTCCGTTCCGTCCTGCTCCCGCCCCGTCCCGACCCTGGTTGCCGTCGCTGCGTTGTCCGCAGCCCTCGTGGCACAGGACCCCGCCCCAGCCGCACCCGAGCCGCATGCCAAGGCGCACGGCTCCGGCCACGTGCACGACCACGGCACCAGGAAGCCCTGGTACGAGCAGCTGGAGATGTACTTCAACCTGCTCGGCACGGTCGGCACCTCGACCGAGCGCGATGACGTACTCGAGGAGCTGCAGGGCGGCGGGCACGACCCGCGTGTCCGCGGCTTCACCCTGCAGCAGGCCGAGCTCGGCATCGCGGCTCCCATCAGCGACGACCTGCGCGCGCTCACCGTGATGGTGC
The DNA here is from genome assembly GCA_041178545.1 of Planctomycetota bacterium. GTDB lineage: Bacteria > Planctomycetota > UBA1135 > UBA1135 > UBA2386 > JBEATZ01. Next base: position 7,600 of record JBEGVB010000040.1, read on the forward strand.
TCTACACCGACCCCTACGAGGGCGAGACCGTCGTCGAACTGGAGGAGGCCCAGTTCCTCGCGGACTTCGCCGACGACACGCTCGAACTCAAGACCGGCTACTACGGCACCGAGTTCGGCAGGCTCAACAAACTGCATCCCCACGAGTGGGACTTCCTCGACCAGCCGGTGGTCAACACCCGGTTGCTCGGCCCCGACGGCATGCGCGGCATCGGCGCGCGCCTCGCATGGGACGTGCCGGGAGCCCGCGGGCTTGGCCTGTTCGGCGGTGCCCAGAACGCCAACGGCGAGACCATGGCGAGTTTCTCGGCCAACGAGGAGTTCTACGACGAGCGCCCGGTGGGTGGCCGCCTGTACGAGGAGGTGGACGTGCGCGCCATGGGGGACCTCGTCTGGACCGCGCGCGCCGCGTGGGACCACGAGGTCGCACAGCGCACCGACCTCTCGCTCGGTGCCTCCATCGCATTCGGTCCCAACGCCACGGGGGAGGACGTGGACACCACCCTGTACGGCGTCGACTTCGCGCTGCACTGGCGTGCCGAGGGAGACGCGCACGACGCGCGGTTCCTGCGTCTCGAGGGCGAGGCCATGGCGCGGAGCTTCGAGGCCGCCCAGCAGGAGACCCAGTTCGGCGAGCCCGGTACGTCCGTCAACCTGCCCGAGGACACCCTGTCCGACTGGGGCTGGTACGTGCAGGCGCTCCACGGTTTCGCGCCGCACTGGGCCGCGGGCGTGCGCGGCGACTGGGCGCGTGCCTCGGGCGACAGCTACCTGGGCGAGGGCACGTTTGGCCTGGATGCCGACCCGTGGCGCGGCGACCGTTTCCGTTTCTCGCCGCTGCTCGCCTACATCCCGTCCGAGAACCTGCGCGTGCGGCTGCAGTACAACTACGACGACGCCTCGCAGCTCGACTCCGCTGCACACTCGGTGTGGCTCGGGTTCGAGGTGATGCTGGGCAAGCACGCACACGCACACCGCTGAGTGTGCGCGTCGCGTCGCATCAGCCTGCGCTGCGCACGGCGGCAACCATCGCCGCTGCGCGCCGCGCGATGGCGTCCCAGCGCCCGTTCTTGACGTCGTCGGGCACGAACAGCGTGCCCACGAATCCCACCCCGAAGGCACCCGCGCGCAAGAACTCCGCTGCGTTGAGCTCGGTCACCCCTGCAGTGGGGAAGACCTTGAGGAAGGGCAGCGGTCCCAAGACCGCCTTGACGTAGTCGGCGCCGCCGGGTGCAGCCGGGAACAGCTTCACCAGGTCCGCACCCGCGCGGTGCGCCGCCAGCATCTCGGTGGGGGTGAAGGTCCCCGGCACCGACACCACGTCGTGGGCGAAGCACCACTGGATCACGGCCGGGTCGGTGACCGGCGACACCAAGAAGCGCGCGCCGGCGTCCACCGCGGCCCGAGCCTCCTCGGGCGTGAGCACCGTGCCCGCGCCCACCAGCAGCTCGGGCCTTCGCGCCAGGTCGCGGATGTGACCGAGTGCGTTGGGGGTCGTGAGCGTGACCTCCACCACGCGGAACCCGCCTTGGACCGCTGCATCCAGTGCCGGCCGCACCGCGTCGGGCAGCGAGGTGCGCAGGATGGCGGAGCAGCGTTCGCGGCGGAGGATGTCGAGGACGGCCTGACGGTTGGACGACATGCGAGCACGATAGCGCGGTGGAGGCTTTGGCCCACGTCGTGCGTTGCAGCTAAGCTGCGTCCCCTCGGTCCCCGACCCCACGAGAGCCATGACCCGACGCCTTGTCGCACTCCTTGCCTCCCTCCTGATGCTGGCCGCAAGCGCCCTCGCCCAGGGCGACGAGGCGGACTTCACCGCGAAGCAGGCCAAGGAACTCAACGCCTTTGCAAAGCGTGCCTTCACCAAGGGCTTCCCGCGGCAGGCTCGCGTGATCTGGCTGCAGGTCCTCAAGCTCTACGACCCGGACAATGCCGAGGCCAACACCGCACTGGGCTACAAGAAGCTCGGCACGTCCTGGAACCCCGACCCCAGCTTCGTCTACCCGACGACGGACTCGGGCACCGGCGCCGAGGGCTCTGCACTGTTCAAGGCCTACGAGACCCTCAAGAAGGACCTCGGCAACGCGCACCGCATGCAGGCCAAGAAGTGGGCCGATGCCGGGCGCACCGACAAGGCCCAGTACCACTACAAGATGACGCTGCGCTGGATCGACGGTGACAAGGAGGCCCAGGCGGCGCTCGAGTACCGCGAGATCGGCACCCTGAGCGGCACTGCGCTGGAGGAGACGCTCTACGAGCGCAGCAAGATGATCGAGAAGGCGGTCAACGAACAGACCAAGACCGACTACCCGGTCGAGCAGGTTCAGGTCGAGTGCCAGCCCCTGCTCGCTGCCCAGGTGAAGTACGTGTCGATGAAGTCCGAGAACTTCCTGCTCCACGGCGACCCGGGCCAGGAGGAGCAGCTTGCCGAGGCCGCGCGCTGGGCCGAGCGCACCCTCCGCGTGTGCCAGCAGGCGTTCCCGTGGGGTGCCGAGCGCACGGGGCCGCAGAAGAACTGGTCCACGGAATGGGGCTTCTTCCTCGCCAAGGAGACCTACCACCAGATCCTCAAGGCCAATGCCGACAAGATCCCGGACCTGCAGTTCGCACTGGAGAACTCCTCCACGATCGGCATGGGTTCCATGATCGTGGGTGCCACCGGCAGCGAGAAGGTGCTCTACGACGCCGCGGTGCGCAACACGGCCAAGGGCGTGGCGGGCTTCGGCACCACGGGTCTCGGCGAGGGCATCGGCCACACCTTCGTGGGCATGATGTTCAACAACAACCGGCTCTTCGCCGTCGACCGCAAGCGGCAGGAGGGCACCACGGCGTCCGAGGAGGACCGCGAGTTCACCTCGCCCGACTTCGACGTGTGGAAGACCCTCAACCTCGAGTTGGCGTGGAAGAGCACCGGTGGCGTGCCTGCGCGCGACATCCCGTTCTGTGACGCAGCCAACTTCACCAACGAGCAGCGCATCAAGGCCTGGTCGTTCTGTGACTATGTCATGCGTCGCGACCCGGAGCTCCTGCGCAAGATGGACCAGCTCGGCCTCCAGATGCTGGCCCAGCGCCGCAAGAACCCGATGGAGTTCGAGCAGAAGTTCGACGAGGCCAACGAGGTCAAGGTCGCGCAGCTCGACCGCGAGTGGGAGGACTTCTGGACCGAGGCCAGCTCCGTGCTCAAGGCGATCCAGAACAACACTGCCCCGCTGGCAGCCGTCAGCAAGGGCGTCGAGAAGTGGCTCGAGGCCTTCAATGCCGCGCGCAAGGAGTACGGCGGCTCGCCCGTGACCTGGTCGACCAACCTGTCGACGCGCTGTGCCGACCACGCCAACTACCTCAAGGCCAACAAGTCCGAGCGTGGCCCGGCCAAGGAGCACACCCAGAGCATCGACCTGGGTGGCACCCACCTCGGCTCGATGTTCGCCGAGATGGCCGTCGTCGTGACCGATGCCAAGCTCGCGAACGCCAAGAAGATGTTCCAGTCGTGGCTCGACGTCCCGGGCTATCGCGATGCCCTCGTCCACGACTTCCTCCTCACCGTCGGCATCTACGGCGAGGGCGACATCCTCGTCATGAACGTCGTGTCAGGGCTCGGCACCCCGAGGTCGCGCAACGCTGGCTACACCTCGTACCCCGTGCGCAGCGCCCAGGGCATTCCCACGCAGGTCAACGTGGCCGACATGGGCCCCGAGCTGCAGAAGTTGCTGGAGAAGAACGGCCACGGCGCCAAGAAGGTCGTGGGCTACCCGCTCACCCTGCACTTCGGCCAGAACCTGCAGGGCAACCGCGCCACGTATGCCTGCAAGGTCACCGCGCGCGGCAAGGACGTCCCGGGCCTGCTCATGCTGGACGGTGGCAACAACCGGCGGACCAGCGCGCCGGGCATGGCCACGTTCTGGCCGCTCGACCCGCTGCCTGCAGGGGACGTCGAGGTGGTGTGGACATGGGAGCAGGACAACGGGCCGCAGCGGTTGGCGGCACCGTTCAAGACGAAGTGACCGGCGCCGACGGTGGCTGGTCCCGGCGTTGAGGCGTTCTGCGCGGACGGCTCAGGGCAGCAGGCGCTTGGCGACCACGTCCTCGACGAGCACCCGGCCGTCGCGGTGGACCCAGCACCGGAACTTCGTTCCCTCGTAGCTGCCGAGTGTGCGGTCCTGGAAGGTGTCGCGCACTTCCTCGAGGGTCTGGAAGCGACGCAGGGTCGAGGCGTCTGCACGCGTGTCGGCGCGCACGAGCTCGACGGCAAGCAACAGGTCGCCGGGCTGCAGACCGACTGGCTTGAGGCCGTCACCGGACCCGGCACGGACGACGCGGACGAGGCTCTCGGCAATGGTCGACGGCTCGGCGGTCTCGATGCCCGTGAACCTGCGGTGCATGGCGATGCATGCGTTGCGCACGAGCTCCGGCTCGGCCGCGTGGGGGAGCACCTCGAGCTCGAGTCCGCACTGGCGCACGAGGGCCCACGCCACGTGGGGGAGCGGCGTCACCTCGACGGTGCGCACCGCACCGGCCCGCTCGACGCGCAGCTCCACTGGGGATCCTGCCTGAACCTCGAGGAGCTCGAGGGCGAACGAAATGGGGTCGGCAACGTCACGGCCGCCGAGGCCGAGGATGCGGTCGCCCTGCGCGACGCCTGCGCGCGCCGCCGGACCACGCGGGTCGACGTACGCGACGGCGAGCCTGCCTTCGTCCATGGCGGTGCGGATGCCCAGCTCGGGGCTGCGCAGCTTGTGGGTGGAGAGCAGGAGGTTGACGAGGCGGT
>JBEGVB010000041.1:0-2780 GCA_041178545.1 Planctomycetota bacterium
CCGTGCAACAGCTCGTCGGGATGGTTGCGGAAGGTCACGACGGTTGGCACGCCGCCGCGGCTCGACGCCATCTCCAGCAGGTCGTGCAGCAACCGCTGGTGCCCGAGGTGCACGCCGTCGAAGACGCCCACCGCCACCACGGAGTGGGCGGCCAGCGTGTCGCCGTAGAGGGCGTGCAGGTCGAGGGCCTGCAGTGCGTCGAGCCCCTCGATCAGGCGCACGGTCAGCCCTTCGCAGCCGGTTGTTGCCGCTTGTAGCGGGACTCCATCGCCTCGAGGTCTGCGCGCACCCGCAGCTTGTCGGCGGGGGAGAACCGGTCGACGAACAGCACGCCGGAGAGGTGGTCCATCTCGTGCTGCACCACGCGCGCGAGGAAGCCCTCGGCACGCAGTTCCTGCGGCTTGCCGTCGAGGTCCTGGTAGCTCACCGTGAGCTTGGTGTACCGCTCGACCTCGGCGTGGATGCCCGGGAACGACAGGCAGCCTTCCATGTCCCACTCCGACCCCTTGCGGTAGGTGACCTTGGGGTTGACCAGCACGATCTCCTGCGAGCGGTCGTTGGGGTCCCCGGTGGGGTTGAGCACCAGCAGCTTGAGCTCGATGCCCACCTGCGGCGCCGCCAGGCCGCAGCCGTCGTCCCCGTACATGGCCTCGACCATCCTCGCGGCCAGCTCCCGCAGGGAGGCGTCGAAGACGGTGACTTCCTTGCCGCCGCGGCGCAGGACGGGATCCGGGTAGAGCACGATGTCCATGGGGAGCGCGGGACACTAGCCCATGCCCGCCGTGGGGCAAGATCCGGGCCCGGCGGCCGTTGCCCGCTGTGGGGTGGGTGGGTACTCTCCCCGCCCCCCAAATCGCCCCGGGACCCCTCCGGACCGCCATGGACCTCAGCAAGCACCTCGAGAACGCAGCGGACGCCGTCAAGCGGCGGCAGTACCCGTTTGCGGTCAAGGTCTACACGCAGCTGCTGTCGATCCAGCCGGACCACGAGCAGGCGCGCCGTGGCCTGCGCGAGGCGCTGTTCCAGAAGGTTGCCCAGAAGCCTGCGTCGCGGTCCACCGCGATGCTCACGGGCGGCATCCACCTGCTGGTCGCGGTGGTGCTCAAGGTGTGCCGCAACCCCGCGGGCGCCGCCAACGCCTACGAGCGCTACCTCGCCGCGGACCCGCTGCACGAGGGTGCCAACCTCGCGCTCGCCGAGTGCCTCCAGCGCGCCGGGTACCGCAAGGGCGCGCTGGCGGTCCTGCAGAGCTTCGCCGTGGCCCAGCCCCGCTGCCTGCCGGCGGCGCGCGGCGCCGGTGCCCTGCTGTACGAGCAGGGGCGGCTGCCAGAGGCGCTGGCCATGTACGAACAGGCCCTGCGCATCGACCCCCGCGACCAGGAGTCGCTCAAGCGGCGCAAGGACCTCGCGGCCGAGGGCGCGCTGCGCAGCACCGGCATCGAGCAGGCCAAGTCGTCGCGCGAGTTGATCAAGGACAAGGAACAGCAGCGCCAGCTGGAACGGCAGGACCGCCTGCAGCTGGATGCCACCGAAGTCGCCTCGGAGTTGGAGCAGCTCGAGTCCAAGCTGGGCGCCAGCCCGGACGACCTCGCCCTGCTGAAGCGCGTCGCGCGGCTGCGCGAGCTGCAGCAGGACGTGCAGGGCGCGCTCGACTGCATCGAGCGCGCCTGCTCCGTGAGCCCCAGCGATGCCGACCTGCAGGACCAGGCGGGCGACCTGCGCCTCCGGCTGCAGGAGTTGATGGTGCAGAAGGCACTCAAGCGGGGCGACGAGGCCGCTGCGGCCCGCTCCCGCAAGCTGCTGGAGGAGGCCAAGGTGGCGGAGTACCGCCGCCGCGCCCAGCGCAACCCGGCCGACCTCGACCTGCGCTTCCGGCTGGGCTCTGCCCTGCTGGAGGTGGGGGACTTGGACGGGGCCGTCGCCGACCTGCAGCAGGCGGTGAAGGACCCCCGCCGCCGCACCGAGGCCCACCTCCTGCTGGGACGTGCGTTCCAGCGCAAGGACCTGCCCGAGATGGCCCTCGGGCAGTACGAGAAGGTCTTGGCCGCCGCGGGCGACAGCCCCATGGCCAAGGACGCCCGCTACGAACTCGGCAACATCCACCTGGCACTGGGCCGTCGCGACGCCGCGATGGAGCAGTTCGCCCGCATCATGGAACAGGACATCGGCTTCCGTGACGTGGCCCAGAAGGTTGCTGCCCTGAAGAACTCCAAATCCTGATACCCTAGAAACCCATGGCACACAGCAAGCAAGCACTCAAGCGCGCTCGTCAGAGCGAGAAGAACCGCCTCGCCAACAAGGCGAAGATGTCGGCCCTGAAGACGACGATGAAGGCCCTCGAGGCCGCCATCAAGGCAGGCGACAAGGCCAAGGCGCAGGAACTCGCCCTCAAGGCGGTGAAGAGCGCCGACAAGGCCGCGCAGAAGGGCGTGCTCCACAAGAACAACGCCGCGCGCAAGAAGAGCCAGATCGCCTCGGCGGTCGCCAAGCTCGCCTGATTGCAGCTCGCCTGACCGGCTGAGCGTTGCTGCTGCGGGCGCGCGCCCCGGGTCCCAAGGCCCGTGGGGCTGCGCCCCGCGCCTCCCGCACGCGGGTGCCTCCGGGCCCCGATTCCGTCTGCAGGGAGCGTCGCACCTGCGCGGAGTCCGCTGGCGACGTCGGCCAAGCTCCGCGGGGGCACCCCGGAAACACGAACGGCAGCCACGAGGGCTGCCGTTCGGTGGTTCGCCCCGGTTGCCCGAGGGTCAGCGGTCGTGGCTCACTTGCCGCGCACGAGCTTC
>JBEGVB010000042.1:0-21162 GCA_041178545.1 Planctomycetota bacterium
CGGGGCGGCTGGAGCCTGTCCGGATCCCGTGGCCGCCAGCACCGCGAGCGCCAGTGCAGCGAACCTCATCGCGAGGGCCACTGGACATAGTCCGGCAGCGCGGGCTGCTGGCGCAGGAACCAGCCCTTCGCGAGCAGGGTCACGTTGCCGTGCTCGTCCTTGACCAGTTCGCCGCGCACGGCGACCAGGTCGCACTCGCGCAGGTTGCCGAGCCCCGGCGAGGCCACCAACCTGCCGCTGCCGTCGCGTGCCTCGACGGTGAGGGAGTTCAGCTTGCGGGTGTCGGCCGTCTCGCAGCAGTAGTCCCACGGCGTCGGGCACTTGTCCTCCTTGTTCTTCTCGCCGCAGTAGGGCAGCGATGCATCCATGAGCACGAAGGCACCGCTGCCGGACACCACCGCGCTGATGCGGCCCTCGACCACGGCCTCGCGGGCGGGTGCACTGGAGCGCGCCTGGGCCACGCCGACGTACGGTCCGGGGTCCGCATCGAGGAAGAAGGGCGCCAGCTCCGCGGACATCGCGGGTGCGGGCACGGACGTGGCCTCCTTGCCGCAGGCGGTGAGGGCGAGCACGGACCACAGCAGGATGGGACTGGCGGCGTTCATTGTCTGCCTCCGATGGCGTCGAGGAGCGGGACCCGCACGGCGCGGAGGGCTGGAAGGATGCCACCCAGCAGCCCGGACGCCAGTGCCGCGGCAAGCCCCGCTGCGCGGGCGCCCACGTCGAGCTCGAGCATCAGTGCACCCATCGGGTAGCGGAGCGAGACCGAGCCGATGGCGAGGGCGGCGAGGCAGCCGAGGCCACCGCCCACGAGGGCGACGAGCAGCGCCTCCTGCACCATGGCGAAAGCGACGGCACCCTGCGACCACCCGATCGCACGCAGGGTCGCAAGTTCGCGGGTGCGGGCCAGCACCGCGGCGAACATGGTGTTGGCGCATGCCATGGCACCGGCGACCACGGCCAGGGCGGCCATCCAGCGGGCGAGGGCGGTGACCGGGCGCATGCTGCCCTCCACCACCGCGAGCAGGTCGCGTTCGGGCATCGCGCCGACCTCGAGGTCGAGCCTGCGGGCGGCGAACAACCGCACCTCGCCCAGCGCCGACGGGTCCTGCAGGCGCACCATGATGCAGGAGACGTCCTCGCGCTTGCAGGCGAGCATCAGGTCCTCCAGCCGCGTCCACATCTCGGCCTCGACCGGGCTGCCGGGCGCGGCAAACCGCCCCACCACCCGGAACGAACGGTTCTCGAGGGTGATGGTGCTGCCGGGCGCCAGCGCCGACTCGGGCAGGCCCATGCGCGTGGCGGCCAGCCTGCCGACCGCCAACTCGAAAGGCCCTCGCGGCTCGCACCCCTCGACCATCACGACCTGGCGGTGCACCAGCCAGGCGGCAGGCGTCACCCCGCGCAGCAGCCCGATGTGGTTGCCGTTGCGGCTCGCCACGTGCAGTTCCACGGAGGCGGCACGGACCCCGCCCTCGACCGCCACGCCAGGGACCGAGGCGGCGATGGTCTCGGCATTGCCGCGTGCAACCACGCTGCGCACGAGGTCGCTCTCCGACATGCTGCCCAGCAGCACGACCACGTCGTCGTGGGCGGACCCGGTGGCCCGCTCCAGCCCGCCCGCGAACGCAAGCATGACGATGACGAGCAGGGTGGTGAGCGCGATGCCGCACACGGTCACTGCCGTGCGCGCACGGCGACGGAACAGGTTCCGGAGCACGTAGGCGAACGGGAGCATCACTCGGCCTTCACGCCCAGGTGCAACGGCCGGCGCGAGACCGCGACGGCAGGGACCAGGGACGCGAGCACGGCCACGGCGACCGTCGCCGCCAGCGAGGTCAGCACCACGCGCAGGCTGGGTGCCACGTCGATGCCGTAGCCCTCGACCCCGAGGGTGACCGGGAAGATCGTGAGGGCGCCCAGCACGGTGCCGATGCCGAGGATGCCGCCAAGCACACCCAGCACGGTGCCCTCGGCAGCGAGGATCGCCGCGAGCCTGGACTTGGTGAGCCCGACGGTCTCCAGCACCGCCATCTCCCCGCTGCGCGACTGCGCGCTGATGAACACGGTGTTCGCGAGCACCAGCGCAACGACCAGCACGGCCAGGTACCCGAGCAGTCGGCTGAACTCGACCACCTCGGCGATCTCGCCCACTGCGGCGGCGACGAAGGCCTGCATGGACTTGGTGTCGGTGCGTGCCTCGTCGGTGCGGAACACGGCATCGATGGCCTCGGCAGCCTGCTCCGCGTCGATGCCCTCGCGCATGCGCACCATGATCTGGGTGGCGCCGCCCTGGCGCTTCTGCGACAGGGCGAGCTGGTCGAGGTGGACGAAGGCAAGGTTGTCCACACCTGCCGCCTTCCCCTTCACCACGGCGCTCACGTGCACGTCGACGTCGCCGAGCCGGACCCGCTGCCCGACCGAGAGGTTCCTGCGCTCGGCGAGCCTTGCGCCCACCACTGCGCCATCCGATCGCGTCTCGTAGTCCTCGACGGAGCCACCGAGGACATCGAACTCGTAGATGCTCCGCAGGGACTGCGCCTCCACGCCGTGCAGGGTCACGAGGTCGAGGTTCGACCGGCAGGAGTTCACGAACACCAGGGTGGGCAGCACCGCCTCGACGCCCTCGATCTGGCGGATCGACTGTGCGTACCGGAGCGGCAGCTCGCTCGTGAGCGGGCAGAAGCGGCTGTCCTGGAACACCACGAGCACCGGCTGGCGCGAGTCCCGTGCCAGCTGCTCGACGCCGCCGTCAACCGTGCGCACGAACGCGAACAGTGCCATTGCGAGCGCGGCACCACAGACGGTGAGCCATGCCCGTGCCCGCGCACGGAACGCGGTCCGGAGTGCGTACGGCAGGAACGCGACCAGTTCACGCACGGGTCACCTCCTCGCGGTGGATGCGACCCTTGTCGAGGTGGACGACACGGGTGGCAAAGGCTGCCGCCGCCGGGTCGTGCGTGACCATCACGAGCGTCTTGCCGAACTCGCGCTGCAGCCGCTGCAGCAGTTCCAGCGTCGCCGTGGCAACGGTGCGGTCGAGGTTGCCGGTGGGCTCGTCCGCGAGCACGACGGCCGGGTCGGCGACGATGGCGCGCGCGATGGCCACGCGCTGCTGCTGGCCACCGCTCAGCTGGCGCGGCAGGTGGTGCGCTCGGTCCACGAGCCCCACCGCACCGAGTGCCGTGGCGATCTTGCGCTCGCGCTCGGCCTTGGTGAGCCGCAACAGCAGCAAGGGCACTTCCACGTTCTCCCACGCGGTGAGGACCGGGATGAGGTTGTACTGCTGGAACACGAAACCGATGGAGCGGGTGCGCCAGCGTGCGAGCTCCGCCGGCTTCATGGCCGACGTCTCGGCACCGGCCACGCGCACGATGCCGCTGGTGGGCTGGTCGATCCCCGCCAGCAGGTTGAGCAAGGTGGTCTTGCCGCTGCCGGAGGGCCCCATCAGTGCCACGAACTCACCGCTCTCCACGGTGAAGTCCAGGTCGCGCAGCGGCGTGACCTCCTCGCTGTCCGTGCGGAACGTGCGGGTGACTCCCTGCACCTCGATGACCCGGGTCACGGCTGCTCCCTCGGGCGGATGCGTTCGCCCTCCTGCACCGGCTCCACCACCAGCAGGTGTGCGGGCGAGAGGTCGCCGCCCACCAGCAACTGGTCACCCTGCTCGCCCAGCACCTCGACCGCCTGGCGACGGGCCACACCCTTGCCGGCGTCGTAGACCATCACGGTGCCGTCGGCCACTGCACTGCGCGGCACCAGGTGGGTCTGGCGCGGTGCGGCGCCTGGCTGTTCCTCGCTGCCGAGGAAACGCGCACGGCACAACGTCTCGGGCCGCAGCAGCGGGTCGGGGTCCACGATGCGGACCTTCACCTGCATGGTGTTCTTGAGCAGGTCCGACTCGCGCTGGATGCGGTCGACGGTGCCCTGCACCGAACGGTTGCCGAGCACCTCGCTGCGCAACTCGACGGGTTGTCCCTCGCGCACGGTGCCGATCGAGGCCAGCGGGACGTCGATGCGCGCCTGCAACCGGCCGGGGTCGTACAACGAGACGATGGGCGTGCCACCGGGACCGGTCTCGGTGCCCGGCTGGGCGATGCGCCGCATGACGATCCCGTCCATGGGTGACCGCACCGTGGCCCAGTCCAGCTCCCGGCGGGCGATCATCAGCTCGGCACCTGCCTGCTGGAGCGCTGCCTCGGCCACGCGCAACGCGCGCTCGGCCTCCGCAACCGCTCCGTCGAGGCCCACCGGCATCCGTGCGACCTCTTCCGCGAGCTCTGCTGCAGAACGTTCTGCGCCCAGCTGGCGCTCCATGGCGGCCACCTCGGCCACCCGCGCGAGCTCGACTGCCTCTGCGGCCGCGAGGGCCGCACGAGCGCGGGCGAGTGCGACCGGGTAGCTGCCGCCTGCCGCAGCAAGTGCCTCCTGGCCCTGCAAGGCAGCCGCGGCTGCCACCCGTTCGGCGCGTGCCGTACCCAGTTCTCCCTGGGCCTTGGCCAGCCGCTCCTCTGCCATTGCGACGGCACGGCCCGCCTCGATGCTGCGCGCCCGCAACTCTGCGTTCTGGTCGCGCACCAGCCTGGCCGTGGCATGGGCCTGCCGCGCGGCATCCAACTCGGCCTCCCGCAGCACCACCGTCACCTCGGCGCGCTCGAAGGCAGCCGAGAGCTCGGCGCTCGCGAGCCGCGCGACCACGGTCTCGCCCTTGCGCACCATCGCTCCCTCGAGGACCAGCACTTCCTCGACCCTGCCGTTCACGAGCGGGGTGACCTCCACGGCAAAGGGCTCGGGCTCGACCCAGCCTGCCGCCTCCGCGAGCACGCGGGTGGCGCGCGCCCCTGCCGCGCCCTCGGCCGCCCGCGGCTGCACCATGGTGACACTGCGCACCGGGCGCAGGAGCGGCCATGCAAAGCTCGCAGCAAGCACCAACAGCCCTGCAACCGCGGTCCAGGTGACGAGGCGCGGCCCGATCGGCCGGCGCGGGACCGGCACGGAGTCCTCGGGACGCATCCTGAGTGCAGACAGGTCGACGTTGGTCACTGTGCGATCTCCTTGCGCGGCCAGCCGCTCGCAAACGCTGCGCGCACGCGGCTCCGTGCGAGCTCCAGCGCAGCCATGCGCTGCTCACCGGCGTCGCGCACCGCCATCGCCGCGGCCTCCGAGAGCGGCTCGAATGCATCGGGCTCGTTGGCCACCTGGGCGGTCGCAGCAGCCAGCGCTGCCACACTGGCTTGCGCAGCCGCAGAAGCGGCACGGGCACGCGCTGCGTCCACGTCGGCAGCCAGCATCGATGCCACGGCCTCGGCGCGGGCACGGGCCAGCGCGCCGCGCAACTCGGCTGCGCGCGCCGTGCGACGCTCGCGCGCCGCCTCGGCCGGGCCGGTGGCGAACACCGGCAGCACGAGGTAGCCCATGGCGTTCCACATGCTGCCGTCGGCCCACCCGAACTCGGGACCGACGCGCAGGCTCGGGTACTGGGCCGCCACCGCCTCGCGGAACCCGGCATCGGCCACCTCCAGCTCTGCCGCGGCAACAAGGACATCGGGTCGCTGCAGCAGGGCCCCGTCCAGTGCCTCGACCTCGGCGCTCGCGAAGGGGAAGACGACCGGGGCTGCCAGCGAGAACTCGGTATCCGGGCCGATCCCGAGGAGGGCACCGAGTGCCTCACGGTTGGCTTCCCGCAGCGCCAGGACTGCCATCACCTCCGCACGAGCCCCCTCGCGCGCTGCCTCGAGGCGCGCTGCGGCAACCGGTGAGGCCAGACCCGCTGCGAGGAACGGCTGGCCGTCGACTGCAACCGTCACGGGCTGCAACCCTTCGAGCGCAGTCTCGACCGCAAACGCCGTGGTCACCTCGCGGGCGACCTCCCACCGTGCGGTGGCAAGCCTTGCCAGCGCACTGCGTTGTCTCGCGTCCACGGTGCGCAGCGCCGCGCCGCGCTGGCCCAGCCCGAGCCATGCGACCGGGTCGACCATGAGCGCCGCGGTCTCGTCGCCGCCGCGCACCTCCAACTCTGCCTCGAGGGCGGGAACGTCGAGACCGGCAGCCCTCGCCTCCGCCTCCAGCGCCTGCAGCCCGGGGTTGTGCACCATCGCGTGGGCCATCGCGCGCGGCAGGTCGAAGCGCCCTCCCGGCACCGCGGCCAGCTGTGCGGCTGCAGCAGCCGGACCCATCGGCACCTCGTCGTGGCCCACGCATGCAGCGAGCAGCAGCGCGACGGGCACGGCAGCGGTCGGTCCACGGACGGGCATCGCCGGAGCGTACTGCCAGTACGAAGCTCCCCACAATCCGAACCGCAGCCCATTGGCCACCCGTCGGTTGGGCGCAGCACCGCACGGCGCTATGAGTGGGGCATGAGCCACCGCCTCCTCGGCCTGCCGCTCCTCGCTCTCGCTGCGTGCACCGCCATGACGGACCCCGCCGACGCCCCTCGACCCGTGCGCGACCCGCACAGCCACGCCCAGCCCGACCGCGTGGTGGTGCGCCACCTCGACCTCGACCTCACCCTCGACTTCGAGCGTTCGGTGGCACGGGGCCGCGCCGCGTTGACCCTCGTGCGCCACGACCCACAGGCACCACTGGGCCTGGACACGCGGGGCCTCGCGGTCGAACGGGTGACCGACGCAACCGGGCGCGAGTTGCCGTACCGCCTCGGGACGGAGGACGCGGTCCTCGGCCGCGCCCTCACGGTCGAGCTGCGCGGCGAGACCCGCGTGGCGGTGGTCCACTACGCCACGACGGCAGACGCTGCCGCCCTGCAGTGGCTCGCGCCGGAGCAGACCGCCGGCGGCACCCACCCGTTCCTCTTCACCCAGGGCCAGGCGATCCTCACCCGCACCTGGATCCCGGTGCAGGACTCGCCCGCAGTGCGCATGACGTGGAACGCGCGCATCCGCGCCCCGGAAGGCCTGGTGCCGCTGATGAGCGCATCCACCAGCGAGCCGGACCCGGACGGCGGCATGCGCTTCGGCATGCACCTGCCGGTGCCGAGCTACCTCATCGCGCTCGCCTGCGGCAACCTCGTGAAGCGCGACCTCTCGCCTCGCTGCGCCGTCTGGGCCGAGCCGGTCACCATCGACCTTGCTGCACACGAGTTCGCCGACACGGAGCGGATGATCGCTGCCTGCGAGGAGTTGTACGGCCCGTACGCATGGGGCCGCTACGACGTGTTGGTGCTGCCGCCCAGCTTCCCCTTCGGCGGCATGGAGAACCCGTGCCTCACCTTCGCCACGCCGACGATCCTGGCAGGCGACCGTTCGCTCGTGTCCCTCGTCGCGCACGAACTCGCCCACAGTTGGTCTGGCAACCTCGTGACCAACGCCACCTGGAACGATTTCTGGCTCAACGAGGGTTTCACGGTCTACCTCGAGCAGCGCATCCTCGAGCGGTTGTACGGTCCCGAGCGCGCAGCCATGGAGATCGAGCTTGCGGTGCAAGGACTCGTCGACGAACTCGCGGAGTTGCAGCCGTGCGACCAGTGCCTCCACCTCGACCTCGCGGGCCGGGACCCCGACGACGGCATGACCGCGGTTGCCTACGACAAGGGAGCCGCATTCCTGCGCCGGCTGGAACAGGTCTACGGCCGGGAGCGGTTCGACCGGTTCGTGCGCGGCTACTTCGCGGCCCACCCGTTCCAGAGCATGACCACCGATGCCTTCCTCGCCTACCTGGACCGGGAGCTGCTCGCCACCGACCGCGAACTGGCTCGGCAGGTGGACCTGGACACCTGGGTCCGTCGGCCCGGACTGCCGGCCGACGCGCCGGTCGTGCGCTCGCAGTCCCTCGCCTCCGTCGACGCGGCGATGGCGGCATGGCACGCCACGCGCGACCTCGACGCGCTGGCCAAGGCTGCAGCGGGGTGGACCACGCAGCAGTGGCTCCGCGCCCTCGCGTTCCTGCCGCAGCCGTGCCCGAGCGACGTGCTCGCCACCCTCGATGCGCGCTTCCAGTTCACGGCCACCGGCAACGCGGAGATCGCCTGCGCGTGGTTCGAGCTGGCGGCCGTCTCCGGGTACCAGCCCGCCTTCCCCGCCATGGACGCGTTCCTCGGCAAGGTGGGCAGGCGCAAGTTCCTCAAGCCGCTCTACGAGGCACTCCAGAAGGCGGACCCGGCACTGGCCCGAGCCACCTACCTGCGCCACCGCGGGCGGTACCACGCCGTCGCCGTGCGAACCCTCGATGGCATGCTGCTGGCGGAAGCGCCTGGTCGCTGACCCTGCCCCGGAATTCGCACGCACGGGTCGCGTTGACCGAGATGCTGGCTAGACTCCCGCGACGGATCCCCGGCACGCCTTGACTGGCCCCGGTGCATCCCCCAAAGAGCCACTCGACGCAGTTCCATGAACAGCAAACCGAACAGCAATCACCTGCTCCAAGTGACCCCTGAAGAAGTCGCCACCTTGGTGCAGGGCGTGGTGCTGGGTGTCCTGCTCATCGCCTTCTTCGTCGGCCTCTGCCTGGTGATGGGCCTGACGCTTTCGATCGAGTTCGGGCTGCCGCGCGTCTGAGCCTCGGCCCATCCCCTGAGCCGCTGGACCGCTGAGCCTGTGGGCTGCGCGCAGGTGCTGGCCGGACCGCCCTTGGGCCAACTCGTCAAGCCAAGCTCCTCTGGCCCGGCTCCTCTGGCCCGGCTTCCTGCATCGCCCGACCGATCTGCGAGCCTGCCTCGGCTTCTGAGCCCAGGACTCGTCCCGCGCGATCGCCCCACCAAGTGAGAGAACCCTGCTCCGCAGGGCGGAACAGGGTCCTCGGGTTGGGATCGCCGTTACGCGACCTCCAGCAGAGAGCTGGAGGTGCGTCGGTCACTCACCAACCATCGCCACCGTCGTCGTTGCGACGACCGCCGCGACCGCCGCCGTAGCCGCCACGGCCACCACCGCCGCCGCCGCCACCGCCGTAGCCACCGCGGCCACCGCCGCCGCCACCGTAGCCACCGCGGCCACCGCCGCCGTAGCCACCGCCGCCGCCGCCGCCACCACCACCGCGGGCCGGACGAGGCTCTGCCTCATTCACGCGCAGCGGACGGCCGTCGACATCGGCGCCGTTCATCGCCTGGATGGCAGCCTGGGCATCCGCCTCGGTGGCCATCTCCACGAAGCCGAAACCGCGGGAGCGGCCGGTGTCGCGGTCGGTCATGATCTTGACGCTGGCCACATTGCGGCCATCGGCGGCGAATGCCGCGCGCAAACCTTCTTCGTCGGTCTGGAAAGAGAGATTGCCGACGTACAGTCGAGTACCCATACGAACCTGTCACGAACAGATCCCCTGCTGAACTAGGCGCCGCACAGGTGAGGGGATGGCTTGCCCGGGCGGCAGGAACACTGCACGCACCCACGAAACCGGCGCCAGGGGAACGGCGCCTGACCGTGCACACGGGCAGACGGGCGGAAGGATCCCCGGCGTCCGGGGCAAAGGCAAGCTTGCCCACGGGTTTTCCACCTGCCCTGCACCGCCGTCCGGCAACCGACCTACCATGTCCTGCGATGCCTCCGCCCCGCCCACGGACCCGCCGGCGCCTGCCTCGCCTCCTGGTCGGCTGTGCCGTCAGCCTGGCCCTGTTCCTCGTCCTGGCTGAGGTCGCCCTGCGGTTGCTGCCCCAGCCCGTCCCCCAGTTGCGGCAGATCGAGAACCTCCGGGGCTTCTACCAACTGGACGCGGCAGGCAGGCTCGAGGTGGCCCCCAACTGGTCCGGGTCCCTCACGATCGATGGCAGGACCACCACCCTGCGGACCGACGCGCACGGGCTGCGCGGCCCCGGCACGGAGCCGCCGGCCCCGGGTCGACCCCGCGTCCTGGTGCTGGGCGACTCGTTCGTCCTCGGCATGGGCGTCGAGGAGCAGGAGGCGATCCCGGCCCGGCTGCAGCAGCACCTTGCCTCCCGCGGGGTGGATGCGGTGGTCGGCAACGCCGGCATGTGGGGCACGAGTCCGCGGGAGTGGCCACACACCCTGGCTCGCCACCGCGCGACTTTCGCGCCCGATGCCGTGGTCGCCGTGTGCTACGCCGGCAACGACCCTGCGGACCTGGTTGCAGGGCCGCTCACCGTGGTCGACGGGTACCCGCTCGACGGCGCCACGGCCCACATGGTGTCCCAGTCCTGGCGCTGGCGCCTCGGCCTGCAGTGGCGGACGTGGTGGTACCTCGAGATGCTCGTCCTGTTGCGTCGCGCCCCCATCCAGGTGGCCCCGCGCGCCTCGTTGCTGCCGCAGGGAGTCAGCCCGTTCGAGGGCTACTTCCTCGAGGCGGGACCGCAGGCCGAGTCGCTCGCGCCATGGCTCGCCCCGTTCGACGACCTCTTTGCGGGCCAGTTGAGGGCCCTGCGTACCGAGGCAGGCCCGCTGCCGGTGCTGTTCGTGGTCCTGCCGGGCCGCGAGGCTTCCTCGCCCGCGCTCCATGCCGCAGGCGTGCAACGTTTCCTCGCCGGCTGCGGCATCCCACAGGACCGGGCCGCGGACTTCGCCGCAGGCAACGGTTCCCGGCGGCTCGCGCGCATCGCCACCGCGAACGACCTCCAGACCCTGGACCTCACCGACCGCGTGCTCTCCCAGCCCGACGTCGACGCCCTGTACCTCTCCGACTACCACTACAACGCGACCGGCTGCGACCGCGTCGCGCACTGGATCGCCGACGAGGCACACAAGGTGCTCGCGCGCTGAAGGTGGAATCGCGCGGGGGCACGGGTAACGTCCTCGCCCATGCAATACGGGTTCGTGCTCGACCAGCGCCGCTGCATCGGCTGCCACGCGTGCACCGTCGCATGCAAGTCCGAGAACGAGGTCCCGCTGGGCGACTTCCGCACCTGGGTCAAGTACACCGAGGTCGGCTCCTTCCCGCAGGTCCGCCGGCACTTCGCCGTGCTGCGCTGCAACCAGTGCACCAGCGCGCCGTGCGTGACCATCTGCCCCGTCACGGCACTGCACAAGCGGCCCGACGGCATCGTCGACCTCAACAAGGACGTGTGCATCGGCTGCAAGGCCTGCATGCAGGCCTGCCCGTACGACGCGCTCTACCTCAACGAGGACACGGGCGGCGCGGAGAAGTGCCACTTCTGTGCCCACCGCGTCGAGAAGGGGCTCAAGCCCGCCTGTGAGGTCGTGTGCCCGGAGGAGGCCATCATCAGCGGCAACCTGCACGACCCCGACAGCAAGGTGAGCCGCCTCGTGCGCGAGGTGGAGGGAGCCACGGTGCGCCGCCCCGAGCAGGGCACCGGTCCCAACGTCTGGTACCTCGGGGCCCATGCGGCCTCGCTCGAGCCGGGCACGGCGCAGGAGCCCGACATGTACCTGTGGAGCGACCGCAGGCTGCCTGCTGCGCCCTTCGAGCCGGAGGATGCCGCCCGCTTCCACCGTCCGGACGCCCGCGTGGTCCTCGACGTCGACCACAAGCTCCACTGGGGCTGGAAGGTGTCCGCGTACCTGGTCACCAAGGGCATCGCGGCAGGCGCCGCCCTGTGGGCCCCTTTCCTCGGCAGCATGGACCGCGCCACCGACTTCGCGCGCAACTGGCTGCCCGAGATCCTTGCCCTCGTGTTCCTCGCCGTGACCAACCTGCTGCTGGTCGCGGACCTCAAGCGCCCGGCCCAGTTCCTGTCGATCGTCCTGCGGCCGAACACCCGCAGCTGGCTGGTGCGCGGCGCATGGGTGCTGATGGCGTTCGGGGCCCTCACCAGTGCCGCCCTCGCGGCGCGCGCACTCGGTCTCGACGCACTTGCCGACGGGATCCGCTGGGCCAACCTCGGCGCAGCGGCCATGACCGCCTGCTACACCGCGTTCCTGTTCGCACAGTGTGAGGGCCGCGACCTGTGGCAGAACACGAAGGTGCTGCTGCCGCACCTGCTCGTCCAGGCGCTCCTCGCCGGCGGCCTCGCGCTGCTGCCTTGGGCACCCGACGCGACACTCGCCACCGCACTCGTCGTCTGCGCGCTGCTGCACCACGCCTTCGGGATGCTGGAACGGCACGGCAGCCACCCCACGCACAATGCACGGCAGGCCGCAGCCCTGCTGACCGCGGTCAAGGCGTGGCCCGGCAGCAGGTTCGCCGCCTTCCACCTCGGCCTCTCCGTCACCACGGCCACGGCGCTGCTCGCGCTCTTGCTGGTCCAGGGCGGGATCGCCTTGCCGTTGCCCCTCGCGCTGTGCGCGGTCATGTTCTGGGGCGGCCTGTTCCTCTACGAACAGGCCTACGTGCGCGCCGGCCAGCTGCCGCCCCTCTCCTGACGGCGGCAGGCCGCGCGCTCAGGCGCGCGTCACTGCGGCAGCGTCCACAGGTTGCCGTCGGCGCCGACCCGCCCGAGCGCGACCTGCTCGGTGGCGATGTTGGAGACGTCGACGCCCACCAAGGCCGCGCCCGCGGGCGGCACGGAGTCCTTGCCGCTGTAGGTGGCAAGGCGAGCGCAAACGATGTCGCCCGTCTGGTTGGTGAAGAAGGTGGCGCTGCCCCGGGTGCCGCGCTGTGCGGGCCATGCGATGCAGGTCCAGTAGTTCTCCGCCATGTCGGCATCGACCGTGCCCTCGTCACCGTCGCGCACGACCGTGCCCGTGCCGGTGGCGTCGGGGAGGAACAGTGCGAAGTGGTAGCCGTGGTGCAGGATGTGGCCGTCCTCGTCCACCTCGCCGAGCGAGACGGGCAGGGCGGGCGGGACCATGGCCGTCCCCACGCCGCGCAGCGGCCGGGTCCCTGCCAGTTCCTGCAGCAGGGCTGCCTCGGCCTGGCCGTCGCGGTCCGTGTCGATGGACACGTGCGCGCGGTTCTGGGCCTGGGCCGTGACCACGCTGCGGAGCGCGGAAAGGACACTGCGCTCGTTCGCGACGACGCGACCAGCCAGCAGGTTGGGGATGGCCACCGTGGCGATCACCACGAGCACGGCCACCACGATGATGAGTTCCATCAGCGTGAAGCCGGACTCGGACGACACCGAGGACCGAGGCGCGCGAGAAAGACCGCGAGGAGAGGATGCGCTGCTCATGAATGGGAGGACTTTCGGCATTCCGCCATGACTGTCTGAATTCCCATGGCACCGAGTGCGCAGGCTGGCCTGCACGACAGCCTCCAACTCCCCGTGCCATGCGGTCCACCGACGGTGCCTCGACGCAACCGAATCGGGACCCTTACCATGGCGGGATGCCGCGCCCCATGCCCCTCGCCGTGCTCTGCGCCGCCCTCCACCTCCTGCCCGCGGCCATGGCGCAGGGTCCCACGGTGCGGGTCGACTTCACGGTCCAGTCCGCGTGGAGCACCGCACACCAGGTCGAGGTCCGCATCGCCAACAACGCCCCGTACACGATCCACGACTGGACGCTCGAACTGCCGTGGTCCGCGCCGGTCACCAGCATCTGGAACGCCTCGGTGCGTTCGCAGGCGAACGGTCGGACGGTGTTCGCACCGGTGCAGGCCACGTGGGAGGACGGCGACCTGCAGCCAGGCGAGGTGGTGGTCGCGGGCCTGATCGCCTCGGGTGCACCCGGTGCAGTGCCCGCAACCGGGCTGCTCAACGGCACCACCGTTGCGATCGGTGCGGACTCGCCGGCGCCGCCGCGGCTGCGACCACCTCCCGCACGCCCGTGGCCCACGCGCGTGTTCGCTCCCTACGTGGACGTGACCCTGTGGCCACCGTTCGACGTGCAGGGTTACCTGCGGGACCAGGGCGTGCGCTTCCTCAACTTCGCCTTCGTGGTGGCCGAGCCGGGCACCACGCACCCGTCGTGGGGCGGCTACCACCGCGTGGCAACCGACCACCTGATGACCGAGTTCGTGCGCATCCGCAACGCAGGCGGCGACGTGATGGTGAGCTTCGGGGGTGCCTCCGGGACCGAGCTCGCGGTGGCTTGCCCCGACGTGCCAACCCTGCAGGCCGCGTACCAGCTCGTGGTCGACACCTACCAGCTCACCCACATCGACTTCGACATCGAGGGCATCTGGGTGGTCGATGCCCCTTCCATCGCACGGCGGTCCCAGGCGATTGCAGGCCTGCAGCAGGCAGCGCGGGCCGCGGGGCGGGAACTGCACGTGTGGTTCACGCTGCCGGTGCTGCCCAGCGGGCTCACGCAGGACGGCCGCAACGTGATCGCCTCCGCGCTGCAGGCAGGCGTGCAGGTCGCAGGCGTCAACGTGATGGCAATGGACTACGGGCCCGCCAACGCACCACAGGGAGGCACGCAGATGGGCACCTACGCGGTGCAGGCAGCCACCGCGCTGCACCAGCAGCTTGCGGCGCTCCACCAGGCCGCTGGTGTCCCGCGGACCAGTGCCGAGCTGTGGCGCATGGTGGGAGTCACGCCGATGCTCGGGCTCAACGACGTGACCACCGAGGTCTTCCGCCAGCAGGACGCGCAGCAGCTGCTGGCCTTTGCCCGGCAGCAGGACCTCGGGATGCTGTCGTTCTGGTCGGCCACCCGCGACGCCCAGTGTGCCGGCGGTGCCACCACCACCGTGAGCCCGAGTTGCTCCTCGGTCCTGCAGACGCCCTGGGAGTTCACGGGCATCTTCCGGCCGTACACGAACGCCGCATGGCGCGACCTCGGTGGTGCGACGGCATGCGCGGGCGGCACCCCAACCCTTGCCGTCGGCAGCGAACTGCGCGCCGGCACTCCCTTCTCCTTCCAGCTGGCCGGCGCACAGCCGAACCAACTGGTGGCTGCGGTCTTCGGCTTCGCTACGGCCCCCCAGCCGGTCCCGGGTGGGACCCTGCTGCCGCGCCCCGACCTCGCCGCCGTCCTGCTGGCAGACCCGGCAGGAACCGCCAGCCTCGGGTTCCCGTGGCCACCCGCCTTCCCGCCCGGCGTGGGGATCTGGCAGCAGGCATGGCTGCCCGACCCGCTGGTGCCCGGCGGTGCGTGCCTCAGCAGCACGTGGAACGGCTGGACGCCCTGAGTCCTCTGGCGCGCGGTCAGCGCGCGCGGAACAGCGCGGCAGGCTCCGGCTCGCGTCCCTGCAGCACCGCCGCCACGTTGCGGGCGGTGCGCACGCAGAGATCGCGGTAGGTGAGGCGAGTGAGCGAGGCAACGTGCGGGGTGAGCACCACGTTGTCCATGTGGAGCAGCGGGTCCGAGGCATCGGGCGGTTCCGTGGCCAGCACGTCGGCAGCGAAACCGCCGAGGTGGCCGTCCTGGAGGGCCGCCACGAGTGCCTGCTGGTCGACCGCCTCGCCCCGCGCCGTGTTCACCAGGAACGCGCCACGCCGCATGCGCCTCAGCCTGCTCGCGTCGAGCAGGTTGCGGTTGGTGGGCGTGAGCGGCACGTGCAGGGACACCACGTCGGCTGCCGCGAGCGCCTCGTCGAGGGGAAGCACCGGCCAGGGACATGCCACCGGCGCGCCACGGGACGGGTGCGCGGCCACCACCACCTCCATGCCGAACGCATGTGCGAGTTGGGCCACGCGGCTGCCGATGGCCCCGTACCCGACGATGCAGAGCCGCAGGCCGTGGACCTCGTCGCACTGGTAGGTGCTGCGGCGTTCCCACCCACCTGTGGCGACCTGCCGTGCGGTGCGCGTGATGCCCCGCACCACGTCCAGCACCAGACCCATGGTGTGCTCTGCCACGGTGCGGGTGTTGGAGCCCGGCGAGTACACCACGGGGATGCCCTTGCGTGCCGCATGGGCCGTGTCCAGGTTGTCGAGACCAGCACCGGCACGCGCAACGACGACCAGCCGGGCACAGCGGTCCATGAGCAGGGCAGGGATGCGTCCGCGCCCGCGCGTGACCACGGCGCGAACCGCACCCAGCTCCGCGGGCGGGTCGTTCGGACCGGGGCTCACGACCACTTCCCCCACCGCGGCAAGCAATGCCTCGGCCTCGGGGTGCAGCCGCTCCAGCAACAGGACCGTCACGCGTCCTCGTGGCGGCCGGCGCTGCCGGGAGGGATGCGGTAGGTGCCGGGACGCGGCTCCACCAGCGGGTCGTCGAAGAGGGTCGCGTCGATGACGGAGTCGCGGGTGCTCGCCACCTCGACCAGGTTGCCGTCGGGGTCGCGCACGAACATCTGCATCTTGCCGCTAGGCAGCCTGCGCACGCGTCCCCACGGACGTACGTCGACGGCACCAGCTGCCCTGGCCCGGTGGAACACGCCCATGAAGTCCACCATCTCGATGCAGAAGTGCGACCGGAAGCCGTGCACGTCGTCGAGCACGTTCATGTGGATCTGGCCGCGGCTGCCGATGCGGAAGAACTGCGACTCGAACCCCTGGTCGGGTGTCGGGTCGAGCGGCAGCCCGAGCACGTCGCGGTAGAAGGCGGTTGCACGCGCCAGGTCCGAGACGTTCACGTTGACGTGCTGGAGGAGGTTCTCTGCTTCCATCGGTTCACCTGCGCGCCCACTGCGCGAAACGGTCCTCGTCGAGCGTCAGTCCCCAGCCATGCCCACGTGGGGCACCGAGACAACCGTCCTGCAGCGTGAGGTCGGGCTGGAACAGCTCGCGCAGGAACGGGGCACCGCCCATGGGGACCTCCACGAAGACACCGGCAGGACACGCGAGGGCAAGCGTGCGCGCGGCCTCGAACGAGAGCGCAGAGCCCCAGCAGTGTGGCGCGAGCTGGAGCCTGTGTGCGGTGGCGATGGCGCCGATGCGCAAGCCCTCGCTGAGACCTCCGGCGATGGCGAGGTCGGGCTGCAGCACGTCGACGGCACGGCGCTCCACCAACTCGGCGAAGTCGAAGGCAGAGGCCTCGCTCTCGCCCGCTGCCACCGGGGCCATGGCCGCGGCGCGCACCTCGGCCAGCCCGACGCGGTCGTCGGATGCCACCGGCTCCTCCACGAACCGCAGCCCGAGCTCGTGGGTCGCGGCGCAGAACTGGCGCGCACCGGCCACGCCAAGCGTGCCGTGCGCGTCCACCATGATGTCGATGCCGTCACCCAGCGCGGCACGAGCCGCGCGCACGCGCTCGACGGAGCTGCGCACGTCGCCGTCCATGCCGCCGATGCGCATCTTCACGGCCCGGAACCCGCGCTCGACGTAGCTGCCCAGCTCCGCACCGATGCGGTCCGCAGGTGCCCAGCCGCCGCTGGCGTAGGCCTTCACGTGGGTGCGACTGCCGCCGCCGACGAGCTCCAGCACCGAGCAGCCGCGGGCCCTCGCGGCGAGGTCCCACAGCGCCAGGTCGACGCCTGCGAGCGCTGCCATGTGCGCCCCGCGCCGGCCCAGCACGGGCATCGCGCGGCCGTCGCGCGCAGCAAGCGCCGCGCGCACCCCGTTGTACATGCGACCCCAGTGCCGGTTGACCTCGCGCGGGTCCTGGCCGAGCAGCGCCGGGGCGAGTTCCTCGCGCACGATCGTCGCGAGCGCGGCACCGTTGCCCGCGCTGCCCACCGCGGGCTTTGCCTCGCCCAGACCTGTGAGGCCGCACTCCGTCACCACCCGCACCAGCACGGTGTCGAACGTGCGGATGCGGCCGAAGTCCGACACGTGCTGCTGTGCTGCAGGCAGCTCCGCCTGCAGCCAGTGCGCCTCCACGGTCCGGATGCGCACGTTCAGCTCCCGCGCACCAGCGGCAGGAGGGTCTTCGAGGCGGTCTCGTACAGCATCGTGTAGAACTCCTCGCTCAACAGGCTGCTGCCGTGGTCCTGGATGAACTTGAGCTGCTCCGGGGAGATGTCGACCGGGTTGCGCTCGACCTGGTTGGGCCAGGGCGACACGGGCGTGCGGTCCACGGGGGCCACCGACTCCATGGTGAGCGCACCCTGGTAGCCGATGGAACGCAGCGTGCCGACGAACTTCTTCCAGTCGATGCCGCCCATCCCCGGTGCCATGCGGTTGTTCTCCGCCACGTGCACGTCGGTGAGCAGCTTGCCCGCGGTGCGCAGAGCCTCGTGCATGCAGACCTCCTCGATGTTCATGTGGAACACGTCGAGGCACACACCGCACTCGGGGCCGACGGCCTTGGCGAGCGCGACCGCCTGGTCGGCGCGGTTGAGGAAGTACGTCTCGAACCGGTTGAGCGGCTCCAGTGCCATGCGCACGCCGCACTTGCGGGCGTGCGCATAGACCTCCTGGAGCCCGGCCACGACCCAGCCCCACTCCTCCTCGGGGGTGCCGTCGGCCACCACCTTGCCCACGGTGGCGGGCACGATGGTGATCTCGTGGCCCTCCAGCTCGTGCACCATGGTCACCACCGACTTCATGTAGGCGACGGTGTCTGCGCGCTGCTTCGGGTCCTTCGCAGCAAGGTTGCGCTGGCCGAGGGTGAGCGTGACGGCGCCCCAGCAGCGGATGCCGTGCTTCTTGAGCAGGGGACGGCAGACGGCCGTGGGGAACTGGCTGGGCTCGCCGCTGATCTCGATGCTCTCGAACCCGAGGCGGCTGATGCGCTTCAGGGTGACCTCGAGCGGCTCGGCTCGCATCCAGTTGTGGGTGGACAGGTGCATGGGAATCCTCTGGGTTGCGTGGGGACTGCCACCGTCGGCAGCACACAGAGCTTCCCCGGCCCCCGTGGCCCGTGGCAACGCCGGTGACGGGATTCCCCTTGCGGATGCCACAACGCCCCCGAGGATCCCCCGTCGGAGACACCCCATGGCGACGACCGAGCACGAGGCCCACGCCTTCACGCGCGAACAGCGCGTCTACTTCTGGCTCGCCAGCGTCAACGTGACCGCGCTGCTGCTCGCCAACATCGTGGGCGTCAAGCTGTTCCGGTTCGAGCTCGACATGGGCTCCTTCGTCGTGCCCGTCGAGCACACGGTGGGGATGCTGCCCTTCCCCATCACGTTCCTGCTCACCGACCTGGTCAACGAGTACTACGGGCGGCGGGCAGCACGTCGCATCGCCTACGTCGCCTTCACCATGGCCGCCCTCGCGTGGCTGCTGCTGTGGGCCGCGCGCGCCATGCCGATCCTCGAGGGCATCCCCGGCACCGCGACGCAGGCCGCGTTCGAGAACGTCTTCGGTGCGGCGTCACTCATGTACCTCGCCTCGATTGCCGCCTTCCTCGTCGGCAACCTCATCGACATCTTCCTCTTCGGCTGGTTCAAGCGCGCCACCGGCGGACGCATGGTCTGGCTGCGCGCCACGGGCAGCACGGTGGTCTCGCAGTTGTTCGACTCGCTCCTCGTGACCATGCTCTTCTTCCAGGTCCTGCAGCGCGCCGTCGGGCAGGAGTGTCCCGACCTGGGATGGACGCTGCGCACGGCGTTCACGGGCTACGTGCTCAAGTTCGCCATCGCGCTCGCGCTGACTCCAGCGGTCTACCTGGGCCGCTGGTTGCTGCGCGCCGCATTCGGTCTTGCGCCGCTGCCCGCAGACGAGACGTAGCGCGGCAACTGAGGCACGCAGCAGCGCACGGGGCCGAAGCTGCTGCAGGCGCGACATCGGAATTTCGTCCCGGGTTAGATCGCCGCAGGGGCGGAAACGTTGCATTTCCCGCGCCTGCCGGGGCTTGTCGACGACGTAAAGTCACCTAGAGTTCGCATCCCTCCTTGGCTGAACTGCGTAGGAGCCGTTCCGAATCGGCTGCCCGCTTCGTTCACCTGCCACCCCCTGAACTGATCGCCCCTTCAATGACCAGTCCTCTGGCCATCGTCTCCTCCTCGCTCCCACTCCTTGCTGCGGCATTGTTCCTCGGTCAGGAACTTCGCGCCGGCAATGACCCGCTGCACCGCTTGGGCGGCTCACCCGGAGCGCTGTTGCCCACCCACAGTTCTGCGAGTCCTGCCGCAGCACTGCCGCCGTGCACCACCACCGTGGTGGCCGAGGTGGTGGCGCTCGACCAGGTGCTCGTGTGGAACAAGTTCGGCAGCCGCGACCCGTACGGCATGATGTACGCGCTGAAGCGCGACGTGGTGCGGCAGGGCAGCGGCAACCCGAACAACACCACGCTCGAGCCGGGCCTCGTGCAGCTGCGCAGCGACCTGCGCCCTCGCCCGCTGGTGCTTCGCGTCAACCAGGGCGAGTGCCTCGAGGTGCGCCTCACCAACCTGCTGGACCCCACCCAGTTCGGCGGCGGCACGCCTGCGACCCGCACCGCCTCGTTCCACGTGAACGGCATGCCCTACACCAGCATTGCCGACGACGGCGCCAACGTGGGTGCCAACGCCAGCTCGCTCGCCACGCCGGGCCAGACCAAGGTCTACACCTTCTACGGGGACCGTCAGGGCACCTACTGCGTGAACAGCATGGGTGCCATCGCCGGTGGCGAGGGCGACGGCGGCTCGACCGCCCACGGCCTGTTTGGCGCGGTGATCGTGGAACCGCCGAACTCGACCTGGCTGCACAGCTCCACCGGCCTGCCCATGCGGGTCAACAACCAGATCGTGTCGGCGGACGACAAGGCCATCATCCACGGCTTTGCAGACCCGAGCGACGGTGCCGAGGTCACTCCGGAGGGCGCGTTCCGCGAGTTCGTGTGGATCTTCCACGACGAGGCCAAGACGGTGCACGCGAACCCGCGCATCGAGACCGAGTTCTGGCTCCACAGCACGCGCGACGCGTTCGGCGTGAACTACGGCATCTCGGGCATCGGCCAGATCCTGCTCGACGCCCTGTGCCACCCGGACTGCCGCTACGAGGAGGCCTTCCTGACCTCGTGGGCCAACGGCGACCCTGCCCTGCTGCCCCACTTCCGCGACGACCCCGCCAACGTGTGGCACAGCTACCTCGGCGACAACGTGAAGGTGCGCCACCTGCACGCAGGCCCGTCCGAGACCCACGTGTTCCACCTGCACGCACACCAGTGGCTCTACACGGGCGATGACAACCGTTCGACCTACCTGGACAGCCAGGCCGTCGGTCCGGGCGCTGCCTTCAACTGCGAGATCTCCTACGCGGGCTCGGGCAACCGCAACCTGTCGGTCGGCGACGCCATCTTCCACTGCCACCTGTACCCGCACTTCGCCCAGGGCATGTGGGGCCTGTGGCGCACCCACGACGTGTTCGAGAACGGCACGCGCACGCTGCCCGACGGCACGCCGATCCCGCGCATCGCCCCGATCCCCGGCCGTGCACTGCCGCCGCTGCCTAGCGCAGACCTGCCCGGCTATCCCTTCTTCGTGCCCGGCCGTGCAGGCCAGTGGCCCGTGGCGGGTTACCCCGGCAACTTCAAGCCGGGCCACCTCCCCCCGCAGGCGCCGCTCGACCTCGCCAACGACGGCGGCCTCCCGCGCCACATCATCGTCGAGGGCCCCACGCAAGGCGGCCTGCTCGACAAGGCCTTCGTGCCCAACACCCTGACCAGC
>JBEGVB010000043.1:0-4319 GCA_041178545.1 Planctomycetota bacterium
GGTGCTGTGGAAGGCGTTCGCGGCCGGCAAGCAGCGCTTCGGATTCCTGCTGAACCACTTCGTCATCCTCAAGGACCACCTCCACTTCGTGGTGGAGGCCGAGGACCGGGTGGCCCTGTCCAGGGGCATGCAGGGGCTGATGATCCGCATGGCCAGGGCGCTCAACCGCCACTGGAAGCGCAAGGGCACCGTCTTTGGCGACCGCTACCACGGCAGGGCCCTGAAGACGCCCAAGGAGGTGCGGCATGCGTTGCGCTACGTGTTCGGCAACGCGCACAAGCACTTTGAGCAGGGCAAGGGGCCCAAGGTGGAGGAGCCCATCGACCTGTTCAGCTCGGCCCCGTGGTTCGACGGGTTCGTCGAGTCCGTCACGGTGCACAACCTCGACCGCTACGCCCGCCCCACCGCCGACCCGTCCACCTGGCTGCTGCGCGCGGGCTGGAAGCGCCACGGCCTGTTGAGCGTCCACGAGCGGCCCAAGGTCGTCTGAAGGGCAAAGGAAAGAACATGGCCACGGCCACGGCCACCGCCACAGCAGGGGGGCCGCGATGCCGTTCCCCTTCCACTGCCCCATCCGCCTCAACCACCGCTCCCCTGCCCCGGCCCTCTCTTCCAGCCGCCGGACCCGCGCGCGCTCCAACACCACGCCGCCACCTCCCCATCCGCCGCGCCGCGTCCGCGCGCCCTCTCCCCCGTCACAGTTTCTCCCCTCCGCTCCCACTCCTCACCCAGCACGCCATCCGCCTCAACCACCGCTCCCGTTCCCCGGCCCTCTCTTCCAGGCTCCGGGCCCGCGCGCGCTCCACCACCACGCCGCCACCTCCCCATCGCCCGCGCCGTGTCCGTGCGCCCTCTCCCCCGTCACAGTTTCTTCCTCCGTCCCCGCTCCTCCCCCGATCGCACCCTCCGCCTCAACCACCGTTCCCGCTCCCCGGCCCTCTCCCCGCCCCTCAGCCCACCTCGCCGGGGCCGTTGCCGATGCGCAGCAGGTCGAAGTTGGCCTCGGTGCCGAAGCGCGCGCGGTAGGCGATGCCGACCTGTTGCGCGACCTCCGTGGCCCGGCCGGGTGCGACCAACGCGATGGCGCAGCCGCCGAAGCCCGCGCCGGTGAGGCGGGCACCGAAGACGCCGTCGCACGCGCGGGCGGCAGCAGTGATGACGTCGAGTTCGTCGCAGCTCACCTCGTAGTCGACGGCAGTGGAACGGTGGCTCTCGTTGAGGACCTGGCCAAGGGCCCGGAAGTCACCGCTGCGGAGGGCCACGACGCCGCGATCGAGGCGCGCCATCTCGCCGATGACGTGGCGTGCGCGGCGGTAGAGGACATCGTCCATGGCATCGCGCGCGAGCTCGAGGTCGTGCATGGCGTAGTCGGCGAGGTGCGGCAGGTCGCGCACCTGGGCGCGCAGCACCTCGTGGGCCTTGGCGCACTGGGCGACGCGCTCGTTGAATCCGGTCTTGGCCAGGAGGCGCGGCTTGCGCGTGTCCATGACGAGGACCTCGCATGCCTTGCCGTCGAAGGGCACGTGCTCCCAGCGCGGGCCCGAGCAGTGGAGCCACAGCACCTGGCCCGGGCGACCCAGCGCGGATGCGAACTGGTCCATGATGCCGCAGCGCAGGCCGACGAAGCCGTTCTCGGCGCGGTGGGCGAGCAGGGCGAGCTGGGGACGGTCGAGCCCGGTGCCGTGCAGGGTGTCGAGAGCGACCGCGGTGGCGACCTCGATGGCCGCGGAGGAGGAGAGTCCTGCACCGATGGGCAGGTCGCCGCCGAAGACGAAGTCGACGCCTGCGTGCCGCCCGGTGTGCTTGCCGTAGGTGTGCCACACGCCCAGCGGGTAGCCGGCCCAGCCCCACTCCGGCCGCGTGCGCTGGCCGACTTCGGCACCGTCCACCTCGACGACGAGCTTCTGGTCGAGGCTGCACAGGCGGATGCGGCCGTCGCTGCGCAGGCGCGCAGCTGCGTAGACGCCGCGGTCGACTGCCATGGGCAGCACGTCACCACCGTTGTAGTCGAGGTGGGCACCCACGAGGTTGACGCGGCCCGGGGCGAAGAAGCACCGGGGTGCAGGGTCGCCCCATGCCTCACGGAACCGGGTGCGGAGTGCGCTCAGCAGCTTCTGTCGATCCGGGGCGTGCATGGGTTACGGCAAGTGTGGCCCATGCTATAGATGCGCGCTCGGCAGCCAACCGTGATGTCCCCGCACCAGACCCTCCCCTTCCTGCTGTCGCTCGCATCCCTCGCGCTCGCGCAGGACCCGCCCGCACCCGCCGCGCCCACCCCCGGCCCCGCAGGTGTGCTCTCCCCGCCCGAGGGCGCGGAGAAGCCACGCTTCGTGCAGCTCGTCTGGCCGCGCGACCGCGATGCAGTGGTTGCCGTGGTCGCCGACCGGAAGGTGACGCTGGACCAGGTGGCGCAGCACATCGAGGAGCGTCACCAGCCGCGCTTCCGCGAGTACCTCGCCACGGTGGAGGGCCAGCGGCTGCTGTCCTCCGACCTCGTGGCCCCATGGGTTCGCCAGCACGCCGACATCATGGCGCTGCGCGAGGAGGCCAAGGCCCGCAAGCTCGACCTCGAGACCGCAGAACCGCTGCTGGCCGAGGCCCTCAAGGCCGGGTTCGAGTCGTGGCTCGCCATCTACACCGACGACCTGGCCGCGCAGGGAGTGTCCACGGAACTGAGCCAACAGCGCATCAACCGCCTGCTCTCGGACTGGCAGCTGAAGAACGGCCTGGGTGCGGAGCTGCAGGGCATGCTCGACTTCCTCACCCGCGAGGAGGCCACGGTTGCCCAGCTCCGCGAGTTCTTCGTCGACAACGCACGCTCGTTCGGCGGCAAGGTGACGATGGCGCACATCCTGGTGCAGCACCGGGACGCAGGCACCGGCATCCTCCTGCGGGAGGACCTGCGCGCCGCCGCCTTCGCCCGCATGGCCGACGTGAAGGCGAGACTGCGACCAGACGGCTCCAACTTCCCCGAACTGGCCAAAATGCTGTCGGAGGACACGCGCACGGCCCCATCGGGCGGCGTGCTCAGCGGCGTGGAGCGCTACGACCAGCGGCTGCCTGCCGTGCTGTGCCGGACCGCCTGGACCCTGCGCGACGGCGAGGTCAGCGACGTGGTGGAGAGCCAGTACGGGCTCCATGTCGTCCTGCGCGTCAAGTTCGACCAGCAGCGCTTCATGCTGTTCACCGACGCGGCGATCCCGATGGTGCGCCTGTTCCACCACCGGGACCTGCAGGAGCGCACGCTCTTCGGGGCGCGCGAGAAGTACCGGGTCACGCTGCAGCTCTGACGACGGCATGGAGCGGCCGATGGCGTCGACCGGTCGGCGCGTGCAGAAGGTCTGCCGGTTCGCGCAGGAAGCGCGCCGCGTGCGGAGGTAACCTCCCTCACACTCCATGGTCCTGACCGCTCGCGACATCGAGGCTGCCGCCAAGGTCCTCGCCAACAGGGTCGTCCGCACGCCACTGGTCGCCTCGCCGCGCCTGTCCGAACTGCTCGGCGCCGAGGTCTTCCTCAAGCTCGAGAACCTGCACTTCACCGGCTCCTTCAAGGACCGCGGGTCGTGCAACCGCATCCACCACCTCCGCGTGGCCGAGCCGCACCTCAAGGGCGTGATCGCCGCCTCGGCAGGCAACCACGCACAGGGTGTCGCGTTCCATGCAGGCCGCTTCGGCATCCCCGCCACGATCGTGATGCCCCAGACCACGCCGTTCGCCAAGGTCGAACGCACCGAGGCACTGGGTGCGACGGTGGTGCTGCACGGCGAGTCGCTGCTGGAGGCCGGCGAGAAGGCACAGGAACTGGTCGCCGAACGCGGACTGACCTTCCTGCACCCCTACGACGACGAGCACATCATTGCCGGCCAGGGGACGTGCGCGCTCGAGATGCTGCAGGACCAGCCCGACCTCGACGTGATCGTCATCCCCATCGGCGGCGGCGGCCTGTGCGCAGGCATGGCCATCTACGCCCGTGAGACGCGGCCCGACATCCGGCTGGTGGGCGTGCAGACCACGCTGTGCCCGTCGATGCACCATGCCGTGAAGGGTCTCACGCCCAACCTGCGTACCGACACCATCGCAGACGGCATCGCGGTCAAGCGCCCCGGCAAGCTGACGCAGCCGTACATCCAGTGCATGGTGAACGAGATCGTCCTCGTCGAGGAACGCTCGATCGAGAAGGCCGTGGTCACGCTCGCCAACACCTGCAAGACCGTGTCCGAGGGCGGCGGTGCCGTCGGACTCGCAGCCATGATGGACGACCCGAAGCCCTACGAGGGCAAGAAGGTGGGCATCGTCATCAGCGGCGGCAACATCGACTC
>JBEGVB010000044.1:0-11573 GCA_041178545.1 Planctomycetota bacterium
GCACCTGCCGGCTGCAGTGCGCAGGGGGCCGCGCGGTGAGGCTCGGGGCGCTCACCAGCGACGTGCTGCGGACGGCGGTGACGCTGTACCAGGACCATGCCTACGGGGCGGGGCGAGCACGGCGCGGGTTCGAGGTCCCATCGGGGGAGAAGGCAGAGTCCCTGCTGGCCATGTTCCACAAGGAGACGGTGGAGCCCATCCCAGGGCACCCCTGCGTGCGCTACAGCCTCCGGCTCGGCAACCGCAACTACCCGTTCATGAAGCTCCTGCTGCAGGAACACCTCGTTGCGGGCGAGTTCTTCTTCTCGGTCGACACCCACGACCAGATGGACATCAAGCCCGACTACCCGGACTACGAGGCGTTCCTGGCGGTGCGCAAGTTCAACCGTGAGCTGAAGCGCTCCATCGAGGCCAGTCTGGAGGCGCACGGCCTCGACACGGCAGCCAGCCTGTCCCGGCTGGTGCAGGGCCGCGAGGGAGCGGCACCGAGAACCTGCCGCGGGCTCGTGCTGGTGGTCGACGACGAAGCCGATCTTGCCGATGCCGTCGAGGTCCTGCTGCAGCGCCAGGGGTTCCGCACCGCACGGGCCGCGGACGGGCTCGCCGGTCTGGAGGCTGCGACCCGGCTCGCCCCCGACCTGGTCCTGCTGGACTACGAGATGCCGGAGCTCGACGGGCTCGAGGTCATCGCCAGGCTGCGGGCCAATCCCGTCACCCAGGGCATTCCCGTCATCCTGTCGAGCGCTGCACGCGTCTCCATGGCGGACATCCGTCGTGCCGATGGATTCCTGGCCAAGCCGTTCCAGGAGGGCTTGCTCCACGACATGATCGACCGCGTGCTGCGCAACACGAAGGAAGCCCGCGCATGAGCCTCGAGCCGTGCGGAACGGGGGCAGAACGCCAGACCGCCGTGCCCGGCACGGCGGCCCTCGGCAGCTTTGCCGTTGCCGCAGCGCTGCTCCTGCTCGTCATCCTGTGCGGTGCCCCCTTGGCCGCGCAACCGTCGGTTGCGGTGCTGCCCATCGCTTCTGCCCGCGCGGATGCAACTGCGCCGGGCTCCGTCGCCTGCCGTCGCGAGTGCCGTGGCGGCACTCCCGTGCGCCCCGTGCCGAGGCCTGCCTCGCGCAGGGCCGTGCGAGCACCGGTGGCTGCGCGGCCCTGTCGCCTGCCGCCGATCCGGGCGCCCTGAGGCCGTTCCCTGCGCGGGCTGGTCCCGCCAGGAGGTCTCGAAGGGAGGTGAGGGACCTGTGCGGCAGGGTCCTCGCCTCGCGTGCCCGGTTCCAGCCGCACAGTCTCCAAGGCGAGTGTCTCCATGATCTTCGACGTCGGTTCCATTCCCTCCCGCATCGGCAAGGCGCTGCAGCGGGTCTTCGGCTCGGCCAACCAGCGTGCGCTCGCGCGCCTGACCCCGGTGGTCAAGGTCGTGAACGAGAAAGCTGCGTGGGCCAAGGGCCTCGACCAGGACGCGATGAAGGCGCGCGTCCAGCACTGGCGTGGCCTCATCCGCGACGGCAAGGCCACCTTGGACGAGGCGCTGCCCGAGGTGTTCGCGATGACCCGCGAGGCCGCGACCCGCACGCTCGGCATCCGCCACTTCGACTCGCAGCTCATCGGCGGTGCAGCGCTGCACTCCGGCAAGATCGCGGAGATGGCCACTGGTGAGGGCAAGACGCTGGTCGCGACGCTGCCTGCCGCGCTCAACGCCGTCTCCGGCAACGGCGTCTACGTCGTCACCGTCAACGACTACCTGGCCAAGCGCGACCGCGACTGGATGGCCCCCGTCTACGAGTACCTCGGCCTCACCGTGGGTGCGATCCAGTCCCAGATGCCGCCGCAGGCACGCCACGCCGAGTACGCGTGCGACGTCACCTACGGCACGGCCAACGAGTTCGGCTTCGACTACCTGCGCGACAACATGAAGTGGCGCAAGGACGACCAGGTCCAGAACCGGCTGAACTTCGCGATCGTGGACGAGGTGGACTCGATCCTGGTCGACGAGGCCCGCACCCCGCTCATCATCTCCGGTGAGGCCGAGGGCACCACCGAGCGCTACCTGCGCGCCGACGAGATCGCGCGGCAGCTCGAGGAGGGCACGCACTTCGAGGTGAAGCTCAAGGAGCAACAGTGCCTCCTCACCGACGAGGGCATCGAGCGCGCGGAGAAGCTCGTGGGGGTCGACAGCTTCTACTCCAACCCGGCCAACATGGACTGGCCGCACCTGCTGGAGACGTCGCTGCGAGCGCACCACATCTACCAGAAGGACAAGCACTACGTCGTGGCTGCGCGCACCGGACAGGACGGTGCCCAGCAGGGTGACCCGGAGGTCATCATCGTCGACGAGTTCACGGGTCGCCTCATGCCGGGCCGTCGCTGGAGCGACGGGCTGCACCAGGCGGTCGAGGCGAAGGAGCGGATCCGGCTGCGCGAGGAGAACCGCACGCTCGCGACCATCACCCTGCAGAACTACTTCCGCATGTTCGGCAAGCTGGCCGGAATGACGGGGACCGCGATGACCGAGGCGGCGGAGTTCTCGCGCATCTACAACCTCGACGTCGTGGCGATCCCCACCAACCGGCCGATGGTCCGCAAGGACGAGAACGACCAGGTCTACCTCGACAGTGCGAGCAAGATCCTGGCGATCGTCGAGGAGATCCGTGGCCACCACGCCAAGGGTCGGCCCGTGCTCCTCGGCACCACCTCGATCGCCAAGTCCGAGGCGATCTCCGCTGCCCTGACCAAGGCTGCCATCCCGCACAACGTGCTCAACGCGAAGCAGCACCAGCGCGAGGCCGAGATCATCATGCAGGCGGGCAGGCTCGGTGCCGTGACGGTTGCCACCAACATGGCTGGCCGCGGCACCGACATCGTGCTGGGCGGCAAGCCCGAGGCGCTGTGGCACGACCAGCTGCGGCAGAAGGGCTGGTCGGTCGAGTCAGCCGAAGCCAGGCAGTTGCTCGCCGAACTCAAGGAGCAGTGCGGCAAGGAGCACGATGCCATCCTCGGCCTCGGAGGCCTCTACGTGATCGGCACCGAGCGCCACGAGGCCCGCCGCATCGACAACCAGCTGCGCGGTCGCTGCGGACGCCAGGGCGACCCGGGCCAGACCCGGTTCTTCCTCAGCTTCGACGACGACCTCATGAAGATCTTCGCCCGCGACTGGGTGAAGACGATGATGGAGAAGATGGGGCTCAAGCCCGGCGAGGTGATCGACAGCCCGATGGTCTCGCGCGGGATCAGCCGTGCGCAGCGCAAGGTCGAGGCTCGCAACTTCGACATCCGCAAGCACCTCCTCGAGTACGACGAGGTGATGGACAAGCAGCGCAAGTTCGTCTACGGGCAGCGTCAGGAGTGCCTGGAGAAGCAGGGCATGCGCGACAAGGTGCTCGGGATGTTCGAGGAGGTGCTCGAGCCGGTGGTGGAGCGCCACTCGTCCGACAAGGACAAGCCCGTCGACTTCGCCGAGATCCGCAAGTGGCTCCTCCACAAGGTGCCCGAGATGGGGCTGGACGGCCTGGAGTCGGTTCCCCGCGAGGGAATCTTCGAGTGGTGCATGGAGCGGCTCGAGAAGCTCGTCGACGAGCGTGCCGCACGCTACGGCGGTGACTGGGACGCGGTGCTGCAGTTCCTGTTGCTCGAGACCATCGACAACAAGTGGAAGGACCACCTCCACGCGATGGAGGTGCTCAAGTCGGGCATCGGCCTGCGCAGCTACGCGCAGGTGGACCCGAAGAACGAGTACAAGAAGGAGAGCTACGAGAAGTTCCAGCTGCTCAAGGCGGAGATCGCCGACAGCGTCACGAACTTCGTCCTCCGTGCCGAGGCAACGGACTCCATCCGCGACATGGTGACGGGCAGGATCCGGCGCCAGGAGCCCGAGACGCCTGCACCCCTCGCACTGCCGCGCACGCCGGCCGAGGCACTCGAACTCTTCGAGAAGCTGGTTGCCGAGGGGCGCCTCAAGGTGCCTGCCGAGTTGCTGGAACAGGTGCGCAAGGGCGAGGTCGAGCCCAACTTCACCCCGCGCGGGATCGAGCTGAAGCCGGTGGGTGGTGCCGCGCTCGCGGCAGCGCAGGCGGCACAGGCCCAGCAGCAGCAACCGGCCACGGCCCCTGCCGTCGAGCTGCCGAAGACGCCCGAGGAGGCCAAGGCGCTGTTCGACAAGCTGGTCGCGGAGGGCAAGTTGCAGGTGCCTCCGGAGCTGATGGAGCGGATCCGCAAGGGCGAGCTGGAGCCGGTGTTCACCGAGAAGGGCATCGACCTGAGGCCGGTGGGCGCAGCTGCGGCGATGCCACTGCCGAAGTCGCCCGAGGAGGCCAAGGCACTGTTCGACAAGCTGGTTGCCGAGGGCAAGCTGCAGGTGCCGCCGGAGCTGGTGGAGCGGATCCGCAAGGGCGAGCTGGAGCCGGTGTTCACCGAGAAGGGCATCGACCTGAGGCCGGTGGGGGCGGCTGCGGCGATGCCGCTGCCGAAGTCGCCCGAGGAGGCAAGGGCGTTGTTCGACAAGCTGGTTGCCGAGGGCAAGCTGCAAGTGCCTGCCGAGGTGCTCGCACGCGTCCAGTCCGGCGAGTTGGAGCCGCACTTCAGCGAGAAGGGCATCGACCTGCGGCCCAAGGGAGCACCTGCTGCAGCGCCTGTCGCCCCGGCACCTGCGGTGCCGATGCCGCGCACGCGGGAGGAGAGCCGTGCGATGTTCGACGCGATGGCCGCCGGCGGCCAGCTGCAGGTGCCTGCCGAGATCCTGGAGCGGGTGCAGAAGGGCGAGCTCGAACCCGTGTTCACGCCGGGCGGCCTCCAGCTGCGCCCCGTGGCAACTGCTGCCCCGGGCGCGACGGCCAAGGCCGCGCCTGGGTCCAAACGGCAGCCCGGGCAGCCGAAGCCAGGGGCCAACGACCGTTGCCCGTGCGGGTCCGGCATCAAGTACAAGAAGTGCTGCGCACCGGCGTTCGACTGACGTGAGCCGCACGCGCCCAAAGCGTCGGCTCGGCCTCGGCTGGAGCACGAAGGTCGCCATGGTGGTGTACCAGGCGATCTTCTTCGTGGTCCTGCTCGGCTACGGGCCGGTGCTGCTTTGGCGCTGCCTCTCGGACCGCAGCCACCGGGTGGGGCTGCGCGAGCGCACTGGCCGCGTCCCGATGCTCGCCACCGGCAAGCCGGTCGTTTGGGTGCACGGCGTTTCCGTGGGGGAGGTGAAGGCGGCCGGCAACTTCCTCGCGCGGCTCCGCGCGGAGCGTCCCGACCTGCAGGTCGTCCTCTCGGCGACCACGCCAAACGGCCACCGCATTGCACGCCAGGAGCACCCTGGTCTCCCCGTGGTCTTCTACCCGCTCGACTTCGGGCCGTTCCCCGGCCGCGCGCTGGACCGGATCCGTCCACAGTGCGTGTTGCTGATGGAGCTGGAGATCTGGCCCAACTTCCTGCAGGCCGCTGCCCGTCGTGAGATCCCCGTTGCGGTCATCAACGGCAGGATCAGTGAACGCACCTTCCGGGGCTACCGGCGCGCGCGCGGCCTGCTTCCGCAGCTCGCGTTGATCCGCACCTACTGCGTGCAGGACGACGCATACCGCCAGCGGCTGCTCGACCTCGGTGTCGACCCAGCCACCGTGCACGTGACCGGCAACATGAAGTACGACAGTGTCGCGATGACCGACCACCGGGTTGCCGCTGCGCCCCTGCGCGCATGGCTCGCACCGCGGCCGATGCACGTGGTCGTCGCCGGCTCCACCCATGCCGACGAGGAACTGTGGGTGGCCGAGGCGGTCCAAGCGGCCGCCAGGCACACGAGTCTCCCCATCCGACTGGTGCTCGTGCCGCGGCACCCGGAGCGCACGCCAGCGATCCTGCACCAACTGGGGGCGCGGTTCGGTGCGGTCGTGCGCTGGAGCCAACAGTGTGACCGCATGGACCCACTGCCGGAGGGGGCCGTGGTGGTCGTCGACACCATCGGCCAGCTGCAGCGGTTCTACGGCGCGTGCGACCTCGCATTCGTGGGGGGCAGCCTCGTGCCCCACGGCGGCCAGAACATGCTCGAGCCCTCGGCGCTCGGCCTGCCCGTGGTCTTCGGCATGCACACGTTCAACTTCCGGTCGGACGTCGAACTGCTGCTGCAGTCGCGCGCTGCGGTCCAGGTCCGGGGCGCAGAAGAACTTGCCCCGACCTTTGCCATGTTGCTCAACGACCCGTCCCAACGGGCGGAGCTCGGTGCGCGTGCGCGGCAGGTGATCGAGCGCAACCTGGGCGCGACCCAGCGCACCATGGAGCAGGTGGCAGACTTGCTCCGCGCCCGCTCCTGAGACCAGCAGGCGTTTTCGGGTGCTTTCGAACCCGGTGTGGTTAGATTGCCCCAAACGAACCCGTTCGGCCGTACGCAGCCGACCCGACCCCATCTCCGCAACGACATGAGCAAGGAACTCCGCCTCTTCACCAGTGAGTCTGTCAGCGAGGGCCACCCGGACAAGGTCTGCGACCAGGTCTCGGATGCCGTCCTCGACGCCTTCCTCGCCCAGGACTCCGACTCCCGTGTCGCCTGCGAGACCATGTGCTCGCGCGGCTTCGTCGTGCTGGCCGGCGAGATCACGACCAAGGGCATCGTCGACTTCCAGGACGTGGTCCGCAACGTGATCAAGGACATCGGCTACAGCGACCCCGAGGTCGGCTTCGACCACAACAGCTGCGCCGTGCTGACCTCGATCCAGCGCCAGTCGCCGGACATTGCGCTCGGTGTCGACGCGACGACCTCGCAGAGCAAGGAGCAGGGCGCCGGCGACCAGGGCATGATGTTCGGGTTCGCCTGCAACGAGACGGACGCGCTGATGCCGTTCCCGATCCACTTCAGCCACCGCATCCTCGAGGCACTGGCCTCGGCGAGGAAGGGCGGTCGGTTCAAGTTCCTGCGTCCCGACGCGAAGAGCCAGCTCACCGTCGAGTACGACGACAAGAACCGGCCGGTGCGCGTGAACACGGTGGTGATCTCGCACCAACACCGTCCCGACGTGAGCAAGGAGGAACTGGACCACGCCCTGAAGTCGGTTGCCCTCGAGGTGCTCCCCAAGCACATGGTCGACGCGAACACGCGCTGGTTCCTCAACCCGACCGGTCGCTTCGTCGAGGGCGGTCCCAAGGCCGACGCAGGTCTGACCGGCCGCAAGATCATCGTCGACACCTACGGCGGCATGGGCCGCCACGGCGGTGGCGCGTTCTCCGGCAAGGACCCGAGCAAGGTGGACCGTTCGGCAGCCTATGCCGCCCGGTACGTGGCCAAGAACGTGGTGGCAGCCGGCTACGCGGACCGCTGTGAGGTCCAGGTCGCCTACGCCATCGGCGTGGCCCAGCCCGTGAGCATCCGCTGCGACACCTTCGGCACCGGCAAGGTCGACGAGATGAGGCTCACCGCAGCGATCCGCGAGGTGTTCGACCTGCGCCCTGCGGGCATCATCCGCGAACTCGACCTCAAGCGTCCGATCTACCGCCGCAGCGCCGCCTACGGCCACTTCGGCCGCAACGAGTTCCGCTGGGAGGCCACCGACAAGGTGGCGGCCCTGCGCTCGAAGCTCGGCTGAGCCTCGATCGTGCCCCGCGACCGCTGCGGGGCGCGCGGTCTCCTGCCCGGCCGCAGGAAGGAGGCGGGCTTCGTGGTTGCCCGGGACGGTGTGGCGGCTATCACTGCTGCCGCACCAACCCTGTTGTCGCACCATGGACCCCGCATCTCCAACGCAGCCCTCCCCGCCCGACGTCGAGGTCTTCTTCTGTGACCTCTGCAACGCATCGGTGCCGGCCCTCGACCTGCAGCAGGGCAAGGCAGTCCGCGTGCGCGACCACGTGGTGGGATCCTGCTGCCTTGCCACCCTGCGGGGGGCCCAGCCCGTGGCCCGCGCCGAGGTCCGCACCTGGCCGCTGGCGGTGATCGTCCTGGCTGCCGTCGCTGCGGGTGCACTGCACCTCGACCAGCGCATCGAGCGTGAGCGCGCCGAGCGCGCGGAAGCGTTCGAGCGGGTCGAGACCGGTGCACGGGAGCGCGCCGAGGTGCTGGTGGGCGTGGACCGCGCCGTCGAGGCACTGGCCGAGTCGCTGCCCACCGAGGTGGCACTGCTGCAGGCCCGGGTCGGCGGCCTGCAGGACGCCCTCGCCGAGGACCGAGCCCAGGCGCGCGCCGCGGTCGCGGCCCTTGCCGAGGCGGTGGCGGCAGTCCGGGCAGAAACTGCAGACCTGGCGCGCCGGCAGGTGGACCCGGCCCCCGCACTGCAGCGTCTCGAGGTCGCGGTGCAGTCGCTTGCCACCGCGGTTGCCGAACTGCGGGCCATGCCAGCCTCGACTCCAGCGGTGCCGCAGCCCGGCGTCGTCCCGCCTGCGCGGCAGGATGCATCGGTGGTGCCGCCTCAGGGCGGCCTGCCGCCTGCGCTCGCGCACCAGGTGGCTCGCCTTGCCGACGCGGACCCAGCCGTGCGGTTCGAGGCCGTCGACGAGTTGGTCCGCAGCAAGGACCCGCAGGTCGGGCCCGCCCTGCTCCCGCTCGCGAAGGATGGCGACCTCTTCGTGCGCCGGCTCGCCGTGGAGGGACTGCGCCACTTCCGCTCCGTGGCCGTCCTCGAGGCGCTCGTGACTGCGCTGGCGGACCCGGAGGAACTGGTGCGTGAGTCCGCGTGGCGCTCCTTGCAGGAACTGACGGGGCAGAAGTTGCCGTTCGACCCGGCAGCCAGCCGCGAGGTCCGGTCCCGCGCCCAGAAGGCGTGGTCGGACTGGGCCGAGGCCAACAAGGCCATGTTCGGAACCTGACCTCCCGGCCGCGGTTGTGCCGGATCTGGCCCCCGGTTCTGGGGTCGGGCCCCGTGGCTCGCTACAACTTCCGCCCCCCTTTCCGCACCCCGCGTTCCCGAGCCCACTCACTGCATGGTCTGGCACAACCGCACGAAGATCGTCGCCACCCTGGGTCCCGCTTCCCGTGAAGAAGGGAAGGTCGCCGAACTCATCCGCGCCGGGGTGGACGTCTTCCGGCTCAACTGCGCCCACACCAACCACGAGAAGCTGGTGAGCATGATCGCCACGGTGCGCAAGGTGTCTGCGCGCCTCGGTCGGAACGTCGGCATCCTTGCGGACCTGCAGGGCCCCAAGATCCGCGTCGGCAAGCTGCACAACGCCGAGCCGATCTACCTTCGGCGTGGCGCCGACGTGGTGATCGACGTGACCCCGGGTCTCATCGGCAAGGCCAACGGTGAGATCCGCATCGGCACGCGGTACCGCCGACTCGCCAAGGACGTGGGCCCCAAGGACCGCATCCTGCTCGACGACGGCAACCTGGAGTTGAAGGTCGTCGGTGTCGTCGGCAAGGAGATCCACACCAAGGTGGTGCACGGCGGCATGCTGCACCAGTTCAAGGGCATCAACCTGCCCGGCAGCAAGGTCTCCATCAGCTCCATCAGCTCGAAGGACATTGCCGACCTGAAGGTCGTGCTGGCCAGCGGCGTCGACTTCGTCGCGCTCTCCTTCGTGCAGGACCCTGCCGACGTGGTGCGGCTGCGCCGCATGATCCGCAAGGCGGGTTCGGACGCCCACATCATCGCCAAGATCGAGCACCCCGAGGCCGTGCGCAGGCTGCCCGAGATCCTCGCGGTCGCGGACGCGCTGATGGTGGCGCGCGGCGACATGGGCGTGGAGATGGGGCCAGAGGCCGTGCCGCCGGTGCAGAAGCGCATCATCGAGCTGTGCAACCAGGCCAGGAAGCCGGTGATCACCGCCACGCAGATGCTGGAGTCGATGGTGATCAACCCGCGGCCCACGCGCGCCGAGGCCTCCGACGTCGCGAATGCGATCTACGACGGAACCTCGGCCGTGATGCTGAGCGCCGAGACGGCATCCGGGAAGCACCCGGTCCAGAGCGTGCGGATCATGGAGAAGATCATCCGCTCGGCGGAGCAGGCCGTGCTGGTCGACATCGACCACCTGCGGCGCCGCCAGGGTGTGGAGTCCACGGTTGCCATGGCCACGGTCCGCGCCGCGGCCTACGCCGCAGACATCACCCAGGCCAAGCTCATCGCCGTCTACACC
Organism: Planctomycetota bacterium; assembly: GCA_041178545.1. Taxonomy (GTDB): domain Bacteria; phylum Planctomycetota; class UBA1135; order UBA1135; family UBA2386; genus JBEATZ01. Next base: position 10,039 of record JBEGVB010000044.1, read on the forward strand.
GAGACCGGCACCACGGCACGGCTGCTGGCCGGGGAGCGGCCATCCACCCCGGTGGTGGCCTTCACCCCGTCGGCACGGACCCTGGGCAAGCTGTCCCTGGTCTGGGGCACCCTCGGGCGGAAGATCCCCCCGGGCCGCACCAGCCACGACCTCACCTTGGCGGGCGACCGCATCCTGCGGGCCGAGAAACTGGCCAAGCCCCGCGACCGGGTGGTGCAGATCGCGGGTACGGTGCGCCAGTCCGGCCTCACCAATGCCATGAGCATCCGCGAGTTGTAAGTCCGCACCGCCGTTGACTCGGGGCGCTGGCTCGCTACCATCCTCGCCCTTCCCTTGCCGGTGGGAGGTCCGATCCGGACCCGCCTGCGGCACCCAGACAGCCATGACGAAGACGACTATCGCTACCCTGGCCGACCACAAGGTTGCCATGAACCGTTGGCGCGTGATCGATGCCGCAGGGCAGGTCCGCGGGCGCCTCGCGGCCAAGATCGCCGAGATCCTGATGGGCAAGGACCGCCCCAACTACACGCCCCACGTGCTGATGGGGGACGGCGTGATCCTCATCAACGCCGCGCAGGTGAAGGTCTCCGGCAACAAGGCGGAGAAGGACGAGCACACGTACTACACGGGCTTCCCGGGTGGCCTCCGCCACGTCAAGCTCGCCGACCACCTCCAGGACAACCCTGTCGAGGTGATGCAGCTCGCGGTGCGCCGCATGCTGCCCAAGAACCGTCTGGGCGCCCAGATGATGAAGCGCCTCAAGGTCTATCGCGACGGCACGCACCCGCATGCCGCCCAGAAGCCCGAGACCACCAAGGTCTCGACCAAGTGAAGTTTCGCATCGCAACTCCCTAGCAAAGGTTTGCTGAAGTGGTCGCAAAGGATCCCTACGTCTGGGGCACCGGTCGTCGCAAGACGGCAACTGCCCGTGTCCGCATCAAGTCCGGCTCCGGCAAGTTCGTGGTGAACGGCAAGGAAGTCGAGCAGTTCTTCCCCACGTCCGAGACCCGTCGTCAGGCGTTGCAGCCGATGACGGTGACCGAGACCCGCAACACCTACGACGTGTTCGTCGAGGTGGACGGCGGCGGCATGACCGGCCAGGCCGGCGCGGTGGCCCTCGGGCTCGCGCGCGCCCTGCGACTCGAGAACGAGAACTTCGACAAGACCCTGCGCGAGCACGGCCTGCTCACCCGCGACAGCCGCGAGGTCGAGCGCAAGAAGTACGGCCGCCACAAGGCGCGTCGTTCGACCCAGTTCAGCAAGCGCTGACCGGTCAGGCCGGGCCCGGTGCCCGGCATCCCCCGAGCGGTCTGTCGGCCAGCTGCAGCGCAGTTGCCGGACGGCCGCTCGAGTCGTTGGTGCCGTGCGCGCGTGTGGACGCGTGCTGCTGGCTCGGCTACGACACGCATCCGGTCATGGCTGGTCACTCCCACTCCGCCAACATCAAGTTCCGGAAGGACCGCGTCGACGCGAAGCGGGCGAAGACCTTCTCGAAGCTGTCGCGGATGATCACCGTGGCGGCACGTTCCGGCGGG
>JBEGVB010000045.1:0-11358 GCA_041178545.1 Planctomycetota bacterium
CTCGACGAGGTTGCGCCAGAACTCGCGCGGGTTGCGCGCGCCCGGGAACCGACAGGCCATGCCCACGATCGCGATGTCAGACGCCATCGTGGGGCTCCCCGGTGCCGACGCCACCGCGCCGACGTTGCATGGCCGCACGCCTGCGGTCGGCCCGGTCCGCAGCACGCGCAGTCGCTGCACCTCCGTCACCGCCACCAAGGTGGCGTGCAAGGGCCCGCACCGTGGCGTGGCGGTACAGGTCCGTCAGGGTGATCGTCGGTGCAAGCTGCTGCTGCAGGTCCCGGTGCACACGCACGACGAGCAGCGAGTGGCCACCGAGGTCGAAGAAGTTGTCGGTCGGTGCGATGTCCTCCACGCCGAGGTGCCGCGACCAGAGTGCTGCGACCTGCCGCTCCAGGTCGGACGGCGCAACCGGGTCGACAGCTCCACCACTTGGTGGCGGGACGACGACTCCGCGCTCGGAAGTGGGTGCGGGCAGCGCCTTGCGGTCGACCTTCTGGTTGGGCGTGCGCGGCAGTTCCCGCAGCCGCACGAACGGACCCGGCACCATGAACTCGGGCAGTTCAGCCCGCAGGCTCGCACGGCAGCGCGCCTCGTCGAACCCTTCGAGGGGCACGACCCATGCGACCAGCTTGGGTTCACCGCCCGGCGCGGCAAGGGTGCCCACCGCACACTCCGCGACACCATGCTGACGACCCAGGACGGCCTCGACCTCCCCGAGCTCGATGCGGTAGCCGCGCACCTTGACCTGCTGGTCGATGCGGCCGAGGAACTCCAGCCTGCCGCAGGGTGCCCGCCGGACGAGGTCCCCGGTGCGGTAGACCCGCACGGGTGCAGGGTGGTGCGGCAGGCGTAGCTCGACGAACCGCTCGCGCGTGAGGTCTGGACGGCCGAGATAGCCGCGCGCAACACCCTCGCCGCCGATGCAGAGCTCGCCTGGGACGCCATCAGGCACCGGCTGCAGGTCCGCGTCGACCAGCCAGAGCGAGGTGTTCGCGAGCGGTGTGCCCAGCGGGACCACTCCGTGCGACTCGCCCACCTCGTGGACAGTGGACCACACGGTCGTCTCCGTGGGCCCGTACATGTTGCACACCCTGGCGGTGGTGGCGAGCCGGATCTCTGCAGCGAGGTCGCCAGTCAACGCCTCACCCCCCACCATCACCAACCGCAGGGACGCAAGTGCACTCCGCGAGGCGGGGTCCCCCAGCAGCATGCGCATCCGCGACGGCGTGCACTGGAAGTGGGTCACTCCACGTTCGCGCACCAGGTTGGCGACCGTCCAGCGGTCGGCGTCCGGTGCAGGCGTCACGTTGCTGCGGCGCCGCAACTCGTCGAGCTGCGGCAGGCTCTGCAGCACGAGCTGGTCGGGCACGCCGAAGTCGACGAGGCATGCGATCTCGTCCACCCCCACGGCCTTCAGACGGTCGACCATGGCCAGCGCGTCCTCGACCGAGCCGAACAGGCCACTGGTCTCGAAGTAGCGCTCGAACGCGTGCTCGAGCACGGCATCGCGCTCTTCCTGGCTCAGCGTGGAGAGCTCGACGCCCTTGTCGTCTGCGGCCACGCCCGCAGGCTTGGCAAAGGCAGGGAACGACCATGCGTACTGCTGGAGCAGGTCGAACGACGTGCCGAGGTACTGCTTGAGCGGACCGCGCACGACGTCTCGGACATCACCGTCGGCCACGTACGTGTGCAGCATCAGGGTGACGACACCCGTTGCCGGGTCGTGGCCCCCGGCTGCACGCGCCTCGCGGTAGGCGGCGATCTTGGGCGCAAGCTTCTCGACGGACTGGCCCAGCAGGTGCGTGAGCAGGTTGGCGCCGCAGCGCCCGGCCATCGCATACGTCTCTGGGTTGCCTGCCGTCGTGATCCAGACCGGAAGCTCGGGCTGCACCGGCCGCGGCAGCGTACGCAAGCCGACCTTGCGCCCGTCGGGCATGTCGAACTCGACGGTCTCGCCGCGCCAGAGCCGCTTCACCACCTCGAGGTCGCGGAACAGTGCCTCCTTGGCCCTGCCGTGGTTCTCGGGACGCAGCACGAAGTCGTTGGGCTGCCAGCCCGATGCCATGGCAAGCGCAACCCTGCCATTGGAAAGGTTGTCGACGACGGACCATGCCTCTGCCACGCGGATCGGGTGGTGCAGGGGCAGCACCACGCTGCCAGCGCGGATCTGCACGCGTTCGGTGACCGCCGCGACCGCGGCACTGGTCACCGCCGGGTTGGGGTAGATGCCGCCGAACTCGTGGAAGTGCCGTTCCGGCGTCCAGACCGCCTTGAAGCCGCGTTGGTCCGCGAACCGTGCTCCCTCCAACAGCAGGCGGTAGCGCTCGCGTCCGGCGACCGCCCCCATGTCGCTGGAGAAGTAGAACAGCGAGAAGTCCATCGGCACGCCGGGCAGCTCCGTCGTGCGGTGCGACTGCCGACTGCGCTCCCGGTGCACCACCACCTCGTGGCCCTGCGTGAGCGGCCAGAACAACTCCAGCAGCGAGATGTCGAAGGAGAGGCTCGTCATCGCGAGCCAGACCCCGCGGTCCACTTGGGTGGTCCCGAGTCGCTGCACCATCGCGGCAGCGAAGTTGCGCAGGTTGCGGTGCTCGACCATCACGCCCTTGGGCCTGCCCGTCGAACCCGAGGTGTGGATCACGTAGGCAAGGTCCTCCGGCCCAGCCTTCGGCAGTGCCGAGGCGGCAGGTGCGAGGCGCAGCCGTTCGCCGTCGAGGTCCAGCAGTTGGACGCCAGGAGGCAGCACAGGCGGACCCAGCGCGGAACGGGAGACCACCACCTGTGGCCGCGCGTCCTCCACCGCCAGTCGGACGCGCTCTGCGGGGTAGTCCGGGTCGAGCGGCACGTACGCGGCACCGGCCTTCCACGTGGCGAGCACCGCCTCGACGAGGGACGGGGAGCGGTCGAGGTGGATGCCCACGAGCGAGCCGTGCCGCACGCCGCGCGCCATGAGTTCGCGCGCAAGGCGGTCGGAGCGTTCCTCGAGGTCCGCGTAGGTGACGGTGACGCCCTCGCAGAACAACGCAGTCGCGCCAGGGGTGCGGCGCGCTTGGGCCGAGACCTGCTCGTGCAGCAGCAGCTCGCGCCCCACGTCGGTGCGTGTCGCCTCGGCATCGACCAGCATCCTGCGCGCACCCTCGGACCCCACCAGGTCGGCTCGCAGGGTCGAGAGGGAAGGATCGACGGCAAACGCCTCGCAGCACCGCTCCAGCAGCGTTGCCAGCAACCTGCCGTCGGCATCGGCAAGCCGCGCCGGGTCCCACTTGAGCACCGCACCCGATGCGTCGACGGCCAGCCCAAGCACCTCGCCGCTCGCGAGGATGAGCGGCACGCCAAGGGCAAGCACGTGCGGCAACAGCGTGCCTCCGTACCTTGCCGCACGTTCGCGCAGGTCGGGGTGGCTACCCACGAGGTCCGCGAGCGGGCCCGAGCCCTGCAGAACCGTGCGCACTGCCTCGGCATTGCGGGCGAGCTGTTCATGGAACCGCAGGGCCGCCGAGGCCTCGAGGCACAATGGGCGACGGGGTGCGGCGAGGGCGTGCTCGGGGGCGACGGCGAGGGCGAGCGGGACGGACTGGGCGTTGCCAAGGCGCTGCAACAGCCCGGCAAACGCAGTGGCCACTGCCATCGCGACCTCGTCACCGAAGCGCTGGTTGAATGCTGCAGGCACCTGGACGGCAGCAGCCGAGCCGGTCGTGGCACGAGCAGGCGGCGAGAACGGCAACTCGACGGGTTCGGCAGCGCGCAGCGCGGCGAGCCAGCGTTCCTCGGTTCGCGAAGCCTGTTGCGCATGCTGCAGCAACGTGCGCAACGTCTCCTCGCCGTGCACCTCAAACCGGTCGCCGACCGCAACACCCGCGAGGAACACCGCCGGGTCCAGTGCCGCACCACAGCCGTGCTCCAGTGCCTCCAGCCGCAGCGCACCGTCGCGCGCGGCAACGGTGACGCCGGCGTCTCCGCACTCCAGCACCGTGCCCGGCAGGATGCCTGGAGGCGCCTCGACCGGTGTCGCACGGCGCACCACTGCAAGCCTCCCGGACTGCAGCAGGCGGGCACCCCCGAGCGGGTTCGGGTAGGGGCCGAAATCGAGTGCACGCACCATCCGGTCCAGTTCGTCCACCGTCCGGTCCCAGCAGAGGACGCCGGCGCCAGGCATCCGGTCATGGCGACCGTGGACGCTTCGCCCGGACGGCTCCTGTTCGCGCGGGACCAGCGTTCCTGCCAACAAGCCGTCCACCAGCAGCGGGAAGCTCTCCAGGGCGGCCTGGAAACACCGCGCGTTGAGCGAGAGCGAGGTCTCCCGTGGTTCCAGTGCAAAGCGCTGCTGCAACAGGATGCGGCCGGCGTCCACCACCGGCGACATCTCGTGCCACGTGATGCCGTACTCGGTGTCGCCCTCGGCCAGCGCGAACGCCGGCGCACGGAGCCCAGCATGGCGCGGCAGCGGACCGTCGTGGAAGTTGAGTGCCCCGAGGCGCGGCAGTGCCAGCACCGCGGCCGGAACCACCTGCAGGTGCGTGATCGCGAGGAGGTGGTCCACCGGGCGTGCGCGGAGGTCCTCTGCCATCGCAGCCACCGGCCCCGTGGCGAGACCACGATCGCTGGCCCAGCGCTGGATGCGAGGCGCATCCGTGCTCACCCCGGACACGACGAGCCCCCGGGCCAACAGCATGTCGCCGCACTCGGCGAGCAGGGTGTCGGCTCCTACGAGGTGGAACGTCCGAGACGGGTGGTGCATGGGGGTGCCGGAGCCGGACGCCGGGGCGCGGCCTGACGCAACTGCCTTCCTCACGAAAGCTACCCCATGGGGTGGACCGGGCAATACGGCAGAAGGTCCACTCTGTGCTCTGGGCAGGAAGCGCAGGGTTCCGGTCGCGTGTGGTAGCGTGAGCGCGTGCGCGTGCTGGTCGTGATCGTGAACTACCGCTCGGCGGCCCTCACCGTCGGTGCGCTTGCCTCGCTGGCAACGGAACGAGGGGACCACCCGGGCCTGCGGGTCACCGTGGTCGAGAACGACTCGCGCGACGGCTCACTCGACGAGATCCGGCGGTCGGTTGCCACCCATGGTTGGTCGGACTGGGTCGACCTGCTGGGCATGCCCGACAACGGCGGCTTCGCCCACGGGGTGAACGCAGGGGTGCGCCCGGCCCTGACGGGGAACGACCCACCCGACGCGTTCCTGCTCCTCAACCCCGACACGGTCGTCCGACCGGGTGCCATCCAGGCGCTGGTGGAGTTCCTCGAGCGGCACCCTGGGGTCGGGATCGCCGGCAGCCGCCTCGAGGACGAGGACGGCACGCAACAGCACTCCAGCTTTCGCTTCCCCAGTTTCTGGAGCGAGTTGGACAGCGGCTTGCGCCTCGGGCTGGTGAGCCGCCTGCTCGCACGCCACGCGATCGCCGAGCCACTGCGCGACGACCCACACCGCACCGGCTGGGTGGCTGGCGCGTGTGTGCTGGTACGCCGCCAGGTCTTCGAGCGCGCAGGGCTGATGGACGACCGCTACTTCCTCTACTACGAGGAAACGGACTTCATGCGGCGTGCCGCTGCCGCCGGGTTCGAGTGCTGGTACGTGCCTGCGAGCCGCGTCGTCCACCTCGTGGGGCGATCGACCGGTGTGACGACGCGCGGCACCCGCCCCGGCCGCCGTCCCTCGTACTGGTTCGAGTCCCGCAGACGCTACTTCCGCACGCACCACGGGCTGGTCGGCGCCCTCGCCTGCGACCTGGCCTACTTCCTGGGCTACACGTCTTGGCGGCTGCGCAACCTCGTTGCGCGGAGGGCCACGGTCGACCCGCCTTGCTTCTGGCGCGACTTTGCCTTGCACCAGTTCCTGCCGCCACGACTGCGGCGCCTGGTGCTCGGGTCCCGAACGCCTGCCGCGCGTTCAGCGCGCTGAGCCGCTCGCCGCACGCAGTTCGCGGTCGCGGATCACCGCAGCCCCGACGAACTGTGCACCTGCTGCCTGCGCGTCGCCTCGCACCGCAGCGAGCCCCCTGTGCGTCGAGTGGTCCAGTGCAACGACGGCGAGCACGCCGTCGACGACGCGGAGGACTGCCCTTCCCTCCGGCTGCTCGGTGAGCACCGGCAGCTCCACCACCACGAACTGGAAGCTGTTGCAGAGTTCCTGCAGCAGTGCGCCGAACTCGTGCCTGCGCATGGGGTGCGGGGTGGGCTGGTGGTCCAGCCCCAGCGGCAGGAACGAGAGCCCTGGCACCTGCGTCGTGCACACGCAGTCCCCGAGCCTGGCCTTGCCGTCGAGCACCTGCATCCAGCCGTTGCCGCCCGGGATCCCGAGCCGCTCCGAGAGCCATCCGCCACCCGGCGAGCAGCTGACGAGGCACACCTTCTCGCCGCCGTGGAGGGCTAGCCCGGTGGCGAGACAGCCGGCGACACGAGAACCGTCTGCACTGGAGGCATCGGGCACGCATGCGATGCGCAACCCGAGCGAGGACCTGCGGTCGAATGGCAACGAGGACCAGAGTTCGGCGATGTCCTCGCGCACGTCCCCGAACGGCAACAGCAGCTCGCTGGGCAGCAGGTCCGCAGCCATCTGCGACGCGTTTCGCACCGGGCCGCCAATCACACCACAGACCTTGATGCCACGGCGCTCGAGGTCGAGCACGCTGCGGACCCTTCGGTCGACCAGGCCGAGCACGAAGGCGAGGAAAAACCCAGCAGCCAGCCCTCCCACGACACCACCCACCAGCAGCATGCTGCGGTTGGGACCGATCTTGCCCTGGGACTGCGTGGCGGGGAACAGGACCTGCAGGTTGCTCAGCTTGAGGTTGTCGAGCCGCTGGATCGTCTGCAGGCTCGCTGCGCTTGCCGCCATGCGGTCGGCCTGCGCGCGGTTCTGCTGCGCCTCGAGCTCGAGCTTGCCAAGTTCCGCGGATGCCGTCTCAAAGGTGGCAAGCCGGGTCCGCACCGAGTCACGCACCTCTGCACGCTGTGCGCGCGCCAGCCTGACTCCTGCAAGCTGGGTCTCGGCAGTGTCGAACTCGCGACGCAGCCTCGACTCACGCGTCTCGGCCTCCCCCGTGGCGTCCACGTCGAGGAACATCGGCTCCTTCTCGAGCTGGGTCCTGCACTCCTGCAGGAAGTCCTCGACCCGCTTGCGCTGCTGCTCGTACTGGTCGCGGCTCACGTTCATGCTGATCCGCTCGCTCTCCAGACGGACCAGCTCCAGCTGCAACTGACGCACCTGGGCCCGCAGGGACGAGTACTCCGGGTTGAGCATGCGCGTACGCGCGTTCCGGTCCGAGTCCGGCAGGTTCTTGAGCACCTCCGTGAGCTGGGCCTGCACTGCCTCCAGGCGCCGCTCCTCGATCTTCTCGTTCTCGACCTCGGACTCGAGTCGCTCCAGGTAGACCAGCAGCGCGTCGCGCTGGGCCTCGAACGCGTAGATGCCCTTGCTGGTCTTGTAGAGTGCGAGGGCCTCCTCGCTCTTGCGGGCCGCCTCCTCCGCGCGCTGCAACTCCTTGGTGAGCACGTCGAGGCTGCGGGAGGTCTCGAACACCTCGGCATGGAACTCGAGCGCGGCCTCGAGCACCCCGTCCACGACCATCTGGGCACCGGCCGGGGAGACCGTCTGGTAGGAGACCAAGATCGTGCCAGCCGCTGGGTCGGGGTAGAACTGGAGCCCTACCGAGAGCACGCTGGCCGCCAGCGTGGTCACCTGCTCCGGGGTCGCCAACGCAACGGCCTCGCTGGGCTGGAACCACCACTTCTGGAACCGGTGCAGCACGCGCTGCGGCAGCGACTTGTCGCCCGCGTAGCCCCGGGTGGGGTCGTAAGCCTCCAAGAGTTTCTCCGGCCCGATGCGCCGCGCAGCCTTGTCGTAGAGTCTCGGGTTGATGAGGAGCTGCATCTCGGCCAGCACGGCATCGCGCAGCGCGACGTAGCGACCCTCCATGCCGCCGGCGAGGGCCATCTCGGGGGTGACCGTCTCGCGCATGCCGGGGCGCACCATCAGCTTGCCCTGCGACATGTACATGTTGGGCTTGACGACCGCCTGGAACGCACCGCCCAAGGCACCGAGGATCGTGACGCCCACGACCAGTACGCGGTGGCGGAGAACGGACTGCAGGGCGAGCAAGGCGAGCCCGAGGCCGGGGTTCGCGGCCTTGTTGCCCCCTGGGGATTCCTGCACGTCGTTGCTCATGGTCGGGTGCGGCTCAGAGGCCCGGGACGAGGTAGGGGAACGGCAGCATCTGACGGATGTACTTCTCCACGAAGATGTTTGCGTCGTCGATGTTGGTGTTGGGCACGAACACCACGTCGTTTGGCTGCAGGTAGATGGGTGCGGCTGTGCCCCAGAGCTCGACGCGGGAGTCGACCACCCACGACACCACCCGTCCCTCCTGCAGCCTGCGCACGAAGAGAACCGACTCCATCCGCGCCGTGTTCTTGATCGGTCCGCCGGCCCTGCCGATGGCCTCCACGAGGGTGATCGAGCGGCCGTCGAGGTTCTGTGCACCGGGCGTGCGGACCTCACCCATCACGTACACCGAGGTGCCGCCGACGTCCGAGCCCGAGCGCGGCGCACCGGCCACGACGTTCACCGAGATCTCCTGCGGGCTGGAGCTGTTGCGGTAACTCTCCGCGAGGACCTCCTGCAGTTCGCCCACGCTGAGCCCCGCAACGCGCACCTCCCCCACCAGCAGGAACGAGGCCCTGCCGTCGGGACGGACGCGTACGCTGTGGTTCCACTCCTGCTTGAACGGGAACGAGAGATCCACGGTGTCGCCGGGCTCCACCCGCAGCGGCTTCCGCTCGTAGAATCGGTTGATCTCGTCCGCGACCTCGTCCATCGGGCGCCCCGTGGTCTTGCACGCGGCGAACAGGAGGGGCACGAGCAGGCACAGCAGTCGGAGCAGTTTCGTCACGGCGATCTTTCCCGGGGGTTGCGGCGTTTTAGGGCCCGCCTGCGGAGGCGTCCACCCGCAGGGTGGGATTGGAGGAGTTCGCGGTCCTCGCGCCGAACGAGTCGATGTGTCGCTGCCACGGGCGCAACGGGCTCGGCCGCGGCGGGCGAAGCTCCAGGCACGAGGTCCGCGTCGGTGGCGCGGAGCGATCCTGCGACGCCTGCCATGAGCACCCACACGGGTGTCGCGAACGCGTTGGCGAGGCAGTCGTAGGCGACGAGCAGGAGCGCGATGCCGATGGCCGCCTGTGGCCGCGAAGCCGTGGCAGAAAGGTGCCGCGCCCGCAGCAACAGGCCGCGCCCGGCGGCGAGCAGGAAGGTGCCCACACTGCCGGCGAGTCCGGTCACCCCGAAGCCGACGAACGAGATGATCCAGAGGCTGTCCGTCACGACCTGCCTTGCCTGGCCGTACTCGTCGTAGGTGGCGTAACCCCGGGTGGTGACGCCGAACCATGGCTTCTGCCACCCGATGCCCGCGAGCAGGTCCTCGCAGCGCCAGCGGTAGGCAAGTGAGTCGAGTCGGTCGGCGGACACGAAGTCGAGCAGTCCGAGCACTCGGTCCAGCAACGTCGGGTCCAGCAACCGGACCAGCATGTAGACCAGTGGCAGCGTGAGCAGCGTGACCCAGCCCATCGCGGGAACCGGCATCAGCAGCAGGGCAATTCCCAGCAGCGTCAACGAGAAGGCGCCGAGTGACTTGCAGAGCACCGTCGTGACTGCGAGCACGGCAAAGACAGCGAGCGTGGGCACGCCGGCGACCCGTTCCCGCACCCGGTGCAGTGCCAGCGCGGCCACGGTGGAACAGCCCAGGAAGAGACTCAGCGCGAGCCCGTGGTCGGTGAACACCATGGGTCGCCAGCCGCCACCGCGGTGGGTCTGCGCAAAGCTGTGCTGGGCGAACCCGTACACCACCCGGTGCAGTTGGGGACTCATGCGCACCTCCCACAGCACGAAGGGTGTGTAGGCGAGTGCGGCCCCCACGAGCACGACGAGGAGTTCCTCGCGTTCCTTGCGAGAGGTGAAGTGGATCCTCCCTGCGAGCCAAGGGATGCCCCACGTGAGCATCCTGTTGAAGCAGGCGGAGAGCCCGTCGTACAGGCCGTAACCGTTGGTGAGCGAGGCCCCGAGCGCACTGAGGGCCCAGAGCAGGACCGGCACGTCGGCGAGCCCGGGCCGGAACCGCGCCAGCCGGTCGGAGTGGAAGACAAGGGTGCCCGCGAGCAGGCCGAGGGCCATGGCGGTCCACTTCGTGTAGTCGGGGAACCCGGGGAGGTTGACCGCGACGTTCGGCAGGAAGAGCCAGCCGAGCACGACCACGAGTGCACTGGCGCGACTTGCCCCGAGGCGCGCGAACGGGACCAGGGCGAGCAGGGGCCAGGCGAACAGCACGAGCAGTGCGAAGGAGTTCACGCGGCCTGCCTCCTCGTGCGCAGCTTCCGGAGGTGGGCGAGGTTGCCCGGCAGCCAGACCACGGTGGCGACGACCAACACGGCCGCGCAGGCGAGTGCCGGGTGGGCTCCCGCGCGCCCCAGTGCCAGCGTCGTGCCGCCGCACAGGAGTGCGCCGAGGGCAGTCCTGCCGGTCACCGCGAGGTCGTCGGCAAGCGTCCGGACCCCGGCACGGCGACTTGCCACTTGCAGTGCCGCGTAGCGAAACACGTCGGCGAGCACATAGGCACCCACCACCCCCGGGAAACCCCACCAACGCCAGCCGAACGGGAGCAGGACGCACATCGCCACCAGTTTTGCGAGCGATGCGTAGGTGCTCCAACGTGGCTGCCCAAGGGCGAGGAGGATGCAACCATTGCTGTTCTCCAGCACCACCCCGAACCAGAAACCGAAACAGAGCACCGGCACGATCCAGGAAGCTTCGCCGAAGGAGGAGGGGTAGAGCAGCGCCACCGCAGCAGGCGCACCGCCCGCGACCCCGGAGAACATCCACCCTCCCAGTGCAAGCGTCGGGCCGCGCGTCCTGCGGACCGCTCCAGGGTAGTCACTGCCGTCCTGCGCAGCGCGGCAGAGCAGCGGGAACACGACGGCGTTCGACAGCCGGGTCACGACATCCGCCGGGATCCACGCCAGCGCGAGGGCGATCGAGTAGACGCCGAGCTGTGCATCGCTGACCAGTTGGCCGTAGAGCAACCGGTCGGCGTGGGTGGTCGCGTAGAAGACGATGGTCGAGAGCGAGACCCACTTGCCGAAGCGGAAGATCGCGGCCGCGTGGTCGCGGTCCCAGCAGAGCCGGTTGCCGCCGCCAAGCAGCGCCCAGCTGGAAAGCAGCCGGAAGACCGCGACCGTGGGAGCCCCCACGGCGAGCGCCATCGGCGACTGCAGGACAGGTGCGAGCGCGACCATGGCCACGGACCCGACCAGCTGGCTGCCCAGCTCGACCCATGCAACGGCCCCGAGACGCAGGTTGCGGCCGGCGAG
>JBEGVB010000046.1:0-3826 GCA_041178545.1 Planctomycetota bacterium
GGAGCCTGCGGTGGCAAGGGAGTCAGGGTTTGCGCCGCGGCGCGCCGAGACCCCAAGGGCTGTCGGCGCGGGAGCACATGGCGCTCACTTCTGCTTCAGCAGCTCAACCATCGCCTTGCCCATCGCCTCGCCGACATCCATGTAGGTCTCGGCGTTGCCGTTGTAGTGGCTGTTGCCGCTACCGCCCTTCGAAAGGGGATGGGCGTACACCGTGGCCACGTTGCCCTTGAACTCGGGGTACTTGCCGCTGGTGCCGTCTACGGCCAGCTGGGCCTCCAGGACCTTGCCGCCGTTGCCGCCCGAGCCCTTCGTGGCCTCGCCCAGCGTCGCCAGGACGAACTTGGCTTCGGGCGCCGCGAAGTCCTTGCGGAGCTGCTTGATGAAGCGCACGAGGTTCTCCTCGTACCTTGCCGCGTGGCCGGCGTTGCCGCAGTCCTTCTCGCCTTGCCAGAAGAAGAAACCCGCGACCTCGTAACCCTTCACGCCCGGGTAGTACGTACCCAACTCCGCGAGGACCTTCTTCGCGTTGGCGGTGTCGTCGTCGTACTGCTTGCCCGCGTACCACTCGATCGGCTTGCCGGCCTTGTCGAGCCACGGCGGTGGCGTCGTGTCCGTCCCCTTCGCTGCATCGACCGGCCAGCTGTCCGGCCGGTCCTTGTAGCCGGCGTAGACCTTGCCCTCGAAGACGTGGCGTTCACTGCCGGGCGGCAGCAGGTCCCAGCCAAGGCTGCGGTTGCCAATGCAGCTCTTGAGCAGCATCACCGGGGCTTCGACCGCATCGCCAAGCGGGTGGCCGATGCCGTGTTCCGGTCCGATCGACTTGCCGGTCACCTTGAGGAACTCGTTGTGGAAGACCTGCATCCCGCCGCCACGGCCGACCATGACACGGACGTTGCGCACGTCGGGCCGCTCGGACCAGTTGCCTGCGGCGTCGACCAGGTGCGGGTACTTCTTCTTCGTCTTGACCGCGAACTCCAGGGAACCGTCGGGTCCGGCGACCTTGCCGAGGCCCACCATGTTGGACTGTCCGAGGAGGATGAAGACCTGCGCGGGCCTGGACAGGTCCACGGCTTGGCCGACAGGGCCCTGCGGGGAGCCGACCAGACCGAGCGCGAGGAGGAGGGAGGGCAGGAACATGGTCATGGGAGGTCTCGGGCGAACAGGTTCTCGACCACCTTGCAGGGTGCCACGCCATACAGCGTGGCGACGGGTCCCGGCAGCGGGAAGCCGAAAGTCACATGTCGGTGTGCGCGTCCCCAAGTCGTGAGATCGCGATGCGCGGCGATGGGCGCGTGTGGCAAGCGGTCGCGCGAGGTATCACATCACCTGTCCCCCCGCGCCTTCCCTTCGCCCGCCCCGATCCGCCCGATGCCCGTAGCCCTGCACCGCCCCGAGCCCGTCCTCCGCCACCGCGCGCAACCTGTCCACCAGGGCGTCCCACAGGAGCAGGCCGCGGCGTGGCTGTGTGAGGGGCGGTCGCTGATCGTGACCGACCGTTTCGCCACCGGGCTGGAGATCCTCGCCGCGCTGCGCGTGAGGCTGGAGGACCCGGGCGAGGAAGGTGGCTACGTCGCCAAGCGCGCGTTCCGTGAGGCATTCCAGGCCGCGTCGAAGTGCCTGCTCGCGCCCGTCGTCGGACGCAAGGTGGCCCTCCCGGGCGCGCCGCGTCCGGGCTTCCTCGCCGAGCTGTACCCGGACCACGCCGACTTCGCGCTGCCGGTCGAGGACGCGAGGGTCCTGAGCAGCGCGTGGGACTGGTACGAACAGGGCGTCTACTTCCCCGTGCTCGGCCATCGCGTGCACCCGTTCTACGGCACGTACATCCCGGCCCGCATGGAGCACCTGGAGCTCTTCGGCACGTGGCTCGCGAAGTACCAGGGCGCGCGCAACCGGGCGATCGACGTGGGCACCGGCAGCGGCGTGTTGTCGCTGCAGATGGCCAGGGCTGGCTTCAAGCAGGTCCTCGCCACGGACATCAACCCGAACGCGATCGAGAGCGTGGCGCGGCAGCTGCAAAGGCTCCCGAAAGCACCCCCGATCGAACTCCAGCACGCGGACCTGCTGGGCGACGACCGTGGTCCCATCGACCTCATCGTGTCCAACCCGCCGTGGATGAAGGGCGAGGTGGGCCGGACGCTGGACCTGGCGATGTACTTCCAGGACGGCTTCTTCGAACGCTTCTACGAGCAGGCCCTCCAGCGCCTCGCGCCCGGCGGCCGCGTCGTGTTCGTGTTCTCGAACATCATCGAACTCTCGCAGCCCGACGTGCCGCATCCCATCCAGACCGAGCTCGACCGCGGGCGGTTCAGGCTGGTGGAGAAGCTCACGCGCAGGGTGAAGCCGCTGCGGCGACGGACGCGGGAGAAGGTGGAGGTCTGGGAGCTGGCAGCAGTCTGACGGCGGGGCGATCCGGCGTGGCGCGCGCCGGGGGGCGAGCAACCGCGTGGTCACAGCGCGGATGGCGCCCCAAACCTGCACCCGACCCCTCGGCAGGAGCGCCAACAAAGAACCAGGCGCGCCCCGACAAGGGGCGCGCCTGGTGCGCTCGTCCCGTCACCCGTCACTGGGCGACAGCGCGCTCCACGTACCCAACCCGAATGCCGTTGTTGTCCAGCAGGGCGGCCTGAGCGAAGAACTCGAGGCCGGCGAGGTCCTTGGAAGCGGGGACCTGCAGGCCGAGGCGACCCTCGGCACCGAAGCCGATCCCCATCACGACTGCGTCCTGCAGGATGCTGTAGCCGAGCCAGCCAAGGTCGACCGTCTGGTCCGACAGCGAGAGCAGTACGCCGCCGAAGAACGTGTCCTGGTCGTGCTCGATCTCCGCGCCCAGGATCCCCTCGACGAGGCCGATCCGAAGCTGCGGGTAGGCTGCAGCCTGTTCCTTGGCCGGCTCCTCGTACTGCGGGTACTCGATGGGCTCGGCGATGACCTTGGTGGGCGCAGGTGCGCGGCGGTCTTGGACCACCACGACAGGCTCCTCGGCAGGCGTCTTGGTCGAGCCGGTGCCGATCACCACGGGAACCTCCTCGTACGTGCTCTCGGTCTCCTTGAGCTCAGCGAGCGGCTTGGTCTGGGTTGCATCCTGCCCCGTGGCGCCCTTCTGGGCGAAGGCAGGAACACTCAGGGTCAGGGCGGCGAACAGGACAGTCAGGGTCGTGCGGAACATGGCTTGGGTTCTTTCTTGGGTTGGTTGGTTTGGGTGTCCGACGTGGACACCCCCCAAGGGGAGACCTGGCGCAGACCGCAGGTCGGGCGCCCAAGAAATCGGTCGGACGGGTGCGGACTGCGCTGGGGGGCAGCGCCCCCCTGGACCACCCAAAGCCGACAACACCCGCACGTAGGACCTGCTCCCCGCCGACTCCGCGCGGCGGGGAGACGGCAGCGGTGGAGAGGTGAAGTCGTCAGAACCGTGAGGTCCTGGCGGGGCGCAGCCCCAGGTCGGGGATGCGGTAAGTCGGGCCATAGCCGAAGCGGTTCGAGGACTGCGCGCTCTGGGCCACGTCGACGAAGCCGCCGCCGCGGAGTGCGCGATCCGGGGCGCCGGCATCGGTTTGCAACATGTCACCGCACCACTCCGACACGTTCCCGTGCATGTCGTGCAGGCCATAAGCATTCGCAATGAATCGACCCACCGGAGCGTGTACCACGTGCCCGTCCTCCCAGTTCTCGAACACGCCCCACTGCGCCCCGGCTTTCTTTGCCGTCAGGTCGCAAAAATTCGCCACCGTCCTCAGAGCCTCCAACCCAACCTGCCACGGCGTCGTCGTCCCGCCGCGGCACCCGTACTCCCACTCGTCCTCCGTCGGCAGCCGCAACCCATACCGCG
>JBEGVB010000047.1:0-31424 GCA_041178545.1 Planctomycetota bacterium
CTGTCCCAACCACAGCGATCCCCGACCGCGCTTCTGGCACCGCCACGGTGCCTATGCCGTTGCCTGCCGGTCGCACCTGGTCCCGCGCTTCCGCTGCAAGGACTGCCACAAGACATTCGGCTACCAGACCTTCCGGCAGGACTACCACGACCAGCGGCCGGACCTGAACCCGCTCCTCCTGCGGTCCTGCACCAGCAGCGTGAGCCTGCGCCGCTTCGGGCTCGAGCACGGCATCAGCATCTCCGCAGTCCAGCGCAAGTTCCGCAAGCTGGGCCGTCACGCCCAGCACCTGCAGGCCAACCTGGTGCCGACCATTCCCTCGGGCCGCACGGTGGTGTTCGACGAGTTGGAGACCTTCGAGACCGACAGCATCCGCACCCTGACGGTGCCGATGATGGTCGACCGCGCCAGCGGACTGGTACTGGACCACGACGTTGCACCCATTCGGCGGCTGGCGAGGAAGGGGAGCCCTCGCCGGCGCAAGCAGGACGCCCACGAGCAGGAGCACGGCAAACGCAAGGACCGGAGCCGGGAGGCAGTGCGAGGGGTGTTCCTGCGCTTCCGGGACAAGCTGGGCGGTGGCAGGGCGATCTTGCTGACGGATGAGAAGCCGATGTACGGACAGCTGGTCCGCAAGGTGTTCGGGGGGCAGGTGGAGCACCAAACGACGCCGGGGTCAGACGAGAGAGACACGTTCAACCCGCTGTTCGCGATCAACCACTCGTTTGCCCGGTACCGGGACTGCGGATCCCGGCTCAAGCGCAGGAGTTGGTGCGTGAGCAAGAAGGGCGAGCACCTGCTGGGCCAGTTGCACCTGCTGCAGGTGTACCGCAACTTCGTACGGCGCCGGACCAACACCGAGGCGGCGCACCGGACGCCAGCCTGGCACCTGGGAATCCTGCCGCGGCAACTGAGCTACGAGGAGGTGTGCTCATGGCGGCAGGACTGGGGACGGCTGAGCAGCCATCCGCTGAGTGCGGACGGCAGGAGGTGTGTCGCAGCGTGAGTTGAGAGGGGCGGCGGGGACAGCCGTCAGGCGCTGCTTGCGCCTCTCCGTTCCACAACTCCGCGATCGGTATCAGTGGGTGAGCGCCAACTCAAACTGGTTGATCCGCGCCACCGCACTCCACAGGTCGTCCTCGACGAAGTGCGGATCGACCACGTACTCGCGGTCGTTGCCCGCCTTGCCGGTGCGGACGAGGATGGTTCCGACCTCCGCCCGCTGTGCGGAGAGGATGTCCGTGGTGGTGTGACCGACCATCCAGCAGCGCTTGAGGTTGAGGTCGAACTCCTGCTGGGCCATCTTGTAGATGCCTGGCGATGGCTTGCGGAACACCGACTCCTTGCGGAAGCGGCCGCGACCCTTGGGGTGGTAGGGGCACGCGTAGATCTTGGTGATGGGGATCCCGGAGGCCTGCATCTGGGCGAGGAAGGCCTCGCACACGCGTGTGAACTCCTTCTCCTTCAGCTGGCCGAAGGCAATGTCGTGCCGGCTGGTGGCGACGAAGAGCTGGAAGCGCCGAGTGTCCAGTCGCTGGAGCGCATCGATGGCGCGTTCGTGGAACGGCAGGGTGCCGTCAGCCTGCAGGCGCGCCTGCTGCATCACGACACCATCGAGTTCGAAGAAGACGCCTTGCTTGCTGGGGATCTTTGCCATGGGAGGGATGTGGTTGGGTCCACACCCCGCATCGGTCCGAACCGGGACTCGCTTGAGCCGCAACATGCTCGATTTCGCCGGAAAGCGTGGGAGCGAAGCCACTTGGGGCGCTGCAAAACGCGACAATCCGCGTGCGGCGTGTCGCGGGACGCGGCAGAATCCCCGGCGGTTCTCGTGCCTCGGCACGAGGGAGGGCTCATGGTCCAGCGGATCGACACACCACGGCTGCAACCTGCGCAGCAGGGGGACGACCCTGCGTTCGAGTCCTTTGCAGCTGAGTACCGCTCGGTCATGTTCTCGGTTGCTAGGAAGCACCTCCGCAACCGTGTGGATGCCGAGGAGGCTGCCCAGGATGCGTTGGTGCGTCTCTACCGCATCCGCACCCGGTTCGACGCCGACCGAAGCCCTGAGGGGCTGGTGGTGCGTGTGGTGACCAACGCATGCCGCGACCTGCACCGGCGCCGGAATGCAGGGATCGGCGCCATCACGCAGCGCATGGAGGCCTCGGTCCTCCGCTCCCTCTCGGTCGCAAGCGGTTCTGCCGAGTTGGGTGAGGACCGACTCGTCGCCAGGGAGTTGCTCGCAAGCCTGAGCGAGCGTCACCGTCGCCCGCTGGAACTCCGCTACCTTGAGGGGCTGACGAACGGCGAGATCGCCGCACAGCTTGGGATCTCGGTCTCCTCGGTCAAGCTCCAGCTGGCGCGCGCCATCGAACTGCTGCAGCAGCGCCTCGATGGGCAACCAGGTTCGGACTGAACTCAGTCTGCTGGGTGCCGAAGGAACGAGACCACGCGCTCGAATGCCTCCGTGGACTCGAGGAGGAGGGAATGCCCGGCGCGAGGAAGGCAGTGGTGATGCGCGTGCGGGAAGAGCCCTGCACTGGCCTCGACCTCCTCGGGTAGCGTGAGCGTGTCCTCTGCCCCGCTGAGGCACAGGGTTGGCAGGTGGCAGGCTGCTGCCATGGCACTGCCGTCGAAGACACGGAGCGCAGCGCATTGTTCGCGCATGAGGCGGATGCTGTCGGGCGACGGCTTGGTGGACCTCACGATGTCGTCGACCATGCCCTTGCGCTCGGCATGGAAGGTGGCGCCGAAGAGGAACGGCGCCGTGAGGTCGCCGAGCAGCGTGGGCGGGGTCTCGGTGCAGAGGATCTCGAACCAGCGGTAGACACGGTGGCTGCGCGCCGTCTGGACTGCTGAGCTGCACAGCATGACGAGTCGGTCGACGGCCCCTGGTGCGCGCGCAGCTGCCGCGAGTGCAACCTTGCCGCCGAGAGAGGTGCCCACGAGGCTCACGGGCCTGGGCAGGGTGGCCGCAACGGCAAGCAGGTCGGCTGCAGCGTCGTCGAAGTTCCAGGCTCCGGTGGCTGGGCCCGAGGGCGGCAGACCGACCGGGTCGATGACCGCGCAGGTGAAGCCTGCACGTTGGAAACGGCGCGGCAGGGTTCCGAAGAGCCTCGATCCGGAACCGAGCCCTGGCACGAGCACCATCCCAGGTCCTGTGCCCTCGAGGGTGTAATGGATGGACCGACCCGCGCGTTCGACGTGGGGCATCAGCGGATGGCCTTGCGAGGCGCGACGTAGCGGGCCTCGATGGCGGGCAGTGCGGTGAGGACCACGCGCCCGACCATCTGGAGGCTGTCTGCAGAGATGTTGTCCAGGGTGTCCGACGGCTTGTGCCAGTGTGGGTTGGAGTGGAGGTCGATGATGTCCAGTGACGGGATGCCGACCTCGAGGAACGGCAGGTGGTCGTCGGACACGGGCCACGCCTTGTGGAAGAATCGGTCCTGGACACCACATGCAAAGGCAGCCGACCAGAGGAGGTCGCGCAACTCCTTGGTGGAGTTGGTCTCCTCGTCGACTTGGATGTCGGTTCGGCCCACCATGTCGAGCAGGACAAACGCTGCGATGGGGCCCTTCTCGCCCCTCAGCTCGGCAGCGCGGTGCTCCTTGACGAATCGTTTGGACCCGAACAAGGCCCGCTTTGCCTCGTTCCAGTCCCAGTCCAGACTCTCCTCGCCGTCAAAGAAGACGACCTCGATGGTGGCCTCGTTGCGGCGCGCGGTCAGCAGTGGCGCGAGTGCGAGCAGGAGACCGACCCCGCTGGCACTGTCGTTCGCGCCGACGAACTCGAAGTTGTGGGCTTCCTCGTCGTGGCCGTGGGTCCGCTTGGTGTCGTGGTGGCACCCAAGGACGATGCGCTCCCTCCGGTTGCCCGGGATCACGAAGGAGACGTTCTCGAACTCGATGCCCTCGACTGGGTCCTTCCAGCGGTCGCGCCGCGGCTCGAAACCGAGGCGCTTGAGCTCGGCAGCCATGTAGTCGAGACCTCGCTGCCAACCGACCGAGCCGACGTCGCGTGGCCCGAAGGAGACCAAGTTGGCAACGTGTCCGTAGGCGGTCTTGCCCAGGTCCTCCGTGACGTTGGCCGGAGCGAGCGCGACGACGGGTCGTTCCTTGCGCCCACCCTGTTGCGGCCCTGCTGCAGGCAACTGTGGGCTGCAGGAACAGCCGAGGAGGCAGAGCAGGACCACTGCAGCAGCAAGGATCTTCTTCATCAGGTCACTTGCGGCAGAAGTCCTCGAGGGCAGGCAGTGCCTGCACGAGCAGGTTGCCGGTGAATGCGAGTGCCTCCGACGACATCTTGTCGATGGTGTCGTCAGGCGTGTGCCACCACGCGGCGTAGTCGCTCCCCGGAGGCGCAGGCTGCCCACCGAGCTCCTTTGGCACGCGGTACTGGAAGTCGATGAGGAGGACCGACGGGATCCCGTACGCACTGAACGACTGGTGGTCGTCACCGAAGGAGGACGAGTACTTGTACATGCGCTCGCTCTCTCCCATCTCGGCTGCAGCCCTTGCGAACAGCTCCTGCAGTCCCTTGTGCGAGTTCCCGTCGCGGTCGAACTTGATGTTCTTGTCGCCGATCAGGTCGATGTTGACGAAGGCCTTGAGTCGCGCCTTGATGCCGTTCGGGAACAGCTTCTTGTCCTCGCTCATGGTCTTGACGAAGTGCTTGCTGCCGAGGAGCGCCCGCTTGTCGTCCCAGTGCCAGTCGACGGACTCCTCACCGTCGATGAAGTAGAGCCACACGTTGACGTTGGGCTTCCGCTCCTTCACCAGGACGCGCGCCAGCTCGAGCAGCACTGCAGGACCGCCACCGCCGTCGATGGCTCCCACGAAATGGATGTCCTCCCGCCCTTCCTTGCCGTCGGCCAACTTGGTGTCGTAGTGCGCCCCGAAGCAGAGGACGGGGCCGTTCTGGGGGTCCGGCCCGTCGATCTGGACCCAGAGGTTGCGCAACAGGATCTTCTCGGTCTCGTGGACCCACTCCTGTCGGTTGGGCTTGAGGCCCAGCTTCTCCAGCTCTGCGCAGATGTAGTCCGCCGTGCGACCGAGGGCCTCGGAGCCCGCGGGGCGTGGGCCGAACCCGACAAGCTTCTCCACGTGCGCCATGGCAGCACTTCCGTCCACGGGGCCCGATGAGCCGCCGCATGCGGAGAAGCCGGCAGCACAGAACGCGAACAGCAGGACCTTGAGGTTGGATCGCAGCATGCCCGTAGCCTAACCATGGCGACGCGCTGCTGCATCGTCTCGACTGCCATGGAACTTCCCCTCCACACCCGGGATCGCTTCAATCCCCTCGCCTTGACCACGATCGAGCGAGTC
This sequence comes from Planctomycetota bacterium, assembly GCA_041178545.1. Classification (GTDB taxonomy): domain Bacteria; phylum Planctomycetota; class UBA1135; order UBA1135; family UBA2386; genus JBEATZ01. The sequence continues at coordinate 5,323 of JBEGVB010000047.1, forward strand.
TGGCTCTGCTACTTCGCGACGATGAGTCTGGTTGCACTGGTGGTTCCCGGTGGCGGGGAGCCCGAGCACCGGCCTGGGGCGTTCGTTGCGACACAGCTCGCCCTCGCCTCGGTGCACGTGCTCGTTGCCTGGTGGGCGAGGCGGCGGAACGAGTCCTCTGCGAGAGTGGCACGAAGCCTCGCCTCCATCGTCTCCATGCCCATCGCATTCTCCTCGATGGCCTTCCTGCTCCCTGCCGTGCACCCGGAGCCCTGGGAGTGGGCATGGCACGCTGGGGACCGTTGGCTGTGGGAGACGGACGTGACCGTGGCACTGCAGGGGTGGATGAGCCCGTGGTTCACCGAACTGCTGCAGTGGCTCTACGCAGCCTTCTACGTGCAGCCGATCCTTGCCGTGGTGCTCGCCGGCTGGGTGGCCGGTACCGCTGCCTTCGACCGCTCCATGGTGGAGGTGGTGTTCGGCTTCCTCGTGAGCTACGCCGGCTACCTCTTGTTCCCCACGCTGGGGCCGGCCTTCTTCCTCCACCACGGTGAGCCCCTGCGCGGCGTCTGGCTCGCCCAGGAGCTCAATGCATGGATCTTCGCGGCCGAGGCCAACAAGTGGGACTGCTTCCCGAGCGGGCACACGATGATCGGGTTGCTGTCGATGGTGATCGTGGCTCGCAGGGCCCCGAGGTGCCTCTGGTGGTTCGCACCACTGAGCCTCCTGCTGGTGTTCAGCACGATGGCACTCCGGTACCACTGGTTCATCGACGTGCTGTGCGGGGCACTGCTGGTATGGCCCACGGTCCGCGTCGCCAACTGGATGATGGACCTCGACGGCGCCCCGCGGGTCAGGTGACCTGCCACTTCCCGGTCGGCGAAAGTTCGAGCATGGGGTCGCCGTGGAGGATCTCCTCCAGCCCCTCGGCATAGGGTGCGAGTTCGGGTGCCGTTGCAAGGAGTTCACCCGTGGTGAGTGCCCGGTGTGCACCGCGCAGGGCGATGCGCGCACTCCTGCGGATCTGGTGCAGGCTGTGCAGCTCGGCAAGTGCCACGGTTCCGCCCGGCAGGAACTGGAGCACCGAGTGACGTCGCAGCACGTCGGCCAGGAATTGGGCCGTGAGCCAGGGGCCGCCTAGGTTGCCTGCATGGACTGCCTCGACCATCGAGGAGAGCGAAGCGGTGCCGCCGTGGAGCTGGAGGTGGAGGTTCGCCAGCGCAACCAGCTTCCGCATCCGGTGGGGCGGGTAGGGGTAGTTCGCGAGCAGGTCGACCCGGTCGGCCTCGGGGAACACGAAGAGGTGGTTCCAGCGCAGGATGCGCTCGACGAGCCTTCGGTCTGCAGGCTGCTGGTTGGCCAAGAACCTGCTCAGCACGACGGTGCTCCCAGCGCGCCGGAACCCGGCCATGAGCCGCTCCATCGCCCAGGACCCGCGTCGTCCGGCCAGGCAGAGTTCACCACGTCCCAGCGCGCGGACACGAGGGTCGCGCCGCAGGTGGTCGAGTGTCAGCCATGCCATGCGTGTGTCGCACACCCCCTCGAGCAGGGTCTCGACGTGCTTGCGTCCTCCCTCGCGCCTGAGGTTGTCGCATGCCGTGCTGACGTGGGCAGCTGCTGCGGCGAGCTCAACTGCATGGGTGACGCGCAGGGACCAGAGGTCGCGCCCCACCTGGACGAAGGCATCGTCGGCGAGCAGGCAAGCGCGCAGTCGCTTGCGGTTCACTCGTTGGTGCGCCTCGCGCCACAGGAAGGCGATGTCGTCGAACGCAACCGGTGCTGCTGCCTCCAGCAGGATCTGGCGTAGGCGCAGGCTTCGCTCGGTTGGGCGGGCCAGCACGACCTCGCCACGATTCATGTCGATGGCGACGATGCGCTGGACGTCCTCCCGCAGCAGCCTCTCGAGCAGGCCACGCGGGACGTGGAGGTGCCGGCGAACGAGCCGGGTCTCCAGTTCCTCGACCAGCAGCGGCAACCGTCTCGGTTGGGTCTCCTTCCGGAGGATCCGGACCAACCGCTCCAGTTCCTTGGGGTCCATCTCGGTGAGGAAGCGACCGTGCAGGTGCCAGCGCGCGGGTGCTAGCAGTGCAGCGAGCCGCAGGGGCGCGATCGGGTCCGAGGACTCCCGCGCGATGCGGGACGCGATCGTCCCTGCCGCAAGCTGCTCCGGCCCGAGGGCTCCCTCTGCAGACGCAAGGTCACGGTTGACCTCGCGCCGGAAGCGCGCACACCAGTCTGGGGCGATGGCGAGCACCATCTGCCGTAGGCGTCGCGTGTCGACAGGTGTCGTAGCCGCCCTGCCGCCGGGCAGCGGGTGCCAGCCGGTGTGTGATGCGACCGATGCAATCACGTCTGCCGGCGCGGTGGCTGCCCACTCGGCGGCGTTTCCCACCGCTTGCCGCCCGCCGCCTGGCGTGCGTGGGACTGCAGGCGCTGCACTCGCTGCGGTAGGGGTTTTCGTGGCCTGAAGGCCACGGACCACGGCGCGGTCGAGGGCGTCCCGCAACTCGACGAAGGCATGGGGTGCAGCGTCGAAGAGGTGTGCCCACTGGTCCTGGTGCAGTTCGGCAAGGTCCCTCAGCCTGCGAGCCCGTGCAGCAGTCAGCACGGCGAGCGTTGGGGCAGACAGGCCCAGTGAGGCGAGCGGGAACTGGAGCAGTGATGTGGGCAGGAGTGCGATGGGCAGCTGGCTTGGTGCCTGCTGTGGTGCAGTCCGCGGTGCTGTGCTGCTCTGGGGGCCTGCCGGGCTCACGGTGTCCTCCCTGCAGGCACGACCCGCAGGCGGGGTCGTGGGGTCTCGGCAGGTCCGTCGAGAACTCCAACGGGTTGCACGCCGTGCACCAGCAAGGCACGGCCCACCTCAAGCCGGGTGGGCTCGCGGAAAGGGTGGCGTGCCAATCGCTGCAGCACGGGCACAGCGTGTGCGGCAGGCAGTTCCGCAAGCAGCCTCGCTGCCCGAACGGCCCTTGGATCCGCGTCGATCTCGGCCGCAGCAAGGTCAGTCGCCACGCTTGCAGCCGGGTAGGTGGCGAGCCACATACGGAGCGTCTGCTCCAGTCCCGGCTCGGTTGCGTCCAGGTAGGAGCTCAGGAGCGCGCGACGCGGGGCCTCGAGGTCGAGGCGTGCGCCAATGCGCAGCAGCGCCGGGAGGTCGGGTGAAGCGACCCTGCCGCGTTCGCCGACCTGGCGCGCCAGCTTGGTCTCGAGCGCAGGGGATGCAACAGGGAGAACAGGTGCGGCCGCGAGGGCGAGTGCCGCATCCGCACGGATGCGGTCGTCGGGCGACTCGAGTGCATCGGCAAGGATGCCTGCGCGTTCCATGGGGTCCGAGGTCGCGCACAGGTCGCGAACGTGGTCCACGACCGCTTCGGTGGCGGGCACCCCTGCACGGCTGCCGCCCAGCAGGTGGAGCCGGGGGCCAACACGGTCGAGGAACAGCACGAGCCGGTCCCCGGTCGTGATGGTGAAGAGCAGCTGGCTGCAGCAGGCACCAGCGGGCTCCGAGAGGCTGAACTGGCGCGGTGCCGTTCCTCGCAGGTCCTCGACCAGTTCGAAGGCGACGCGGACGACCGTGGCGTCGGGATCGGTCCGGTGGGTGGCTCGTGCGACGACGACGTGAGTGGCCTCCGAGGCGAGGGATGCGAGCGTGGTGGCTTCTGCCTGCGCAGGGCAGGCGGCGGCGCAGAGGAGGACGGCAGCGAGGAGTCGGGATGCGTGGTTCATCGCAGCAGGATCCTCTGGCGCAGGTACGCCATGCTGAGGTCGCGGAATCGGTAGGGCAGCGACAGCATGGCCTCGTAGCCGACGCTCGCGGACATCACGTCCGCTGCGGTGGCAGTCGACTCGTGCAGTGAGTTGTCACCGAGCAGCCCGTTGGGGCTGGCGCCCGGGGCGACGAGGCCGAGGGAGTGACCGACCTCGTGGGCAGTGATGATCCCGGTGACGACCGCCCAGTCGTCCGCAGCCGTGAGGACCTGGCTCCAGCGGGCCTGTGCAGTGCTGTTGGCCGTCGCCCACTCGAACCCGTTGCGGAGGACCTCGCCGTCCAGCGGCCCACTGCCTGCAGCGGTCCCGCCCATCGCCGGGCACAAGGACATGAAGCGCTGCGCGAACCAGGTGATCGTGTACGGGTAGAGCTGGCGGTGTACGCGGGCCTGGTAGAGGAACATCTCGGCAGGGAACACGCCGAGACCTGCGCCATTGTCGGTGTTGCGCTCCTCGAGGTTCTGGTTGCGGTGGTCGTAGCGCGCACGCCCGAGCACGCCGGTGCTTGCGTCACCGTAGGTCCGCGAAGGATTGCCGAACGGGTCCAGTCCGCCGATCGCCACCTGCATGTGGGGAAGGCCAACGGGGGCCTCGAGCGTGAACCGGATGGGTGAGGCATGGGCACCGAGCGGGTCACCCAGGGCATTGCGACCGAAGAGCTCGTGCGCCTTGGCGACGATGCCCTCCAGCACTTGGTTGCGGACCCATGCATTGGTCCCGCGAGGGTCACCGGAGGAGGCAAGGCCGAGACGGAGCATGTCCTCCTCGAAGTCGGGCGTGCCGTTGCCGTTGCGGTCGAGGTCGGCCCGGAGCCACACGACCTGCAGCCGCTCGAACGGGAGCATCTTGCCTGTCGGCTCGGTGACCTCGAAGGTGACAGGCGTGCAGGTTGCGCGGTTGCCGGCCAGGTCCTCGACCGTCGCCCCGAGTTGCCACGTGCCCGGTGCGAGCTGCAGGGCGGCCGGAACGACGATGGAGATCCCGCTGGCGGAGACCGTGGCGTGCGACAGCAGGTCGGCGGAGGCCGGGGCCGTGCCAGGCCCGTTGAGGGCGAGGACGGTGCTGCCGAGGTCCAGTTCCTGCCCGGCACCGGAGGCAGCCGTGAGGTCGATGGTGAAGCCGTGGGTCGGGAGCAACAGTCCCTGGTTCCTCAGGGTGCTGACCTCGTTGACCGTGAGCGAGGGCTGTGGTGCGGTCGTGTCCGCGGCAAAACCGGTGCGGAAGCGCGTCTGCAGCGGTCCTTCCACTGCATTGCCGGCTGTTTCACGTACGGCACCGTCGGCAAGGGTCGCCACAAGGAGCGTGCCCGCGGGCAGGGCGGTCGCGGGAACGAAGCGGAGCATCCGGCCACACGGACGCAGTTCCGTGGTGCCGGGGACCGGCATCCCGGATTCCGTGGCCACGGTCAGGTCATTCGCGTCGACTGACCCCGGATCGATCGGCGAGTCGCACATGGCCACGATGCGCGCGTTGAGTGGGACACCGTGGCTGTCGTTGGCGGGCACCAGCACGGCAGTGGGCAGGGTCTCGTCTCCCGTCGTGAGGAACTCGACGCGCAGCTCGCTCGAGAGCGGGTTGCCCGCCGTGTCGCGCACTCCCTCGCGTCCACCGGGTAGGGTGAGACTGCATGCGACTCCAGCGGGCAGGACTTGCTGTGGGGAGAGGACCCACAACGTGCCGCCGTTGCGGACCTCGAGGGTCCAGGAGACAAGGAGGCCGTCTGCCTGCCACCGGATGCCGCTGGTCGCCGACGCGGCGTCCATGGGCTCGCTCCAGGCCACGACGAACGGGGCATTGCGGCCGTGGCCGGTGGAACCGGCGGCGGGCGAGGTGGAGGTTGCCGTCGGGGCGGTGCTGTCCGACCCGGTGCGGAACGAGACCGTGGTCGGCGCCCCAGTGGTGTTGCCGCTGAGGTCGGCGACACGGCTGACGCGCAGGGAGAGGTCCGTGTTCGTCGGCAGCAGTTCGTCGGGGTCGACCCAGAGAACCCGTTGGCTCTCGTCCAGCCGGCAACTGCAGGAGATCGCGTGGTTGGCACCTGCCTGCAGCGTGACCTCGGGCATGTCACCCGAGGACGGCCGCAGCGACTCGTCGAAGCGGAGGGCGATCGGGGCCACGGGCGAGCGGTTCAGCATCCCCTGGAGCGGCAGGCTCGAGACCAGTTGGGGAGGCTGGTTGTCCACCACGGTCTGGAAGGGCAGTTGCCAGACCGGTGCCAACCCATTGCCAGCCAGGTCGCGCAGTCCGGCGGTCACCGTCAGTACGTGGTTCATCGCACCTTCGAGGTCCCGTCGTGGCTGCACCACCAGTTCGTCGCCCTCGAGCGTCACGTCGACTGGCACTTCGGCACCACGCGCGTCCCGCAGGAGTACCGGCCGACTGACGAGGCTCGTCTCATCCACCGGTTCACTGGTACGCAGGCGGATTGCCTCCCTGCGGTTGGCAGCAGCCGGGGTGCCGACCAGGGTGGCACCGAGGATCCTGGGTGCCACGGCATCCACGGTGTGGAAGCCGACACGCAGGTGCTGGTCCACGATCCGTCCTGCGCGGTCGCATGCGAGCGGACCGACCTGCAACTCGTACGCCGTGTCGGTTTCCAGCGCCGTGTCCGGAAGGAAGCGGACCGAGAGCGGGGAGGTTCCCGCAGCGAATCGGCCGGCGACGCGGGTGCCGTCCCGGAGCCGGAACAGTCCACAGGCCGAACTCGCGAAGCTCTCGGGCACGAGCGCGCCGTCGAAGTGGAGGGTGGGTTCTGTGGAGGTCTCCACCTGCCGCGATCCTGCAGCCGGGCTGGAGGAAGTGAGTGTCAGGCGCGATCCCTGCACCACAGCCCCGGGGTTGGTCGGACTGTCTCCGCCGCCTCCTCCGCCGCTGCACCCGGCAAGGATGACGATGAGTGCGATGGCACCGAGTCGTGCCATCTCCAGCCTGTGATCCGATCTCCCTGTTGCCACGCCCTCTCATCGGCGGGGCCGGATTCGAGGGTGAAGAGCTTTTCTCACCTCGCGCACGCGCCGCTGGCACCGGTGGCACACGGTGTCGGCACGGCGGAAGAGCTGGCCACAAACGAGTGCGCCCCGCCTGCCGGTAGGGCAGGTGGGGCGCACTCCGTGGTGCACTCTCTCTTCAGCTGCAGCCGCTGGTGCCGCCGCAGGAGACGCACTTCAGGCAGGTGCCGTTGCGCACCAGGGTGAAGGCGCCGCAGCTGCCGCAGGGGTCGCCCTCGTAGCCCTTGAGCCTGGCCTCGGCGATCTTGAGGCGCAGCTGGCGGCTCTCCAGCGTGGCAGTGGCGGTGCCGCCACCGTGGTTGGCAGCGGCCATGCCAGCACTCGCGACGCCGGTGTTGCGAGGCGATGCGATGGGCTCCGCGGCGCGCAGCTCGACGGTGGGTTCCTCACGACGGATGCCGCGGCTGTGGGGGTGCAGGTTGCGGTTGTCGTGCAGGTCGGTGGGCGACTCGTCCAACTCGTACACCGACTCGGAGACGACCTCCTCCTCGGTGAACTCGGGGTCCTTGCGGCCCATCGTGGTGTTGCGCAGGTCCTCCGACTGCACCTGGCAGAGGTCGGTGCGGCCGAGGTAGCTGATGGCCAGCTCGCGGAAAACGTAGTCGATGACGGAGGTGACCATCTTGATCTGGTCGTGCCCCGTCACCATGCCGTTGGGCTCGAAGCGCGTGAACACGAAGGCGTCCACGAACTCGTCCAGCGGCACGCCGTGCTGGAGACCCAGCGAAACGGCGATGGCAAAGCAGTTCATCAGGCTGCGGAAGGCTGCGCCCTCCTTGTGCATGTCGAGGAACACTTCGCCCAGCGAACCGTCCTCGTACTCGCCCGTGCGCAGGTAGATCTTGTGGCCACCGACCACGGCCTTCTGCGTGTAGCCCGCGCGGCGGTGCGGCAGGCGACGGCGCTTGGCCAGGTAGCGGTGCACCACCCGCTCGGTGATGCGCTGCGCGACGGCCACGGCCTCCGGCGTCACGGCCGGGGTCGTGTCAGTGTCGTCAGAGACCGTGTTGAGCGGCTGGCTCAGCTTGCTGCCGTCGCGGTAGAGGGCCACGGCCTTCAGCATGCTCTTCCAGCCGAGGCGGTAGGCCTCCTTGACGTCGTCGACGGACGCGTCATTGGGCATGTTGATGGTCTTGCTGATGGCGCCGCTGATGAACGGCTGCACCGAGGCCATCATGTGGATGTGGGCAGCAAACGGGATGAAGCGCTTGCCGGTGCGGCCACAGCGGTTGGCGCAGTCGAACACCGGCAGGTGCGCCTCCTTGAGGTGCGGTGCGCCCTCCACGGTCATGGTGCCGCACACGTAGTCGTTGGCGGCCTGGACCTCGGACTTGCTGAAGCCGAGGTGGCGCAGCAGGTCGAAGCTCCAGTCGTTGAGTTGCTCGTCGGTGAGCTGCAGCTTGCGCCGCAGGAACTCCTCGCCGAGCACGCCCTTGTTGAAGGCCATGGAGATGTCGAAGGCCCCCTTGAGGGAGTCCTCGAGCCGCTGGAGCGTGCCCTCGTCGAATCCCTTGGCCGTGAGCGTCTCGTGGTTGATGCACGGGGCCCCGACAAGGGACTTGCGACCGACGACGTAGCTGACGATCTCCTCGGCCTGGGTGTTGGAGTAGCCGAGCTTGCGCAGGGCCGGGGGCAGCGACTGGTTGACGATCTTGAAGTAGCCGCCGCCGGCCAGCTTCTTGAACTTGACGAGCGCGAAGTCGGGCTCGACGCCCGTGGTGTCGCAGTCCATCAGCAGGCCGATGGTGCCCGTGGGGGCGATCACCGTGACCTGGGCGTTGCGGTACCCGCTCTTCTCTCCCAGTTGCAAGGCGCGGTCCCAGCAGGAGCGCGCAGACTCGAGCATGTCCTGTGGCGTGAACTGCGGGTCGATGCCGACCGGGGTGATGCTCAGGCTCTCGTACTCTGCGGCGGTCGAGTTGTAGGCGGCGCGCCGGTGGTTGCGGATGACCTTGAGCATGTGCTCGCGGTTCTTCGCGTAGCCGGGGAACGTGCCCAGTTCCGCTGCCATCTCCGCTGAGGTGGCATAGGACTCACCGCACATGATGGCGGAGAGGGCGCCGGCGATGTTGTAGGCGCGCGGCGATGCGTAGGGGATGCCCATCCGCATGAGGACGGTTCCCACGTTGGCGTAACCCAGGCCCAGCGTGCGGAACTCGTAGCTCTTCCGGGCGATGGCCTCGCTCGGGAAGCTGGCCATCAGCACGCTGATCTCCAGCACGATGGTCCACAGGCGGCACGAGTGGCGGAAGCCGTCGATGTCGAAGCTACCGTCCTCGCGCAGGAACTTGACCAGGTTGATCGAGGCCAGGTTGCACGCCGTGTCGTCGAGGAACATGTACTCCGAGCACGGGTTGGACGCGTTGATGCGGCCGTCCTCGGGGCAGGTGTGCCACTCGTTGATCGTCGTGTCGTACTGGACGCCCGGGTCGGCGCACGCCCAGGCGGCGTAGTTGACCTTGTCCCACAGGTCGCTGGCGTCCATCTCCTTGGCGACGGCGCCGTCGGTGCGACGCGTGAGCTGCCACTTGCTGCCCTCGTCGAGGGCGCGGAAGAAGCTGTTCGGGATGCGCACCGAGTTGTTGGAGTTCTGGCCGGAGACGGTGGCGTAGGCCTCGCCGTCCCAGTTGGTGTCGTACTCGGTCATCTCGACCGCCTTGAAACCCTGCTTGGCCAGCTGCAGCGCGCGCTGCAGGTAGGCCTCGGGGCAGCAGGTCGAACGTGCCTCGACGAGGGCCGCGTGCAGGCGCGGGTTCTCCTTCGGGGTGACGTTGACCACGGTGTTGCCCTCGGCGTCGAGGACGTGGCACGCGTTGATGACCGAGGTGATGGCGCGCTTGATGGCCCTGGAGCCGGCGACCAAGGCGGCCACCTTCTGCTCCTCGACGACCTTCCAGGTCACGAACTGCTCGATGTCCGGGTGGTCGAGGTCGAGGCACACCATCTTGGCGGCGCGGCGCGTGGTGCCGCCCGACTTGATGGCGCCCGCGGCGCGGTCACCGATCTTGAGGAAGGACATCAGGCCGGAGCTGCGGCCGCCGCCGGAGAGCTTCTCGTTGTCGCCGCGGAGGCTGGAGAAGTTGGTGCCGGTGCCGGAGCCGTACTTGAAGAGGCGCGCCTCACGGGTCCAGAGGTCCATGATGCCGCCCTCGTTCACGAGGTCGTCGCTCACGGACTGGATGAAGCATGCGTGGGGCTGGGGGCGCTCGTACGCGTTCTTGCTCTTGTGCAGCTTGCCGGTCTCGGCGTCCACGTAGTGGTGGCCCTGCGCGGGGCCCGTGATGCCGTAGGCGTAGTGCAGGCCGGTGTTGAACCACTGCGGCGAGTTCGGGGCCGCATGCTGTGCAGCCAGCATGTGGCAGAGTTCGTCGTAGAAGGCCTGGGCGTCCTCAGGGGTGTCGAAGTAGCCGTGGTTCTCGCCCCAGTGGCGCCAGCAGCCCGCGAGGCGGTGGAAGACCTGGCGCGCGTCGCGCTCCGAGCCCAGCACCGGCTTGCTGTTGTCGTCCAGGATCGGCTTGCCGTGTGCATCCACCTGCGGCACGCCGGCCTTGCGGAAGTACTTCTGGGCCAGGATGTCGGTGGCGACCTGACTCCAGTGCGCCGGGACGTCGATGTCCCGTGCCTCGAACACCAGCGAACCATTCGGGTTGCGGATTTCCGAGTTCCGCTTGCCGAACGAGATGCCTTCGTAGGGCGACTTGCCCTGAACCGTGAACCGCCTCTGGATCTTCACGCGAACTCCTCCTCAGACACGCCGTGCTCTGCAGGCACGGACCACAGGACTTCCCTCATGACCCCGGTCCGAGGCAGGACGCGCGTCCTGTCCGCGGGCCGTGGCCGGGTGGCAGCGATCCTCGGTACGCGAGGTCGTGTGCGCTGGGTGACGAGCCCAACGTGCCACGAACCGCGCGCTCGGGGAGTGGGGGGACGAAGGGCGAAGACTGGGAGCGCAACGTGCGGAGCCGGCACACTCTGCCGACACCGCCTCCTTGCTGCTCCAGTTGTTCCTGCCGCGCAGGACCGCCATCCGACACCTCACCGCCCAGTCGGTGCGCACAGACAAGCCGAGCGCACCGGTTGACCGAATCGAGAGACCGCAACCGCCGGCAGCATGGACGATGCCGGCCCGGTCCCGCGGCTGCGGAACCCCCGATCCTGCGACCAGCAGGAGCGAGCAGGAGGGGCTTCCACCGAGAGGGTTGGCGGATTCCCGGACCTGGGAGGGCCACTACTTATTGCGGCCGACGGTGGTTGGCAACACCAAAGCTTGGGATTCTCCCCAAGGGGCAGCCAGTTCCCAAAGTCCTTGGCCGAGACAGTTTAGCTACCGTTTCGCATTTCGGGAGAGTCGGCGATCCCATAGACCCGTGCGGCGGTGCCGCCGAGGACCTGCTGGCGGTCGAACGCAGGAAGGTCCGCCAGCCAGGACTGCACGAGGTCGAACCAGCGCCGGTAGCCGGAGGCGACGAGGCAGACCGGCCAGTCGGAGCCGTACATCAGGCGCCGCGGGCCGAAGCTCTCGAGTGCGGTGCAGAAGAACGGTTGCAGGTCCGACTCCCGCCAGTGCTTCCAGTCGGCCTCGGTCACCATGCCGCTCACCTTGCACGACGTGTTGGGAAGCCGTGCGAAGGACGCGAGGTCCCTCGCCCACGTCGAACGTTCGCCCGTGGCGATGCGCGGCTTGGCGAGGTGGTCGAGCACGAAGGACTGCTGCGGGTGCCGTTCGGCAAGCTCCACTGCAGCAGCCAACTGGTGCGGGTACACCAGCACGTCGTACACGAGGCCGAACTCTTGCAGCGCGCGGATGCCCCGCTGGAAGTCCTCCTGCAGCACGAAGCGCGGGTCCGGCTCGCCCTGCACGATGTGGCGGACGCCCACGAACCGCGGGTGCGAGGCGAAGGCGCGCAACTGCTCGCCCACGGCGGGAGAGCGCAGGTCGACCCAGCCCACCACGCCCACGACAAAGGGGTGCGCGTCTGCCGTTGTGAGCATGCTGCGGGTCTCGTCGAGGGTCTGGTCCACCTGCACGGTGATGCAACCCCCGATGCCGCAGTCGGCCAGCAACGGGCCGAGGTGTTCTGGACCGAAGTCGCGGCGGATCGCGCCCATCCGGTCGTCGATCCAACCGTGCTGTGCGGGGGAGTACCGCCAGAAGTGTTGGTGGCTGTCGATGCGCACGGCGTGCTGCGCCTCCACTCAGGCGATCCGGTGCTTCGCGACCACGGCGGCGCGGAGCTGGAGGCCCACGCCCGGCTGTTCCGGCAGGGAGTAGAAGCCGTTGGTGACGTGCACGGGTTCCTCCCAGATCTCGTTGATCGACTCGTAGCAGTTCTCGACCAGCACGCAGTTTGGCGTGGCAGCCGCCAGCTGCACGTGGAGCTTCTGCTGCACGTTCGTGTGGGGCACCACCGGGAGGTTGTGGCTTGCCGCCAGTGCAGCAACCTCGAGCCACTCGTCGATCCCCATCAGCTTGGTCGAGTCGGCCTGCACGTAGTGCACCGCGCCCGCGACGATGTAGTCGCGGAACGCCTCGCGCGTGAAGATGGTCTCGCCGACGGCAATCGGGGTCGTGATCGCGTGCGCCAGCTCGGCGTGTGCCGTCACGTCCTCGGGCTTCATCGGCTCCTCGAGCCATTTCACGTTGTGGTCCGCGAGGCGCGACCCGTACTGCTTCGCGGTGGCGAGCGTCCAGGCGCAGTTGACGTCCGTCATGATGTCGATGTGGTCGCCCACCGCCTTGCGCACCGTGGCGATGCGGCGCATGTCCTCGCGTGGGTCGGGTCGGCCGAGCTTCACCTTCACGGCATCGAAGCCGCGCTCGACCAGCCGCGTCGCGTCGCGCACCAGGTCGTCCTCGCTCCAGTCGAGCCAACCGCCGTCGGTGCTGTAGGCCTTCACCTTGTCGCGGCACGCGCCCAGGTACTTCCACAGCGGCAGGTTGGCCCGCTTGCACGCGAGGTCCCACAGCGCGTAGTCGACGGCTGCCAGGCCCACGCGCGCGGCACCCACACGGCCGACGAAGTGGTTGGAGAAGAAGCACCTGCGCAGCAGGTCCTTGCGCAGGGTCACGTCGCCGCCCTTGAGCACCGGGGCGTAGTTCTCGTCCACCATCACCTGCGCGGCGCGCAGGCCCGTGGTGTAGCTCCAGTTCATGCCGTACCCGGTGACGCCGGCATCGGTGTGCAGGGTCACCTGCATGAACTCGACGTCGTCGACGCGGCTCTGGCTGTCGGTGATCGTGCGCTGCTGGAGCGGGACCCGGAGGAGTGCGGTTTCGACCTTGGTGATGCGCATGGTCCGGATGGAACGGATCGCGCGCACGACGGGCAAGTGCGCACAGGGCATTCGTGCGCCCGCTCTCAGTCCTGGTGGAAGACCTCTTCCATCTCGGCCCACCATGCACCCGGCTTTCGCTTCGGGTGGGGCACCTGCATCGACTCCATCAGGTCCCACCATTCACGCATGCGCGGCGCCGCCGCCAGTGCGCACATGCGCTGTTCGTACTCCGCCTCGGGGCCGTGGTACTCGTAGTAGCCGAACAGCTGGCCCTCGAAGTGGTAGATCGAGTAGTTGCGGATCCCGGCGGCGTGGATCGCGGTCTCGATCGCCGGCCAGATGCGCGCGTGGTGGCGCCGGTACTCCGCCAGGCACTCGGGGCGCAGGCCCAGCACCTGGCCGTGACGCCTCACGCGACGGGGCTCCACGCCACGGCGCGCTGCCGCTGGGTGCCGAGACCCGCGATCCCCAGCTCGACCACGTCGCCCGCCTTGAGGTACTCCGGTGGTTTGCAGCCGAGGCCGACACCTGCCGGGGTGCCGGTGGTGATGCAGTCGCCGGGCTCGAGCGTCATGCAGTGGCTGAGGTAGCTGACGAGGTGGGCCACCCCGAACACCATCTGGCGCGTGTTCGAGCGCTGGCGCATGCGGCCGTTGAGCGAGAGCCAGAGGTCAAGGTCCTGGCAGTCGGCCACCTGCTCCCTCGGCACGAACCACGGGCCGATCGGGGCAAAGGTGTCGAAGCTCTTGCCCTTGACCCACTGGCCCCCGCGCTCGAGCTGCCAGTGCCGTTCGCTGTAGTCGTTGTGGACGGCGTAGCCCGCCACGTGGTCCATGGCCTCGGCCACGTCGACGTACCGGCAGGTCCTGCCGACGACCGCGAGGAGTTCGACCTCCCAGTCGGTCTTCTCGGACGCCTTTGGGATGACGAGGTCGTCGTAGGGTCCGCACACCGCGGTGGTCGACTTGAAGAAGACCACGGGCTCCGCGGGGATCTGTGCGCCGGTCTCGGCCGCATGGTCGCGGTAGTTGAGGCCGATGCAGATGAGCTTCCCGGGTCGCTGCACGCAGGAGCCGATTCGCACCCCTTCGGGGACCCTCGGCAGGCCCTGTGCGTGGCGGGCCGTGAACTCCCGCAGGCGGCGCATGCCGTCCTCGGCAAAGAAGGCCGGGCCGAAGTCGAGGCCCGAGGAGGAGACGTCCAGCCGAACGCCGTCTGCCGTCTGCACGGCAGGGCGTTCCGAGCCCGGGGCACCGAAGCGGAGCAACTGCATGCGGGCATGCTGCCCGCTGCGCGGTCAGAAGACCAGCTTGCCGCCGTCGAGCGGCACGGCGAGGCCGGTGAGGAACGAGGACTCGGGGCTGCACAGGAAGAGCACGAGGTCTGCCACCTCCTGCGGCGTCCCCATGCGGCCCATGGGCTGCCACGCCGCGAGCCTGGCGTACACCTCGGCCTCCTGGCCGGGGTAGTTCTTGGCGAGGTACGAGTCCACGAACGGCGTGTGCACCCGCGCCGGGCAGACGCAGTTGCAGCGGATGTTGTCCTTCAGGTGGTCGATGGCCACCGACTTGGTGATCGTGAGAACCGCACCCTTGGTCATCGAGTATGCAAATCGCTCGGCCACGCCGATGAGGCTCGCGATCGAGGCAAGGTTGCAGATCACGCCGCCGCCACGGGCGCGCATCAGGGGGACTGCCTGCTTGGTCGCGTGGAACACGCCCTTCACGTTCACCGCGTAGAGTCGGTCGAGGTCGGCCTCGCTGGTGTTCTCGATCGTGCCCACGTGCCCGATCCCCGCGTTGTTGACCAGGATGTCGAGGCCGCCCAGCTGGCTGGCAACGGTTGCCATGGCGTTGGTCACCACGGTCTCACTCGTCACGTCGCAGGGCACGAAGATCGCCCGGTGTCCTGCATCAGCGAGTTCCGCGGCCAGCGCCGACCCCGCTGCGGCATCGAGCTCGAGGATTGCGACCGCCGCGCCCTGTTGGGCAAACCTGCGTGCGATGGCTGCACCGATTCCGGAGCCGGCCCCGGTGACCGCCGCGACCTTGCCGTCGAGCCGGAAGGGGGGCGTGGTGGACTGGTTCATCGTTGGTTCTCCGGGCGTCCTTGCACCCAGGTCTGGTTGCGGATCGGTTCGAGGAGTTGCTGCACCTCGTGCAGCAGCGTGACATCGACCGGTTGCTCGATTGCGCGCAGGTTGGCGGCGAGTTCCGTCGTGCTTGCCGTGCCGCAGAACGTGGAGGCGATGCGCGGGTCGCGGGTCGCAACCTGCATCGAGAGTTCGGCTGGGTTGACGCCGCGGGCGTGACAGCGGTCCACCGCGCGCCGGCAGTGCTCGCGCACCGTGGCGGGCGCCGGGTGCCAGTCTGGTGGCCCGTGGGGGGACAGCAGGCCCATCCCGGTGGGCGACGCACACAAGATGCCGATGCCTTCGCGTTCGAGTTCTGGCGCGAACGCGGGGAGCGTGTCGTCGAACAGGGTGTTGTGGCAGTAGCTCAGCACCACGTCGAGCCCGGCCCTTGCTGCTACCGCGCGCCGGAAGATCGCGAGCGGGAGTCCGGTGATCCCCACGAACCGCACCTTGCCGGTCTGCTTGAGCTCGTGCAGGGTGGCCACGGATTCGTCGAGCACGCGGTCAAGGTCGCCGAACTCCACGTCGTGGAGCTGGAACACGTCCAGGTGGTCGGTGCCCAGCCGCTGCAGGCTCTCGTCCAGCGACTTGCGGATGCGCGCTGGCGAGAAGTCGAACGAGTCGACGCCGTAGCGGCCGCACTTGGTCGCCATCAGGTAGCGGTCGCGCGGGACACCCTGCAGTGCACGTCCGAGGACCGTTTCCGCACGGGTCGCGCCGTAGTAGGGCGAGCAGTCGAACAGGTTGATCCCGCGGTCGAGGGCGAGGTGCACCGACCGCACGCCCTCCGTCTCGTCCACGGGGCCGTAGATGCCGCCCAGGCTGGCTGCGCCGTAGCCGAGGATCGAGACGCGGAGGCCGGTCTTGCCGAGGGTGCGGTACTGCACGGTTGTGCTGCGGTGGGGCCGCGCACTCTCCGTCAGTTGCGCGGCACTGGCAACAGGCAGCCGACGACTTCCGTGCGCGCGGGCACGGGCTTGCGGTTCTGGCGCACGGCGTCGACCGCGTTCAGGAGGTCCTGGGTCGAGGCCGCCCGCTTGGTGCCCAGCTCTCCCCAGGCGTCGTCGATGCGGCCCTGGTACTGCACGCCCTTGCTGGTCAGGACGATGGCCTCCGGGGTGGCCCGCACCTTGAGGGTTGCCGCAAGGTCGTGGCGGGGGTCGATGAGCACCGGGTTGGGCAGGTTGTAGAGGTCGGCGTGGGCGCGCGCGACGGCAACCGTCGTGTCGGGCTCCACGTGGACCACGAAGAGCTGCACGTTGGAGCCGAGCCATTCCTCGGACAGTTCGCGCAGCATCGGTGCGTAGCTGTTGGCGATCGGGCAGTCCGTGGTCACGAACACCAGCACGTGGATCTTGCCCGTGGCCACCTGCAGCGGCCGGTGCATGCCACCGCGCAGGTCCGTGAAGGTGCGGTGGGCCTCACCGCCACACGCGGACAGGAGCAGAGCAAGCGCGAGGGGGAAGAAGCGGTGGATCTTCATCTGACTTCCGGGACTCTTGTCTTGCCCGGCGGGATTCTCACAAGCGGGAAGCTAGCCGCCGGAACCCTTCTTTCCACCGGTTCCCGGACGGTTCCTGCCGCCCCCGCCGCCGCCAGAGGAGCCGCCGCCGGCACCGCCCATCATTCCCTCCATGTCGGTCTTGTCGAGGAAGCCGTCGCCGTTGCGGTCGAGGAAGTCGAACATCCCCTGCATGCGCGGCGGCAACTCGTCCTTGCTGACCTTGTTGTCGCCGTTGGTGTCGAACTGCTTGATGCGCTGCTCGGCCTGGCTCATGGCCTCTTCCATGCGGCTCGGGTCGACGGCACTGGTGATCTGCTTGGTGCGCACGGCCGTGACCAGGGTCTGCAAGTCAGATTCGTCTGACGGCACCACCATGAGGCTGATGGACCCCATCTCGTCCTCCGACTCGAAGCCCCACTTCACCCGCTTGGGTGGCGAGTTGGGATTGGCCTTGTTGTCCTTCGAGTTGTCGTAGGTGACCTCGGCGCGGATCGTGGTGCCCTTCGGCAGCTTGACCGGCGCGGCGTACGTGTAGCGGTTCTGCCAGTCGAAGTCCCACTTGCGGATCCAGAGGAGGGGCTCCTTCTTGCCGTCGGGCAACTCGGCGGTCATCCGCATCGACGTGCACAGCATGTGCGCATGCCCGCCCACGGTGATTCCCTCCACGTCGCAGGGCAGTTCGAAGCTGTCCTTGAGCACGTAGTTCTTCTCGTTGGCCGGGATGTCGAGCCCGCTCGTGCGGCCGAAGAACGGCGGCAACTGGATCGTGACGAGCGTGCGGCTGGGGGGAGTCTTGGCGAGGTGGATCCCGAGGACCGTCTGTTCCCGTTCCTTCTTGCCCGAGGGGTGGAAGTGGCTCTGGAGGACCAGGTCGGTGCCCTTCTTCACCCGGAGCCCGAGGCCGTCCGGCAGCTTCTCCGGCATGCCGCCCACGGCCCAGCCCGCGAGGGGTTCGACCTGACGCATGCGCATGCCGCGGAACCCGGGCTTGCCGTCCTTCTCGACGATCTTGGCGGCCTCTCCCGTGTCGTCGGTGAAGAACAGGATGTGGTGCAGGGCGGCTGGCGCACTGGCGCGCACCTCGATGGCCGTGATCCACGCATCCTCCTCCAGGCCCAGCGGGAGGGCGAAGTTGCGGTAGATGTCAGGGCCGCTCGCCGGGACCTCGAAGGCCTGCGGCATCTGCAGGACGAGGTCGGGCTCGCCGAGCTGCCAGCCCTCGGGGAACTTGGGCATGGGCGGCAGGGCATCGGCAGGACCTTCCGTCATGCCGGTCTTCACCCAGGCAGCGATCAACGCGATCTCCCGGTCGGTGAGCCTGGGGTTGTTGCGGAACTCGCCGTGCCCGGGCTCCGGGTGCCATGGCGGCATGTAGCGGTCGGCCGTGACCTTGGCGACCATGCGGCCCTTCTTCTGCACCTCGCGGTAGTTGGTGAGCGGGAAGGGTGCCACCTCGCCGGGACGGTGGCACTGGGTGCACCGTTGGAAGACGACCGGTGCCACGTGCTCGGTGAACGTGGGAACTGCAGGCAGGTCTCCTGCGGCCGGCGGCGTCGCTGCGGGTTGCTGTGCACCCAGCAGGCTGCCGAGCATCAGGACGGCGAACGGACGGACGAGGCGGTTGGGTGCCATGGTGGTTCGGGTCTGCGCAAGGTTGCGCCGGGACCGGGGTCGGGGACAAGCGCGGCCTTCGATTCCCGGGGGGCGGGGATGCACGGGGCACCGGTCAGGCGGGGCCGTCTGCGAAGGCGCTGCGGTGCTCGCCCGTCGATGCCACCGCGCGCAGCCAGGCCTCGAGGTCCTCGTCCACTGCGAGGGTCGCGCTGTCGCCGACCACGCAGAGGTGGCGACGCGCCCGCGTGAGTGCAACGTTGAGACGCCTCTGGTCGGCGAGGAAACCGACCTCGCCCCGGTCGTTGCTCCGCACGAGGGAGACCACGAGGGCCTCCTTCTCCCGGCCCTGGAAGCCGTCGACGGTGGCCACCTCCAGCTCTGGCAGGTGGGCCAATGCGCGCCGGAGCCGTGCCACCTGGGCCTGGTACGGGGACAGCACGCCGACCGCTGCCGCCGGGACCCCCGCGTCGACCAGCCGTTGGACGTGGCGCACCACGCAGTCCACCTCGCCCTCGTTGGAACGGGAGCCGTCCTCGTCGCCGGCGGACTCCTCGAAGCCGCAGCCCGCCGTGTCGAGGAGCAACAGCGGCAACTCGACCGAGCCGTCGGCGTGCACGCCCGCGAGGTCGACCAGACGGTGCCCGGCCACGACTGGGGCTGCGACCAGCCTTCCTCCATAGTGCCGTTGCGAGGGCCACGCCTGGATGGCCTCGTGCATGCGGTACTGCACGGTGAGCATGCGCGTGGCGGTCTCGCCCCAGGGCCCACCCGTGAGCCGCTCGAACAGAGTCTCGGCAAGGCCGCCGCGCCTCGCTTCCTCGCTCACGACCGTGGGCGGCAGCTGGCAGTGGTCACCGCCGAGCACCGCGCGGCGGCTGCGCAGCATGGGGACCCAGCAGGCGGCCTCCAGGGCCTGTGCCGCCTCGTCCACCACGCACAGGTCGAACGTGCGGTCGTGCAGCACGGGATCCGCGGCGCCCGTGGTGGTGGCAAGCACCACCTGTGCAGCACTGAGCAGCCCGTGCACGATGGCGGACTCGAGTTGCCGCTGCTCGCGGCGCAGCTGGCGCAGCTGGGCGCGCAGGTCCGCCCGTTCGGCGCGGGAGCGCACCTTGAGCAACTTGCGCTGCAACTCGTGCAGCTCACGCCGGAGGTCCCGCGCGATGCGCTGCTCGTCTGCTGCAGCCACCTGTTCGGCCAGGGCCAGTTCGCGCAGGCCCGGTGCAACGCGCGCCGGGTGGCCGATGCGCACCACGCGCAAGCCTGCTGCTGCGAGCCGTTCGCCGAGGTTGTCGACGGCCACGTTGGACGGCGCGGTGGCGAGCACCCGCTCACCGCGCGCAACGGCCTGTCTCACCACCTCGACGAGGGTCCGTGTCTTGCCGGTGCCTGGCGGCCCGTGGACCAGCGCAACGTCCTCGCTGCGCATGCAGTGCACGACGGCCTCGCGCTGGGACGCGTCCAATGACTCGTCGTGGAAGGGAGCCAGCGTCGTGGCCGCTGGGTCGCGGAACACCGGGTCGCGGTGGAGCAGGCAGACGTCGCGGAGCCGGGCCTGCGCCGGCTCCAGCCTCCCGCGCAGGCGCTGCATGCACTCCTGCAACCGTCGGAAGGTCACGTCCGGGGCGAGTCGCTCCAGCCGCACCACGTCGGGCAACTCGGCGTCCTCGTCGTCCAGCGCCACCGAGACGGCATCGCGCTGCACCCTTGCCACGACGGCTTGCACCGGCGGGCAGCCCTCGCCGCGCAACCGAACCACGTCGCCGGGGCCGAAGCGGTGCGAGGGCAGCGGCCCGCCTGCGCCCGCACGCAGCACCGCGACCATGCCGCCGAGTCCGGGCTCGAGGTCGGCCACCGTCAGGCGCCGCAACAGGACCCCGCGTGCCTCCAACTGGGAGTCGGGGGTGCCCTCCAGCGCCTTGCGCTCGGCCTGCAGCTCGGCCTCCCGCTCGAGGGCGAGCAAGGCGAGCTGGCGGCGGACGAATGCATCCACGTCGAGGGACATGCCGCATGCATGCGTACGTGCCCGGGCCCCGTGGGTCCAGCACCGGGCCGTGGGACGGGCACGATGCACGAACCCCGGGCTTGAGCGGGAGCCCTCCTTCCCGGACAACCCTGCCATGAGCGAGCAGACCAGTGGTTTCCGTCCCATGGTCGGTCCCGAGGAGGACCAACCCGAGCTGACGCTGCGGGCGCTCCTGCTGGGTGCGGTCCTCGGCATCGTGTTCGGTGCCGCCTCCACCTACCTCGCGCTGCGCGTCGGCCTCACGGTCAGTGCCTCGGTCCCCATTGCCGTGATCGCCATCGCGCTCATCAAGGCGCGCAACGGCAAGCGTGCGGTCCTCGAGCACAACATCACCCAGACCACGGGATCCGCGGGTGAGTCGGTGGCGGCGGCCGTGGTGTTCACGGTGCCCGCGCTCGTACTGCTCGGCTACCCGCTCGAGGTTGGGCTCACGACCCTCATCGCGCTCACGGGCGGCGTGCTCGGCGTGCTGATGATGGTGCCGCTGCGCCGCTACCTGATCGTCAAGGAGCACGGCAGGCTGCGCTACCCCGAGGGTCGCGCCTGCGCGGAGATCCTGCGGGTCGGCGAGCAAGGCGGCACCTCGGCACGCAAGGTGTTCCTCGGTCTCGGCATCGGCGTGGCGTTCCAGTCGCTCAAGGCCGTGCTGGGTGCGGTCAAGCCCACCGTGGGGATCACCCTCGACAAGGTGTTCGGCACCAAGGTGGCCTACTTCGGCAAGACCGCCATCGAGTGCGACTTCGACCCCGCACTCCTGGGCGTCGGCTACATCATCGGCTACCGCACCTCGCTCATCATGGTGGCGGGCTCGCTGCTTTCGACCCTGATCCTGATCCCCCTGGTCTTCACCTTCGGTGCCGCGGTGCCGGGAACGTTCGGGACCGCCACGGTGCCGATCGCCGAGATGGACGCCTACGGCATCTGGAAGAACTACGTCCGTCACATCGGTGCCGGCGCGGTCGCGATGGGCGGCATCTTCGCGCTTCTGCGCGCCCTGCCCGCCATCGCCTCGGCGCTGGGCAGCTCGGCGCGTGGGTTGTTCGGCGGCGGCTCGGGTGCCAGCGTGTTGCGCACGGACCGCGACACGCCGCTGCCGGTGCTGTTGTTCGGCGCGCTGGGCCTCGTGACCCTCGTCTGGCTGGTGCCGGTGTTCCAGATCGACCTGCTCGGTGCCGTGCTGGTGCTGGTGTTCGGGTTCCTGTTCGCGGTGGTCAGCTCGCGCGTCACCGGCGAGGTGGGTTCCACCTCCAACCCGCTCTCCGGGATGACCATCGCCGTGCTCATGGGCACCTGTGGCCTGCTGGTGGCGCTCGGCAAGGGTGGCGCCGAGAACGCCGTGCTCGCGCTCATGATCGGCGCGATCGTGTGCATCGCGATCAGCAACGCCGGCACCTGCTCGCAGGACCTCAAGACCGGGTTCCTCGTCGGGGCGACCCCGGTGCGCCAGCAGGGCGCTCTCGTCGTCGGCGTGCTGGCCTCGGTTCTCGCCGTGGGCTGGACGGCCTACGGCCTGAACCTCGCGGAGACGCGCGAGCAGAAGTTGGAGGCGCCCTTCGTGGTGGCCAAGGACCTGCTGGTGGGCAAGTCGCTGGTGACGAGCCGCACCGAGGAGCTGGCGGCACGGGAGACGAATGCCGAACGGGTCCAGCAGTACGCGTTCGTGCGCCTCGACGCCGCAGCCCTCCCAGCGGACCAGAAGCTCGAACCCGGCAACTACCTGGTGCACACGGGGACCGGGGAAGCGGTCTACCAGCGGTTCGACGGCATCGGCAGCGGCAGGCTTCAGGCGCCGCAGGCGACGCTCATGGCCACGGTCATCGACGGCATCCTGACGCAGAAGTTGCCGTGGGACCTGATCCTCATCGGCGCCGCGATCTCGGTGTTCATCGAGCTGCTGGGCTTCCGCGCGCTCACCTTCGCCGTGGGCGTGTACCTGCCGCTCGCCGCCACCATGCCCGTGTTCCTCGGCGGGCTCGTGCGCGCTGCTGCCGACCGTGCGTACAAGCGGGAGCCGGACGCGGAAGACGAGTCCGAGGGCACGCTGTGGTGCTCGGGCCTGATCGCTGGCGCCTCGATCCTCGGCATCCTCGCTGCCATGCAGGCCTTCCTGCCCGGGTTCGACAGCTCGCTGGGCCTGCACCCTGTGCTCGCTGTGCTGCGCGAACTTCCGTTCGGTGTGGCGGGGGCCGAGGGACTGCTGGGCGACGCGGTGGGTGCAGGCGCGCTGGCGCTGCTGGCCCTGCTCATGTTCCGCGCCGCACGCGGGCGGAGGGTCGCATGATGCCGCACCGCAGTCGCCCCGTTGCGGCCCTGCTGCTCGTCGGGCTCGGCGTGGGGTGCGCAGCTGGGCCGCAGCGCGACCCGGCCGTGATGGTGGAGCCGGGCGTCGTCGATGCCGCACGTGCGTTCCTCGGCACCCTGGACGCCGAGCAGCGCATTGCCGTCCGTGCGCCGCTCGACTCCCCGTCGCGGAAGGAGTGGAACTTCGTGCCACAGCAGTACCCGGGCCTCGCGCTCGCAGCCATGCGCGTGGACCAGCGCGATGCCGTGCACCGGCTGGTGGGCTCGGTGCTGGGCTCGCAGGGCGTGGGCAAGGTCCACGGGATCCTGCACCTCGAGCAGGTCCTGCACGACATGGAGTCCGCTGGTGGAGCGAACGCCGCGCACCGCAACCCGGAGCACTACTGGGTCCAGCTGTTCGGCGAGCCAGCGGACACCGGGGCTTGGGCATGGCGCGTGCAGGGGCACCATCTCTCGTTGCACGTCTCGGTGGTGGACGGCCTGCCGGTCGGGGTCACACCGCTGTTCCTCGGCGCCAACCCGCACCGGGTGCCCTCCGGACCTTGGGCGGGCATGCGCGTCCTCGCGGCAGAAGAGGATCTCGCGCGGGAGTTGGTGGGCCAGCTCGACGCAGTGCAGCTGGAGCGCGCCCTGCTGCAGGCAGAGGCGCCTGCAGACGTCGTGCTGGGGCCCAAACGGCAAGCAGACTTCCTCGGCACCCCGCGTGGCGTGAACGGGTCGGAGCTTCGTCCCGCCCAGCGCGTGGCCTTGTGGAACCTGGTGACCGAGCACGTGCTCAACCTGCGCCGCGAGTTCGCGGCAGCAGAGCTGGCGCGCATCCAGGCTGCGGGGTTCGGCACGATCCACTTCGGCTGGGCGGGATCCATCGAGCCCGGCAGGCCGCACTACTACCGCATCCACGGTGCACACTTCGTGATCGAGTACGACAACACCCAGAACGGCGCCAACCACGTCCACGTGGTCTGGCGCGACCTGGAGAGCGACTTCGGCGGCGACCTGCTCGAGAAGCACCTGCGCCAGCACTCCACCGCGCACGGCGGCGCTGACGTGCGCTGAGGTGTCGTGGTGAGGTTCTGGTTCGACGGGCCCGAGGACGCTGCCACGCTCGTGCTCTACGCGCACGGTGCGGGGACGCCAGCGGACGCCCCCTTCCTCGTGCGCACGGCTGCGGAACTGGCTGCGCGCGGGCTGCGCGTGGCGCGGTTCGAGTTCCCGTTCATGGCCGCGCGCAGGTCCGGGAGGCGTCGGCCGCCGGACCGGATGCCCGTGCTGGTGGACGCCGTGGGGGAGGCCGTTGCGGCGCTGCCGGGTCGGCACCAGCGCCTGTGTCTCCTCGGCAAGTCGATGGGCGCGAGAGTCGCTTGCCTCGCCGCAGGCGGCGTCGGTGCCGCCCGGGTGGCCTGCCTCGGCTTCCCCTTCCACCCGCCGCGCACACCCGAACGGTCCCGCCTCGGGGAACTGCTCTCGTGCGCAGCACCATGCCTCGTCGTGCAGGGCAGCCGGGACCCGTTTGGCGGCCGCGCCGAGCTCGCGGGGACGATGCTGCCCGCTGGGGCGGCATGGCACTGGGTGGAGGACGCGGACCACGACCTTGCCCTCCCGCGCCGCCTCGCGG
Source organism: Planctomycetota bacterium (assembly GCA_041178545.1). Classification (GTDB taxonomy): domain Bacteria; phylum Planctomycetota; class UBA1135; order UBA1135; family UBA2386; genus JBEATZ01. Next base: position 29,545 of record JBEGVB010000047.1, read on the forward strand.
CGGTGTGCCCCGACCCGATGCCGTGTGCCATGGATGCGGTCCACGCGTTCTTCTGCGTTGGACAGGACCCGGCTGGTGCGGGTCCAATGCGCGCATGAGAGCCGTTGCCGTCTTCTCGATCCTCGCGCTCGGTGCGCTTCCCCTTTCCAGCTGCATCGTCGCAGTGGCTGCAGCCGGAGCCGCTGCCTTCGGCGTGGTGAGCTACGACAAGAACGAGTCCTGGATGGACTTCCACCAGGACCTCGACCGCGTCCACCAAGCCGCCCAGGACGCAGTGCGCGGCCAAGGTTACACCGTGCTCGAGTCGAAGAAGATCAGCGCGATCGAGGCGACGGTCGATGCCGAGGGCATCTTCGTCCGGGTCGAGAAGTTCCCCGACGGGTTCGTGCGCGCAAAGGTCCGCTCCGGGACCTTCGAGACCGAGGACAACAAGCGCAAGGCACGCCTGCTGCTCGAGGACATGCGCGACCGCATCAACAAGTGACTGCCACCGGGCGCCTGGTCCTGTTGGCTGCCCCTTGTCCGGCCGTCCTGCATCCGGTGTGCTAGCACCATGAGCTCCATGCGCTGGGCCGGCGTGCTGCCGGCGATCACGACGCCGTTCCGCGAGGACGGGGACATCGACCATGCTGCGCTCGCAGCACACGTCCGCTGGATGCTTGCCTCGGGTTGCGACGGGATCATCCCGCTCGGCTCGCTCGGCGAGGGTTCCGCGCTCTCGTTCGCCGAGAAGGAGGCCGTGGTGCGCAGCTGTGTGGCCGCTGCAGGCGACAAGCCCGTGGTTGCCGCCGTTGCTGCAGCAAGTACGCGCGAGGCCGTGGCGCTGGCCCGGATGGCCGAGCAGTCGGGGTGCCGAGGCCTGATGGTGTTGCCGCCCTACGTCCACTCCGGTGACGCCCGCGAGGCACTGGCCCATGTTGCCGCAGTCCTGCGCTCGGTGCGGGTCGACTGCATGCTCTACAACAACCCGATCGCCTACGGCGCCGACTTCGTGCCGACCCTCGTGCAGCGGCTCGCGAAGGAGCACGCCAACCTCGCGGCAGTGAAGGAGTCGAGCGGGGACGCGCGCCGGGTGACGGGGATCCGCGCGCTGTGTGGCGACCGGTTGGCGGTGTTCGTCGGGCTCGACGACATGGTGGTCGAGGGCGTCGCGATGGGGGCCATGGGCTGGGTCGCAGGGCTCGTGAACGCGCTGCCCGAGGAGTCCGTCGCGTTGTTCCGCCTCGCGCGCAAGGAACCTGCCCGCGCACTCGACCTGTACCGGTGGTTCCTGCCCCTGCTGCGCATGGACGTCGTCCCCGACTTCGTGCAGCGCATCAAGCTCGTGCAGCAGGTCGTCGGCCGCGGCAGTGAACGCGTCCGTGGCCCGAGGCTCGCGCTGGAGGGCGCGGAACGTGCCGCCGCCCTTGCGTTGGTCGAGGCCGCGCTCGCCGCGAGGCCCGTCCTGGAGAAGGCCTGATGCTGTTGCGTGGCGAGCACTGCGTGGGCGGGTCCTGGGAGTCCGCACCGGGCGCGACCCACCACGGCGCGGACCCGAGGACGGGAGTCGCGCTGGAACCTGCGTACACCGATGCGCCCGCAGCGCTCGTCGCGCACGCGTGCGAGTTGGCCGCTGCTGCGCAGCCGGAGTACGAACGGATCTCTCCCGCCCGGCGGGCTGCCTTCCTGCGTGCCGTCGGTGAGGAGATCGTTGCGCTCGGCGACACGCTGCTGGCGCGCACTGCGGCGGAGACCGGGCTGCCTGCAGCGCGGCTGCAGTCCGAGCGCGCCCGCACGGTCTGGCAGCTCGAGCACTGCGCGCAGACGGTCGAGGAGGGCAGCTGGGTGGACGCGCGCATCGACCGCGCACAGCCCGCGCGCACCCCGCTGCCGCGCGTCGA
>JBEGVB010000048.1:0-18470 GCA_041178545.1 Planctomycetota bacterium
GCAGCGTGACCACCGACTGGCCGTGGGCACCGAAGCGGTGGAAGGTCTTGAGGTCGGCCTGGATGCCGGCGCCGCCCGAGGGGTCGCTGCCGGCGATGGTGAGGGCAATGGGCCTGCCCGCGGCCACGTCGCCACCCCAGGCCGCGGCAAAGAACCGGTGCTCGAGGTGCATCGCGCGACGGTGCAACGCCGCGAGCTCGTTCTGTGCCACGCCCTGCGTTTCCAGGCGCGGCGCCAGCTTGCCCCACAAGGCATCGAATCCGGGGTCCGCGTAGGTGCGCACCCAGTCGCCGTACGGCGACACAGGGGCGAGGTGCGGCAGCAGTTGCTGCCCGAGCCAGGCGTACAGTCGCAGGCAGGGCAGCATCGCTGCAGCCGTGCACGCTTCCGGGCGCGTGGCGGCAGTCGCGGTCAGGAACTCGGTGTACGCGAGCGTCGCATCGGTGGGCACGGTGGCCGCGAGGTCGATGCCCATGGCCCGTGCCGTGCGGCCGTGCAGCTCCAGCTCTGCGCTGACCCCGTCACCGAGTTCTCGGTACAGCTCGCGCCCGACAGCATCGGCACAGCGCGCGGCGGCCAGCTCATAGGCCTGGGCAAAGGCACGCAGGAACCATGCGTCCTGCGCCACGTAGTCGCGGTACCGCCATGCAGGCAGCGTGCCGTCGGCAAGGCCGCGGACGAACGGGTGGCGCAGGCACGCATCGGCGAGGTCGCGGTCGTGCTGCCAGAAGGAGTCGGCGGTCGGGAAGTGCACGCCGCGAGGTTAGGACGCGGGGCGGGTGGAGGGAATGCACGCCCTGCCGCGCGAAGGCTTCCTCCCGCCGTCAGTCGACGCCTTGCACCGGGCGCGCAGCACGGAACCCAAGGCTCTGGGTGCGGGTCGCAGCCGACAGGCTGAAGCGAGCCGTACTGCGGAGGTCTTCTGCCGGGCTCTGGTACCCGCCACCGCGGATGACACGCGAACGGATTCTCGCGTCGGGGTTCTCGCGGTACCCGTCGCCAGCGCGCACCGGCTGTGTGTAGGCCACCTCTCGTTCCCGCACCCACTCGACGACGTTGCCCGTCATGTGGTGGAAGCCCCACGCATTGGGCCTCAAGGCGTCGACCGGACCGTGCAAGTGGAACCCGTCGTCGAGCCAGGTCTCGGGTCTCGCTGCCGGCACACCCGGCGAAGATGCAACCTGACGGTCGAGGAGGTTGGCGGCACCCTCCAGCGACCTTGGGTCCGCGCCGGTCCACCAGGGCGAGGTTGTTCCCGCTCGCGCTGCGTACTCCCACTGCGCCTCGGTCGGCAGGACGAGACCGTGTTCACGCAGCACTCGGTCCGCGTGCTCCCAGTCCACGCTCTCCACCGGGTTGGCATCGGACACGATGCCGTGCTCTGGCACCATCTGCCTTGCCCCGTGGCGGCTCGGGCGCAAACCCTGTGCGAGGCGTGCGAACTGGTACTGCGTGGTCTCGTGCCGGGCCAGGAAGTAGGGTGCCAGGGTCACGCGGTGGACGGGTCCCTCCGTGTCCGCAGCGCGCGGGTCGTGGTTTGTCCGGTCCTGCTGGTTGCGCTGGGCACCCATGTGGAACGTGCCACCGGGAACGAGCACGAACACGATGCCGGTGTCCTTGCCCACCTCGAGGTGACCGTTCGGGTCGTGGCGCGGGATCTCGAGTTGGCCCGCGGTCGCGATGCCCTGTTCGGGGTCCCATGCCGAACGCAGGTCATAGAACTCCCAGAGCCCGGTCACGGGGTTCGCACCGATGGGGACGAGACCCAGCTGGGGCTGCAGGTCGATGCTCCCACCGCGGTAGCGATCACTGGCGGCAACGGCAGCGCGCGCCTGTTCCCACGAGACCGTCGCCTTCGGGTGCTTCAGCGTGAGGGGCTCCACGGCCTCGGCCCACGCAAGTCGCTGGGTCACGTCGCGAGCCACCGGACCGCAGACCTGGTCGAGGTCGACGAGCAACGGACGCATGGCATCGAACAGGAAACGGTCGGTGGCCAGGGCGAACTCGCGCGGCAGCCCTGCATCGATGGCCTCGGTTCGTCCTGCTGCCTCCCGTTCCAGCTCCGCAACCCTCGCGAGGACCTCATCGCCCGACAGGTACGCTCGCTGGGAGGCCATCTCCGTCACGAACTCCTCTGCCATCGCACGAGCGGACTCGGGGACGAGCGGCACCATGGCCTTGGCGGCGGCCACCGACGCATCGATGTCGCCAACGCCCATGTTTGCTGCCGCAAGTCGCTGCATCACCAGGTAGGCAGGGGCCGTGCGGTCGCCGGACTCCAGGAGCTCGCGGGCGCGCAACGCAGCCGCCAACGTGAGCGGTTCCTCACCGAGTCCCTGCCGCTCGTGCCTCCAGCCGAGGCGAGGGAAGACCCAGACCACGAGACCGAGCGCAGTGGACTGCGCGAGGTGGTCTGGCAGACCCGGCAGCTCCACCGTTGCCTGGCCCATGGTCACTGCCCGCGCGGCAGTCAGTGCACGTGCGAGTGCGAGCCGGCCGTCCACCTGTGCCCAGTCCGCGTGGGCAGCTCGCAATCGGTCGCGCTGTGGTGACGTCATCGGCAGGGCCCGCGTGCTGAGGCCGTCGACGAGGCTGACCAGGCGGGGTCGAGCCTCCTGCAGCCGTGCCAGGTCCACCTCGAGCCATGCCTTGAGACCGGGCGCCATGGCAGGGGTCGCCGGGTGCAGACCAGCTTCTGCCTCGCGTGCCTTGCGTACATGCACGACGTTTGCCAGCAGGTCGAACTCGTCGGTGCGCTGCCTCAGCGAGGTCGCGGCCATTGCGAGCTCGGCACTCCTCTCCTCGGTCTCGCGCGCATAGGAGAGGGAAACCAGCGTGGACGTCACCAGTGCGGCCGCAACCACACTGCCGGTGGCGACTGCAACACGATTGCGTCGGACGAACTTCGCGAGACGGTGGCCGATGCCGGGATGACCGGCACGCAGCGGCTCGTGGGCAAGGCAGCGGTCGATGTCTTCCGACAGTTCCTGCACCGACCCATACCGCTCGTCGCGGTCACGGCGCAGAGCCGTGAGCAGGATGATGTCGAGGTCCCTTGCGAGGTCGCGCGCAACCGAGTCGTTGCCGTGCAGCAACCATCCTGCGGAACTGGGCGAGCGTATGTCCGCATGGCCGATGACCTCGAGGGCAGCCGCGTCCCCGTCCGCGGTCGCAAGCTCGGCATCGAGCGGAGCACGCCCGGTCAGCAACTCGTAGAGCAGCGCGCCAAGCGAGTAGACGTCTGTGCGCGCGTCGATGTCGCGGATGCCGCGCGCCTGTTCCGGCGACATGTAGCCAAGGGTCCCGACGAGCGCGCCCTCTCGGGTCAGGTGCATGGCTTCCTGCGGGTCGCGCTGGATGGCTCGCGCGAGGCCGAAGTCGATCACCTTGGGGACCGCGATGCCGTCCAAGGTCGAGACGAGGACGTTCTGGGGCTTGATGTCGCGGTGCAGGATGCCGCGCTGGTGGGCGTGCTGAACCCCGCGACACACCTGATGGAACAACCCAAGACGCTGCACGAGCGTCAGCGAATGGCTGCGGCAGTACTCGACGAGGTGGTGCGCGCCCGGCACCAACTCGAGGACCACGAAGAGCTCTCCCTCGTGCTCACCGCAGTCGAGGACCCGCGCCACGTTCTCGTGCGACATGGCGGCAAGCGAGTCCACCTCCTGCTGGAACCGCGCGAGGGCGCGCGGGCTGCGGTGACGGAGCAGCTTGACTGCGACAAGACGCTCGAATGGTTGCTGCTGCGACGCGAGGTAGACGGTTGCCGACGCGCCTTGGCCCAGCACTCCCAGGATGCGGCGCGCGCCGATGCGTTCTGGCGTACCAGGCGGGAGCGATGCCGTGCGCACGGCAGAGCGTTCCAGTGCCTCCAGATCGGCCACCCGATGGCGCAAGGCCTCGGCATGTTCGGGGTGCTGCGCGACGAGTTGTTGCAACAGCAGTACACGTTGGGACCCGTCCCGGAACCAGAGGTCGGCGAGTTGGTCCTCCAGGCCGGCATCCAGTGCGGACTCGACGTGCTTGGGGTGCTTGCTCATACACTGGAGGAAGTGGAGAGGTCGGTCTTGGGATGCCCGGGGGCTCCGTGCTTCGCCGGGGACGAGAAAGTCTGCGCCGCCCGCGTCCTGACGATTCTGACCTCTCTGCCCCTTCTTCTGGAAGAGCAGGCTCCTTGGTGGGCTCGGGGGCGGCGCAGACGCGAACCTTGACCGGGAACCGATGACTTTTTCGGGGTCCGTCGGTTTCCCGCGTGGCTCCAGACCCTTGTGCGGGGCCAAGGTCCAACGGAAGCTCGCGTCGTGACCGATTCCCGCACCGACCTGCTCGAGACCCGGTGGAGCAAACTCGGGATGCTCCACGGTGCCGAAGCCGAGGTCGGCTGGAACTGGTTCGTGGAGAGGTACCGCGATTTCGTGCGCGACGTGTTGGCCTCGGTCCTGCGCACGCGCGAGCTGGTGGACGCGGCAGAGGAGGACTTCTGGGGCTACCTGTTCCTCAGCGGCACGCTGAACCGGGCCGACCGTGCGCGCCGCTTCCGCGCCCTGCTCTTCGGCACGACGCGCAACTTTGCGCGCGCATGGTCGCGCAAGCGCGGGCTGGGCCAGATCGACGAGAATGCGCTGCGTTCGCTCGAGGCCGTCGACGACGCAGGCGGCGCAGCAACCGTCGCATGGGTGGACTCGGTGATCCACCATGGGCTGCGGGCCCTCGCGCAGGAACACGCACTCACCGCGCGCTGCATCTCGTTGTTCTACGGCATCGGCAGCCATGCGGACCCGCGCGGTCCGCGCAGCGCAAGCGACGTCGCGGCTGCGATCGACAACACCACGCAGGCCGTCTACATGATGCTGTTCCGTGGCCGACAACGGATGCGACAGCTGGTGACCGACGAGGTGCGCGAGGGTTGCGGGGACGAGGATGCCCTGCGTGAAGAGCTGCAGCTGCTCCTGAGGGTCGCCGCCTCGCGTTTGCCCGGCCTTGTGGAGTGATCCGAGGACGCGGCGGGTGCCGGGTCCGCTAACCTCCGCACCATGACCTTCTCGACCTGTCTGCTGGGACTCGTCGCGCTGCTGGCCCAGGACCCGCTGCCCGGCATCGACCGGGACATGGCACGGGCGCGCGCAGAGCGCGTTGGCAACGTGTCCTACCGGCTGCAGTTCTCGCTGGTGCCAGGCAGCGGCGAGGTCACGGGCAGTGCCGAGGTCCGGTTCACCCTGCCGGGCAAGAGCGGCCCACAGCCCGACCTCGTGCTGGACTTCGCCGGCCGCGCCATCGAGGACATCCGCGTCAACGAACGCGAACCGCTGCCGCCGCTCACCGTGCGCAACGGCCACGTCGTGCTGCCCGGCGCCATGCTGCAGACGGGCGAGAACCGTTTCCGCGCCAAGGTCCGTGCCGACGCAGCGCCCACGGGGGCGCCGGTGACGGTCTACCGCGACCCCACCGACGGCAGTGAGTACTGGTACACGCTGGTGGTGCCGGCCGACGCGCACCGGCTGTACCCGTGCTTCGACCAGCCGGACGTCAAGGCGCGCTTCCAGTTGCTGCTGGAGGTCCCTGCCGCATGGCGCAGCGTCGCGAACGGTGCCACCGTGCACGAGGAACTGGTTGACACCGACCGCAAGCTCGTGCGGTTCGTGCCGACGCTGCCCATCAGCACCTACCTGATGGCGTTTGCCGCCGGCCCGTTCGCGGTCGCCGACGGACCGCGCCTCGAGGGGCCAGGGTTCGAGGCCAAGCCGGTGCCCCGGCTCTACCAGCGTCCTTCCCAGCAACAGCACACCGACGAGGACCTGCTGTTCCGCATGCACGCAGACGGGCTGCGCTGGATGACGCAGTGCTTTGGCGTGCCATACCCGTTCCGCAAGCTCGACATCGTGCTGCTGCCCGGGTTCCCCTACGGCGGCATGGAGCATGCTGGCGCGATCTTCTACCGCGAGTCGGCGCTGTCCTTCGACCACCCGCCCACGGAGAGCGAGTTGGTGCGGCGCAGCACGCTGGTCCACCACGAGATCGCACACCAGTGGTTCGGCAACCTCGTGACCATGCGCTGGTTCGACGACCTGTGGCTGAAGGAGGGGTTCGCCACCTTCCTCGGCTACCAGTGCATGGAGGAACTCGAACCACAGCGTCGGTCGTGGCTGCGCTTCCTGCAGCGCGTCAAGCCGCGCGCCTACGAGGTGGACGGCACTGCGGGCACGGTGCCCGTGTACCAGTCGCTGCAGAACCTCGCCGATGCCAAGTCCGCGTACGGACCGATTGTCTACAACAAGGCGCCTGCGGTGCTGCGCGAGCTGCACGAGCGCCTGGGCAAGGAGGCCTTCCGCGAGGGACTGAGCGCGTTCCTGCAACAGCATGCCTTCGGCGCCGCCGAGTGGCAGGACCTCGCGGACGCGCTGGGCAAGGCAGGCTCGACCAACCTCTCGCGCTGGTCCGAGCGGTGGCTGCTGTCCCCGTCGATGCCACAGGTGCGCGTGGTCCTGGAGACCGATGCACAGGGCACCGTGACCTCGGCACGGGTGGAGCAGCAGTCGACGGGTGCGGAGGGGACGTGGCCACTGGCACTGGAGGTCCGGTGGCTCGACCGCGAGGGTACCTGGCACACCGGACGGGTTGCCGGCGAGGCAAGCACGATCGCCCTGCCGGCACTGGTCGGCAGGCCGATGCCGTGGTGCGTGCTGCCCAACCCCGGCGACGTGGCCTACGGCCAGTTCGTCCCGGACCCTGCCAGTCGCACCTGGCTGCTCGCAAACGTCGCGCAGGAACCGGACCCGCTGGTGCGCGCCGTCGCGCTGCAGGCACTGCTGGAGTCGGTGCGCGAGTGCGAACTCGACCCGCAGGCGCTTGCCGCGGTTGCGCTCGACCTGCTGGCCATGGAGACGGATGCCGAGAACCACGCATGGCTGCTCGACACCCTCGGCAGCTGCCTGCTGCGCTGGCAGCCTCGCGACCGCGCAGCCGACCAGCTGCAGCGCGCGACGGCACTCTTGCTCGGACAGCTCTCGAAGGGCGCGCCTGGACGCGAGCTGCAGTCGTTCCGGTTCCTCGCACGGGCGAGTGCCGCCCCTGACGTGCTCGCGTTGTGCCGCAGGGTCGCGCGCAACGAGGACCTGCCTGCGGGACTCGTGCCCGGGAAGGCCGACCGCTTCCTCGCGCTCGCTGCATTGTTTGCAGCCGGGGCAGAGCAGGGCGAGCTGGAGGCACTCGAACGGTCCCTCGCGGGGCAGGACCTCGGCAAGGAGCGCTACCTTGCACTGGCTGCCCGCCCGGGCGCCGCCGCCAAGGAGCAGGTGTTCGAAGGCTACCTGCAGCTGGCCGAACCACCGGAGCAGTGGATCGCGGACAGTCTCGTGTTCTTCCACTGGCCGGGGCAGCAGGACGACACGCTTCCGTTCCTTCAGCGGGCGCTGGAGAAGGCGGTCTGGACCAAGGAGAACCGTCGCATCTTCTTCATGCCCGCATGGTTGGATGGATTCGTGCAGGCGCATGCCTCGGCGGAGGCGCTCACGGTCGTGGAGGCCTTTGCCAGGACCGAGCTGCCCGCCGACGTGCGGAACAAGCTGCTGCAGTCCCTCGACGGACTGCGTCGGGCAGTGCGCATCCGGGCCCGCTGGCAGTGACCGCCTACGCAGTGCCGCTGGACCGAGGCGGCACTCGGCACGTCGACCCTACGCCCTTCGTCCCATCGCGGCACCTGACCCGGGTGCGGAGACTGACCCCATTGTCATTCCTGCGTCATGCGCAGGATGTCCCTGAGACCAGCAAGGGAGTCTCCCATGACCATCAACCGCTCGAAGACAGGAACCTCGCGGCACGGAATCGTTGCCGCCAGCCTGTCGTTCCTCCTCCTTGCCGCCGTTGCCTGCTCGGGCGATGACGGCGACACCGGTCCGCAGGGCCCGCAGGGTCCGCAAGGGCCCGCAGGACCGGTTGGCATCCAGCCCGGCCAGCCACTGCCCGGCGTGAACATCGAGATCACCGCGGTCCGCGGCGGCAGCGGCCCCGGCGGCAACTTCCGCGTGGGCGACCGACTCACCCTCGACTTCACCCTGGAGCGGGACGACGGCACGGCCCTCGAGGTCACCGACCTGAGCCGCGCTTCGGTGTACGTGTCGGGACCGACCTTCAACTACCAGCGCGTGATCGCGCCGGTGTCGGACCTGATCGCGACCGCAGTGAAGACCGGCACGGGCACGTTCACCTACCAGATGAGCGCGCCCATCCCGGCCACCTACATCGCACCCTACAACGACACGACCGCGCTCACGGAAGGTGAGCTGACCGGCCAGGACCTGCTGCAGGGCACCTACACGGTCGCGATCGAGGCGCGCAAGGAGTACACGCTGGACGACGTCGTCTACCGCGACCCCGGCAACGCCGTGTTCGACTTCGTGGTCGGCGACACGCCGTCGCTCGCCTCGCGTGAGGTGGTGGGACAGGAGAACTGCAACTCGTGCCACACCGAGCTGCGGGCCCACGGCAACAACCGGTACCTGGTCACCACGTGCCTGATGTGCCACACCCCGGGCGCCGAGGACAAGAACGTGTCGTCGGCGGCAGGCGGAACGCCGGGCGAGACGATCGAGTTCAAGGTCATGATCCACAAGATCCACGCAGGCCAGAACCTGCCGTCGGTCCTCGGCATGGCCACGAACCCGGACGGCTCGCGCAACTACGCAGCCACGCCCAAGCCCTACCAGCTGGTGGGCTTCGGCAACTCGGTGGTCGACTTCTCGCACGTGCGCTTCCCGGTGTGGCCCAGCCTGTTGACGCCCATGCCGCGCGACATCGGCTACAGCACGCTGACCAGTGCACAGCAGACCCAGGAGAACACCATGCGCGGTGGCCCGGTCGACTGCGCCAAGTGTCACGGTGACCCCGATGCAGCCGGACCCCTCGCGGCCCCGGCCCAGGGCGACCTCGCGTACATCCAGCAGACCCGGCGTGCATGTGGCTCGTGCCACGACGACGTGGTGTGGAGCCACCCTTACACGTCGAACCTGCAGACCATGCCTGCGCAGAACGACGATGCCACGTGCCTCGAGTGCCACGGCCCGGATGACGGCGCACTGTCGGCCGAACTGGCGCACCGCCACCCGCTCACCGACCCGGCAGTCGCACCTGGCGTGAAGTTCAACGTCTCGTCGGTCACCGACGCAGGCGGCAACAACAACGGCAAGCTGGACCCGGGTGAGAAGGTCCGCGTCCAGTTCACCCTGACGGACGACGCCAACAACCCGGTCGCCGGCAACGCACTCAGCGGCGTGCAGGCGGTGTTGAACGGCCCCACCACCAACCCCAACATCGTGCACTTCGTGCGCGTGGCCCCTGCCAGCCTAGGCACCGGCCCCAACTACGACCTGATCCTGCCCATGTGGGAGGTGCAGGAGTCGGTGGGCGTGTCGACGGCAACGAACGGCGAGACGTTCCAGACCGACCGCATCCCGCACGTGAACGCGACGGGCGCAGAGACGTGGCTCTTCCGCCGCACGGGCACCGTGGGCGCAGCCACCTCGACGACGGCGCCGGTCGACAAGTACGACAACTACATCGACATCGCGACGCCCGGCCCGTTCACGAACGGCTGCATCATCGTGGTCGACGATGCGGACCCGAACCTCAAGGAGTACTACACGGTGCGCCTCGTGCAGGGGAACCGGCTGTGGCTGTCGTCGCAGTACTCGCCCACGATCGGCAGCGGCACGGCCGCCCGCCCGGTGCAGCCTTGGGCCCGAAAGAGCCACGCCGTGGGCGCGCTGGTCCAGGTCGTGACCCTCGCCAACATCCCGACGACCAGCTACACGGTCGACCGGGCCACGGGCTTGGTCACGGAGACCACGGAGTTCGGCACCGGCGAGATCCTCGCCAGCTACATGACCGACTTCGTGGTGCCTGCCGAGTACCCCGGAACGTTCAACGAGTCGGAGGACCTGGCCCAGGAGAGCGGCGACTGGCGCGGCCTGCCGCTGCTGGACGGCACCTACACCGTCGGCATCTTCGGCACGCGCTCGCGGTCGGTGACGGTGGGCGGTGGCACGAATGCAACCGTGACCAGCTACACCGATGCGTCGAAGCCGGCCAACACCGACGTGTTGTTCGGCGCCGCGACGGCGATCGAGACCGTGGAACGCATCAGCAGCTTTGACAACTGCTACGCGTGCCACGTCGACATCGCGTTCCACGGCGGCAGCCGCCGCGGTGTGGAGACCTGCAACCTCTGCCACGGCGTGGCCGGTGCGGAGGACGCGGCGAACTACATCTACCCGACGGCCAACCCGAGCCCGAAGGTGACCGTGGCGTTCCGCACCATGCTGCACAAGATCCACCACGGCAAGGAACTGGCGCAGGGCGCCAACTACGTGGTGGTCGGCAACAGCGGCACGCCGCACACCTACGAGGAGATCGGCTTCCCGTCGATGCCGGGCGGGACGCAGAACTGCGCCGCGTGCCACGGCAAGGACAACACGGCGTGGTACCAGCCGAACCTGGCCACCCACCCGCAGCAGACGGTCCCGCTCCGCAGCTGGTGGATGGTCTGCGGGTCGTGCCACGACTCGGAGGCCGTGCGCGCCCACATCGACGTGAACACGGCGAGCTGGGGTGGCGAGACCTGCGAGATCTGCCACGGCGTGGGAGAGGCCGCGCAGGTGAAGACGGTCCACGTGGTCCGCTGAGACGGCAGCCGGGCAAGCGCCCGGTGCCAAGGGAGCCTCGGGCCGGTCCGCCGCACGGCGGGCCGGCCCGAGCCCCATGTGGTGCGGTTGCAGGCCCTGCCGGCGGGGTCCGGGTTGTCCCGTTCCTCGCATGCCATGGCCCTGTCGCCGCAGCCGCCTGTGCAGCGCGGTAGACTCCCGAGGCCACCCATGCTGCACGTTGTCGCCCTCGCCGCGCTGACGAACCTGCTGCCCCACGGACCCTCGGGGACCGTGGGCCGCACCGGGCCCGTGGGCAATGGGCTTCACGCGGTGGCGTTCGTCAACGACCCGCTGTCCCACGGCACGGTCGGCGACAACTTGCTCTCGCTCAACGAGGCGATCCGCCTCCACAACCGCGTGCTGCAGTTCAGCCAACTGTCGCCAGCGGAACAGAACCAGATCAGCGGTTTCGGCCTCGACGTCGGGTGGGCGGACATCGACGAGAGCTCCACTCCCGTCATCACGGTGCAGCAACCGCTCGACGCCATCGTCGACATGCCACACGGCTTCCTGATCGGCGGGACCAACGGCAGGCCCGTGATCGACTTCACCGGAACCAACTCGGGCTTCGTCGCGGTGAGCGACTTCTGCAACTGGCGCGAGCTGGTCGTGCGCGGCGGCAGCTGGGGCATCGACCTGACCCAGACCAACGCGGTCTACGGCACCCAGGTCGTGGGCGTCGAGTTCGAGCAGATCGCGACCGTTGGCGTCAGGGTGCGTGGCAACGGTGCAGGACTCGGCCGCGTGCTGTTCGACAACTGCAAGTTCACGGCCGTGCCCGACGCCATCGTGGTCGACGAGACCGCACCGGACCGCAGCGGGTTCTTCTACGCGAACCGGATGCGCTTCCTCGGCGGCAACTCGGCCATCACGTTGAGCCTGGGCAACGGGTTCTCGACCGTCTGCCAGTTCGACAAGCTCGAGGCCTCGACACTGGTGAGTGGCGTACGCATCCTGCGGCCCAACGGCGCCAACCGCATCCTCGCGCTGCAGGCGCAGTACTGGGACGTGGAGTCGGCGACCGGCTTCGAGTGCGAGTCGCTGCCGGGACCGCTGACGACGCAGCTCACGATGCGCATGGTGCAGCTGCGCAAGCGTGCTCCCGGCAACGTGGTCGCGCGCTTCCTGCCCGACAGCGGGTCCCTGCTCGCCACGCTGGAGGAGTGGACAGTCGACGGGTCTGCCGTGCTTGCCTGCGGGACAGGATCGATGGACCTCGACAACCCGCGCATGGCCAACGGCACGGTGGCGCTGCGTGCCGGCACCACCGACTGCGTCCGCGTCGAACTGGCGCGCCTCGACTCCTGCGCCTTGGTCGCGGACGGCACCGCGCGTGCACGGGTCGACGCAAGCTGCATCGTCGGTGGCAGCGTTGCAGCCACCGGGGCTGGCTCCCTGCTGTTGGGCACCACGTACGTGGGTGCTCCGGTGAGCGGTGCAGTGCAGCAGCTGCAGCCCGTCGCAGCAGCGCAGCTGGGCTCGATGTCACTCAGTCCGCGCAACCCGCAGCTGGGCGGCACCATCAGCCTGCAGGCAGACCTGCCGTCCGGCTGCTTCGGCCTGTTCGCCATGGGCGTCACGGCCGAGTTCCCGACCCTGCAGTCCTACCCGGTCCATGTCTACATGGAGCCGGCCACGATCTACACGTTCCCCGGCATCTACACGGGCCAACAGGGAACGACACTGGCCGTGCCCAACAACCTTGCGCTCCTGGACACGGACTGGACGGCCCAGGTCGTCGTGCTGCCGTTGCCGGGTTCCACGGCGCCTGCGCTCTCACTGCCTCCGGGGCAACGCTTCGTCTTGCGTTGACCTGCTCTTGCTCCCGTCCTTCCCGACGCATCCAGCCATGCACCTGAGCCCCCTTGCTGCTGCCTGCACCCTCCTCGCCGGCACGGCGGCCCTCGCGCAGTCGGCAGTCAACGTGAGCCTCGTGCAGCACATCCCGCCGGCGATGCCGTGTGCCACCGCCGGGCTGTGGGCCATGGGCACCGAGTACGTGCTCGTTGGACGCAGGTCGCAGGGGTTCTCGGTCATCGACATCCGCAACCGTGCGAACCCGGTGACGCACAACGTGTACCCGCCGACCTATCCAAGGACGGATGTACGCTCCTACGGCATCGGCGAGGTCAAGTTCGACGGCCGCTACATCTTCACGACCAACGAGGACTTCTACCAAGGCAACCAGGGCGGCGTGTTCGTCTACGACACGGTGCCCAACCCGGTGCAGCCCACCCTCGTGCTCAACTTCCAGCCGCCCGAGTTGCAGGCTGGTTGCCACAACCTCTGGCTCGACGGCAACTGGATGTACTGCGTCAGCGACGGCACCAACAAGGTCGAGGTCTACGACATCACCAACCGCCTCGCACCCGTGCGTGTGTCGACGCTGGGCAACGGCATCAGCGGCGTGTGGGCGCACGACTGCATCGTGCTGGACCGGCGCGCGTACTGCTCGTTCCTCACGGGTGGGTTCGCCATCTACGACGTCACCAACCCGGCGGCACCCGTGCTGCTCGGCTCCAAGACCTACACCAACCCGTTCACGCACAACGCATGGCCGAGCGCGGACCGCGCCTACCTCTACACGACGGACGAGAACATCGTCGGCGGCGTCGGCGGGGCCGTGCGGATCTGGGACATCCGCAACCTCCCCACCATCACCCAGGTTGGCACCTACAAGGCAGGGGCGGCGAGCTCGATCGTCCACAACGTGCACGTGGTCGACGACCTGCTCTACGTGAGCTACTACAAGGAGGGCGTGCGCGTGTGCAGCCTGCGGCCCGACCCCACCAACCCGGTGGAGATCGCGCACTACGACACGTTCCCCTCGACCCAGACGCCGTGCTTCCCCAACTCCAACTACGCGGGGTGCTGGGGTGTGTACCCGCTCATCCCCGACGTGCTCGTGGCGTCGGACATGGACAACGGCGTGTTCCTGCTGAACTTCCGGCCGGTGACCCACACGCTCACGACCCCGACACCCAACCCGGTGGGCGCCGGACAGACGCTCACGCTCAACCTTGCGTGGCAGAACCAGACCACCGCACCCATCGACGCGGGCGCGGCCCTCGTCGTGACGCGCCTCGGTGGCATCGCGTGGTACAGCCCGCTGCTCGTCACTGCGGGCACGCTCAACCCAGGCGCGAGCAGCAACGCCAGTTGGTCGACACCGGTCCCGCCAGGGCTGCCACCGGGCCTGACCATCGAGTTCACGTCCTACAGCGGCACCGTGGGCGCCAGGTCCGTCACTCTGGGACAGAGCCTGCAGCTGCCGTTCACGCTGCTGTAGACAGCACCTGCTGCACCGATCCCGAGGTGCATGTGTGGCGGGGAGATGGCGAACGGCTACAAGGACCCGCGGTCCCAGGAGGCTTGCCATGGATCTCTCGTGCTTCCCCCGCCGTCGCTACAGCACTGGCCCCACCCCGCTGCACCCACTTCCGCGCTTCAGCAAGGCACTCGGAGGGCCGGAGGTCTGGATCAAGCGCGACGACCTGCTCGGGCTGTCTCCTGGTGGCAACAAGACCCGCAAGCTCGAGTTCCTGGTGGCGGACGCGCTGGCGCAGGGCTGCGACACGCTGGTCACCTGCGGCGCGCCGCAGTCCAACCACTGCCGCATCACGCTGTCGGCGGCGGTGGCAGAGGGACTGCGGTGCCGGTTCGTGATCGAGGAGCGGATTGCCGGGAGCTTCCGCGAGGATGCGAGCGGCAACCACATGCTCTTCCGCCTGATGGGCGTCGAGGACATCACCGTGGTGCCGGCAGGCACGAACATGATGGCCGCCATGCAGCAGGTCGCCGCCCAGTTGGCGGCCGAGGGGAGGAAGGGGTACGTCATCCCAGGCGGTGGCTCCAACGCGCTGGGTGGCCTCGGCTACGTGGCCTGTGCACAGGAACTGCAGCACCAGTGCTTCGAGCAGGGAGTGCACTTCGATGCCGTGGTCGTGGGCTCCGGCAGTTCCGGGACCCATGGCGGCCTGCTGGCGGGGTTCCTCGGCAGCCGCTTCCAGGTCCCCATCCTTGGCATCGGGGTGAGCCGTGAGCCCGCGGACCAGGCACCCTTGGTCCACCGCGAGGCACAGGCCGTGCTCGACCTCCTTGGGGTCGAGTTGAAGGTCCCTGCCGATGCAGTGCGCTGCGTGGGAGGCTACTGGCAGCCAAAATACTCGGTGCCCAATGCCCGCATGGTGGAGGCGGTCCAACTGCTCGCACGGACCGAAGCCATCCTGCTGGACCCGGTCTACACAGGGAAGGTCATGGCGGGGCTGATCGGGCTTGCGCGCGCGGGAACCTGGGGCCCCAACCAGCGCGTGCTCTTCCTGCACACGGGCGGTGCGCCTGCACTCTTCGCATATGGCCCCACCGTGCTTGGCCAGGATGCCGTGGCCCCCTGACAGCGTCCTCTCTGGAAGTGCCGCCAAACCTGTTTGCAGCAGGTTGAGAGCCATCGGCCGCCGGGGTTGAGCGTCCTCGGCAGATGGCGCTGCCAGCCGCTGGTGTTGGGCGAGGGGCCCGATGGAAACACAAACGGCAGCCTTTTGGGCTGCCGTTTGGTCTCTGGGTTGCAGAGTGAGTTATGACCCGGCGCTGACCTACTTTCGCGCGTGAGCACTATCATCGGCGCAGGCTGCTTGACGGCCGTGTTCGGAATGGGAACGGGTATTTCCAGCCTGCTATGGGCACCGGGAGACGCTTGAAGCTCATTGGGTTGGCGAGGAAAGGAGAGAAGAGGAGGTTCTGAGTGAGAGTGAGGTCAAGTCGATGGACTGGTTAGTATCGGTTGGCTGAGAGCATTGCTGCTCGTACACCGCCGACCTATCAACCTGGTGGTCTACCAGGTGTCTCATGGGGATGACCAGTCTTGGAGTTGGCTTCGCGCTTAGATGCTTTCAGCGCTTATCCGTTCCGAACATAGCTATCCTGCGCTGCCGCTAGAGCGACAACAGGCACACCAGAGGTTCGTTCTTTCCAATCCTCTCGTACTAGGAAAGAGTCTCCGCAGTCATCCTGCGCCCACACCAGATAGGGACCGACCTGTCTCACGACGGTCTGAACCCAGCTCACGTACCGCTTTAATGGGCGAACAGACCAACCCTTGGGACCGCCTTCAGCCCCAGGATGCGATGAGCCGACATCGAGGTGCCAAACCACGCCGTCGATATGGACTCTTGGGCGTGATCAGCCTGTTATCCCCGGAGTACCTTTTATCTGATGAGCGATGGCCCTTCCACACGGGACCACCGGATCACTAAAGCCTACTTTCGTACCTGCTCGACCTATGTGTCTCGCAGTTAAGCACCCTTATACTTTTACGCTCTTCATGCGATTGCCAACCGCATTGAGGGTACCTTTGCACTCCTCCGTTACTGTTTAGGAGGAGACCGCCCCAGTCAAACTGCCCGCCTAACACTGTCCCCACGCCGGATTACGGTCGCAGGTTAGAATCCAAATATGGCAAGAGTGGTATTTCACTGATGACTATCTGAGAGCTAGCGCCCCCAGCTTAAACGTCTCCCACCTATGCTACACATGCCATACCTAGAGCCAGTATTAGGTTGCAGTAAAGGTTCACGGGGTCTTTCCGTCTTGGTGCGGGTATGTGGCATCTTCACCACAACTACAATTTCGCCGAGTCCCTCGTAGAGACAGTACAGCTGTCGTTACGCTATTCGTGCGGGTCGGAACTTACCCGACAAGGAATTTCGCTACCTTAGGACCGTCATAGTTACGGCCGCCCTTCATTGGCGCTTCGGCTCCCAGCTTCGCCTTGCGGCTGACCAGTCACCTTAACGTTCCAACAGCGGGCAAGCGTCAGTCTCTATACTGCGCCTTTGGGGGCTTTGCAGAGACCTGTGTTTTTGCTAAACAGTCGCAGCTGTCGCTTTCCTGTGGCTCCCAGCTTGCGCCAGGAGCACCCCTTATCGCTAACTTACGGGGCTAATTTGCCGAGTTCCTTTACGAGGGTTCTCTCGAGCGCCTGAGGCTATTCGCCTCGCCCTCCTGTGTCAGATTTGGTACGGACACCGCTTCTCTCCTGCGAAGTTTTTCTTGGACGGACTTCAAGTTGGTTCGCCTCAAGGGCTCCTCTCGGTTGGGTACTTCCGTGGACGGGTTTTCCTGTCCACCATACCTACGCCAAGAACCGGAACATCTAATCTCCGGACAACTATCTACCCGCCGTCACTCCTCATTCAACGATTGCAGTGGTGCAGGAATGTTGACCTGCTTTCCATCGACTACGCCTTTCGGCCTCGTCTTAGGGTCCGACTAACCCTGGGCGGAATGGCCTTGCCCAGGAATCCTTAGGCTTACGGCGAGAAGGATTCTAACCTTCTTTATCGCTACTCATCCCGGCAGAATCACTTGTACGACGTCCAGGAGTCGTTACCGTCTCCCTTCAGCCGTGTGTACAACGCTCCCCTACCAATGCAAGAACAACATGTCCTTGCAGTCTGGGGCTTCGGCTTCATGCTTAGTCCCGTTAATTTTCGGCGCAGAGTTGCTCGACTAGTAAGCTATTACGCACTTTTTAAATGATGGCTGCTTCTAAGCCAACATCCTAGCTGTCTAGGCAACTCCACTTCCTTATCTACACTTAGCATGAATTTGGGGCCTTAGCCGCCAATCTGGGCTGTTTCCCTTTTGACCACGGAGCTTATCCCCCATAGTCTGACTCCCAAGATATGACTTGCAGTATTCGGAGTTTGTCTGGGCGGAGTAGGTTATGCACCCCTCCTACCTGAACCGTCGCTCTACCCCTGCAAGCAATCTCTTGAGGCTAGCCCTAAAGCTATTTCGGGGAGAACCAGCTATCTTCAGGTTTGATTGACCTTTTATCCCTAACCACAGGTCATCCGAGAATTTTTCAACATTCACCGGTTCGGACCTCCACGGACTGTTACATCCGCTTCATCCTGCCCATGGTTAGATCACCTGATTTCGGGTCTAGCGCACGAAACTTAAATCGCACATTTCGCACTCGCTTTCGCTTCGGCTACGGGCCAAAAACCCTTAACCTTGCTCCGTACGCTAACTCGCCGGGTCATTATGCAAAAGGCACGCCGTCACCCCGTCAATGGGGCTCCGACCGCTGGTAGGTATACGGTTTCAGATTCTATTTCACTCCCCTAACAGGGGTTCTTTTCACCTTTCGCTCGCGCTACTATTCACTATCGGTCACCAAGTAGTACTTAGCCTTGCGCGGTGGGCCGCGCTGATTCACGCCCGGTTTCACGGGTCGGGCGCTACTCGGGAAATCCATTACAGAGTCCGGTCGTCTTTCGCCTACGGGGCTGTCACCCTCTGTGGCTGATCTTTCCAGATCACTCGACTAAACGCCGGATTGGTAACTCTGCCCTGCGGCCGTAACCGCAGGCCTGGCTCCCACAACACCGCATGTACAACGCTCACGGGCTTGACATACACACGGTTTGGGCTGACCCCTTTTCGCTCGCCGCTACTGGGGGGGTCGATGTCTCTTTCTCTTCCTGCAGGTACTGAGATGGGTCAGTTCCCTGCGTTTCCTACGACACACTATGGATTCATGTGCCGCTCATGAAGGTATACTTCATGTCGTTTCCGAATCTCGGAGATCCCCGGATCAATGCTCGCTTGCAGCTACCCGAGGCTTATCGCAGCTAAACCACGTCCTTCGTCGGCTCTTGGTGCCTAGGCATCCTCACGTACACCCTATGTAACTTGACCTGATTCTCACTCAAGAAACTCTCTCTTCTCTCACTTTCCTCGCCAACCCAATTTGCCAAAGAGCAT
>JBEGVB010000049.1:0-24980 GCA_041178545.1 Planctomycetota bacterium
CGTCCAGGTCCAGTCCCATCGCGCGCCAGCGCTTCTCGCCGATACGCGTGATCACCACCAGCAGCAGGATCGTCGCGAGGATCACGCCGATCGACATCTGCTTGACGGGGTTCTCGGCCACGGCCTTCACCCAGTCGCCCAGGTTGTTGAAGCAGAAGGCGATGAAGACGGCCAGCAGGAAGACCGGCGTCAGGTACTTCATCACGAAGCGGAAAACGGGCCAGAGCCGGATCTGAGCGCCCTGGTGCATTTCCTTCCAGCCGCGGTCGATGCCGAACACCCAGCCGAAGCAGAGGATCTGCACCATGGCGAGGACGAAGATGCCGAGCGTACCGACCCAGTCGTCCAGCACGCCGAGCGCGGTGAGGCCCTTGCTGTAGTAGAGGACGAACATCGAGCCCAGCAGGGAGACCGTCACCAGCAGCGTGACCGCCTTCTTGCGCGAGATGCCGAGGGCCTCCTCGAAGAATGCCAGCGTCGGCTGCAGCATCGACAGCGAACTGGTGATCGCAGCGAGGAACAGCATGAAGAACCAGAAGCCACCGATCAGGTCGCCGAAGGGCATCTGTGCGAACACGACGGGCAGGGTCTTGAAACCCAGCCCGAAGGTGCCGGTCTGCACGGCGGCGATCGTGCCGCTCGCGCCGAGGAACACGAAGGCGGCGGGGATGGTGATCATGCCGCCGAAGCCGACCTCGAAGAGTTCGTTGGTGGCAGACGACGTGAGGCCGGACACCACGACGTCGTCCTTCTTCTTCATGTAGCTGGCGTAGTTGATGATCACGCCGAAGCCGACCGAGAGGCTGAAGAAGATCTGGCCGGCTGCGGCAAGCCACGTCTGCGGGTTGCTCAAGACCTCGAACGAGGGGTTCCACATCTGGCCGAGGCCGTTCCACACGTTCTGGTCAGGCTTGGTGGCATCCGGGGCGCCCAGCGTGAGCACGCGCGCCAGCACGATGAGTGCGCACACGGCCATGATCGGCATGGCCCACTGGCAGAACTTCTCGATGCCCTTGGACAGTCCGCGGTAGACGAGGATCACGTTGATCGCGAACACGATGGCCCAGAACACCACCGACTGGTGGATGTTGCCATCCAGCATCACGCCGTCGAAGTTGGCGCCGGTGAAGTCGTCGAAGTGGTCGGAAGCGCGCTTGGTCTGGTCGGCGATCGCCGCCTTGGCGTCGATGCCCACACCGCCGGCGACGAAGTAGTCCCACGCGTAGGCGAGGCACCAGCTCTCGATCAGGATGTAGTAGAAGTAGACGCAGAGCGGGATCAGGACGCCGATCACGCCCAAGTAGCGTGCGATGGCGCCCTTGCCGATCACGCCCATGATGGCAGGCGCGGAGTGGAAGCCCTTGCGGCCGCCGTAGCGTCCCATCGACCACTCGGCCCAGCCGATCGGGATGCCGAGCAGGAGCAGCGCGAGGAAGTAGGGGATCATGAACGATCCGCCACCATTCTGTGCTGCCTGCCCAGGGAACCTGAGGAAGTTGCCGAGTCCGACTGCGGACCCGGAGACGGCGAGGATCACGCCCAGGCGCGAACCCCACTCCTGCTGCTTCTGCGTCAAGGAATCACCTCGGGAGAACGGACGAGTGGACCCGCGGAACATACGGGGCACCCCTGCGCATTGCAGCACCGAAGGTGCGAAGTGCGCGCGGTCAACCCTCGTGGCGCACGGGCCGCCACTTGGTGCGCCGCAGGTCGACGGAGCGCTCGCTGAGGTCCCGCGCCACCTCGACGTCGACGCGCAGCATGCCTTGTGCATGGTGCACGCGCTTCACCGCGCACAGGCCGAGTCCCTTCACGTCGATCCACTGGCCGCGCTCGACGGGAGCGCCTCCGGCGGCGCCGGCTGGCAGGGCCGCTTCGCCCCGCGGGACCGGCAGCCGGTCCTCGAAACGGGTGCCGAGCCATGCCGTGGCCTCGGTGCACACGTCGCACGAGCCGCAGTTCTCTCCCGCGAGCTCGAAGCCGAAGTGGGCATGGACGGCGCGCTTCCTGCAACCCGTCCCGGTGGCGTACCGCACCATCGCGAGCAGGCCCATCAGGTCCTGTGTGCGCTTGTCCTCGGGGATCCAGGCGTCCACCTCGGCGTCGGTGGGGAGCCGCACGAATTGCAGGTCGCGGCCCGGCTCGCCCTCGATGCAGCCCGCGCTGCGGAGCAGGCGGAGGCATGTCTCCACCCGGCCGTCGTGGCGGCTCTTCACGAGGAAGGTGTCGCGCAGCGTGTCGAGGTCCAGGGCGTGCAGCCGGTCGCCGAGCCCGCCGAGGTGTTCGGCGACCTGCAACAGGAACCTCCGGTCGGGGTTGGCACCCTCGACGAAGTTGCGTTGCACCTGCAGGTCCTGCTCGCGGTAGAGCAGCTCGCACCAAGCCGGCCGTCCGTCGCGGCCTGCGCGACCCACCTCTTGGTAGTAGGCCTCCAGCGTGCCCGGCAGCTGCCAGTGCACGATCGCGCGGATGTCCGGCTTGTCGACGCCCATGCCGAAGGCATTGGTGGCGAGGACCAGCGCGTCCTTGCTGCGCGTGAACGCAGCCTGCTGTTCGCGCCGCTCGTTTGCACTCAGCTTGCCGTGGTACACGAGCGGGTGGAAGCCTGCGCGCTGCAGCTCGCCCTCGAGCCGCAGCAGGTCTGCGATGAGCGCGCAGTAGACGATGGCCGGGCCGCCCGTCGCCTCCAGCACCTGCAGCAGCCGGGCGAGCCGCGGGGCGTCCTCGTCGTGGTGCTGCACCGCGAGGAACAGGTTGGGGCGCTCGATGCCGGTGTGGAACATCGGTGCATTGCTCAGTCGCAGGGCCCTGCGGATGTCCTCCTGCACGGCCGGCGTCGCGGTGGCCGTGAGCGCGAGGCAGGGCGGGTTGCCGAGGGCCTCGCGCACCGCGCCGAGGTGGAGGTAGTCGGGCCGGAAGTCGTGCCCCCAGTGGCTCACGCAGTGGGCCTCGTCCACGGCCAGCCGCGCCACGCGCCGCGACCGCACCGCCTCGAGGAAGCCTGGCACGCGGAAGCGTTCGGGGGTGACGTAGAGCAGTTTCACGTCGCCGGTGAGGGCTGCTGCCATCCGGCGTTCGCGCTCGCGCCGGTCGAGCAGGCTGTGGATGCACGTGGCGGGCAGCCCGCGGCGCCGGAGCGCGGCCACCTGGTCGTCCATCAGGGCGATGAGGGGTGACACCACGAGGGTCAGGCCCGGGGCCGCAAAGGCTGGCAACTGGTAGCACAGCGACTTGCCCTCCCCCGTGGCCATGACCACGAGTGCGTCGCCACCGTCGAGGAACCGCTCGATGACCGGACGCTGCATCCCGCGGAAGTCCGCGAAGCCGAAGTGGGTGTGCAGCGCCTCGCGCAGGTCCATGGGGGGATCATGGCGCGCAGCGGCGCGGGATCCACGGACGCAGGTTGCGGTCCTTCGGGTATCCTGCTCGTCCCGGAGCGCACGGCGCCCGGTCCACACCATGGGTACGAAGACCTGGATCCCGTTGGGTGCACTCTGTGCGGCAGCAGTGGTAGCCATGCTCTGGCAGCGGCAGGACGAGTCCGCGCCGTCTGGCCCCGGTGTCCCTTCGGCGCCCACCGGGTCACCGTCCGAGCCTGCGACCGGTGCAGTGATCACACCTGCCGGCGGGGTGGTGCCCGGTGGCGGCGCCGTACCGGGTGGCAACCCGACCGCCGGGCCCACCGCTGGTCCGGAGCCGCTGCCTGCACCCGTCCTTCGGACGCCCGAGCAGGCAGGGATCCCGCGCGAGGACTGCATCGTGTACCCGGACGGGACCCGGTTCCCGCCGCTCAACGGCGTGAAGAAGGCTCCGCAGCTCGCGTTCCACCGCGAGACGCCGTTCTCGAAGGTGGTGGGGATGGTGCGCGACTCCCGCGGTGTCGAGTGGTACGTCCACGAGAACGGCGTGCGGAGCACCACCTACCTGGACGGGCGCGGCGTGCCGCTCGGCGAGGTGGCAAAGGACGCCCCAGTCATGCCCATCGACCCCGGCTCCGGCCGCTGAGCGCGGGACCTCGGCCCTGAAACAGCCGAGGGCTGCCGGCGGATGCCGACAGCCCTCGAGGAGTCGCGTGCTTGAGCCCGTGCCCGGGTCAGAAGCGCTGGCCGCCGCAGGGGCTGGCGACGAGGGCACCCGTGGTGGGGTCGAGCGCGATGCCCTGCTGGCGCACCGGCAGGCCGCCCAGGCCCGAGCGGACACCGGCGGGGATCGTGGTGACGAACCACGCCTCACCCGCGCTGGTGAAGTTGATGCCAAGCACGGCCAGCGAGGCCGTGTTGAGGCAGGCCACGCCGCTGCCGGGCGCGAACACGCTGATGGGGGTCTCCGGGCCGAAGCTGGCACTCAGGTCCATGAGGAAGAACACGGGCGCGCCCGTGCCCAGGGACTGCTGGTAGAAGTCGAAGCAGATGTCGTCGGCGCGTCCGGCATTGGCGGTGCCTGCGATGTCCGGGTTGACGCCCGACATGAAGGAGGCAGTGCCCGGGGCCGGGCCGTAGCCGGCCGGCGGCGGGTTGTTGGAGGGCGTCCAGGTGGTCTGGTTGGTGATGGTCATCACCACGCCGCTGGCGCCGCTGTGCTGGAGGTCGAAGTAGGGCTGGCGGCATGCCGTTGCCGAAAGCGGGGTGGCCGCCGTCGCCACGTAGGAGTAGGCGTGGGTGTTGGCCGGGTTGGCGCTGGCCGTGGTGTTGAGCGGCCGCGGCTGGCCCGGGCCTGGCGAGTCGTAGATCGTGAAGGCCGTGCTGGGCGCGTAGCCCAGGATCGACTGCACCGAGAGACCGTCCGCAGTCCAGTTGGCGGCACTGAACTTGAAGGAGACGAAGATGTCCGTGCTCGACGCGTTCGAGAACGGCACGAACACCGGACTGGCCGGGGTGACCGTCTTTGCCGCAGCACTCAGCACCCCTGTTGCCGGTGCCGCAGGCCCCGTCACGCCGGTCGCGAAGACCACGCCCGCGGTCATGAGCGGGAAGCCGGGGTTCGCGGGGTTCTCCGGGTAGAGCACCACGTCGAAGGTCTCGGCGGTGGTCACCGCGTCCTGGTCCTGGATGATCAGGTACACGCTCTTGATGGTGCGGCCACCGGCGGCGTCGGTGCCCCAGCCCGCGTACTCACTGCCATCGACGCGGACGATGTACTCGCCGGCGTTGGCCGCGACCGTGCCGCGCGTCGTCGCACTGATGGTGCAGTTGGTGGTGAAGCCCATGAACTCGTTCTGGGCGGTGCAAGGAAGGGACAGTGCGCAGAGCGATGCGCCAAGGAGGAAAGAACGCTGCATGGTGGTTGGCAGGGTTGGTTTTGGTGGTGTCGGCTGGACCGAGTCCGGCTCTCGTGGGTACGGCAGGAGAGGATAGCATGCCGGAAGCCCCCGTGGGGGCGGGTCGACCTGCGCAGTGGCGCGAGCCGGGAACTTGCGCGCATCCGCACCAAGTCTGGGATTCCTGACCGATCCGCGAACTCCCGGTGCCACTGGCGCGAGCGTGTGCGCACAGGGGGGCATGACCGACGAGACACCCACTTCCCGGGACCGTTACGGCCCCCGTGAACGGATCCTCCAGCTGGGGGAGCCGCGCCTCTCCGACGCCGAGTGCCTCGCCCTGGTGCTCCGCACCGGCCCGCCCGGCGAGGGCGCCGAGCAGCTCGCCCAGCGTCTGCTGCGGCAGTTCTGCGGCGTGGAGGGGATCGCGATGGCCCAGGTGCGAGAGGTCGCCGCGGTCCGGGGCGTGGGGCCCGTCCGCGCGGCGGCGCTGGGCGCCGCGTTCGGTCTCGCGCGCAGGCTTGCCGAGGCGCGCCACCGTCCCGGCTCGCTGGTGCGCAGCGGGGGCGACGTGGCCGCCGTGGTGCGCGAGTCGGTGCGCGGCTCGCGCAAGGAGAGCTTCTTCGCGTTGCTGCTCGACAACCGCCACCGCGTGCTCTCCCTGCGCGTGGTCAGCACGGGGAGCCTCGAGTCGGCACCGGTGCACCCGCGCGAGGTGTTCTCGCCGGCGATCCGCGAGGGGGCCGCGGCCCTTGTGGTCGCGCACAACCACCCGAGTGGCGACCCGATGCCGAGCGCCGAGGACCGACGGGTCACGGAGCGGCTGCGGCAGGCCGGCGAGCTGGTGGGCATCGCGGTGCTCGACCATGTGGTGGTGGGTGCCGACCGGTTCTACAGCTTCGCCGAGGAGGCGGCGTTCCCGATCCCGTGAGGTACCGCGCCGGGCTGGCTCAGGTGCCGTGCAGCAGGATCGCCGCCCCGGTGAAGGCTGCGGTCTCGGTGCGCAGGACGTGGCGGCCGAAGCTGCAGTGCGCAAACCCCGCGGCGGCCACCGCTGCCCGTTCGTCCGCGTCGAACCCGCCCTCGGGACCCACCAGCAGCACGGCATCGGTGTTCGTGGCACGGAGCGCGGGCGCCCCCTGCTCGCCCACGAAGCGGGCCGCGGGCAACAGCGGGTCTGCCAGGAACTCGGCGAGGGACCGCAGCGGGCGCAGTTCCGGCAGCCAGTCCCGGTCGCACTGGCCCGCAGCCGCCGCCAAGAGGCGGTGCCAGCGTTCGGGGCGCTCGCCCTGGGGGCGGGCACGGCGGGTGGCCAGCGGGTGGAAGGTGTCGATGCCCAACTCGGTCCCGTGTTCCAGCAGCCACTCGGCGCGCTGGAGCTTGGGGACCGCGAAGGCGACGTGCACGCGCGGCACCGGCCGTGTGGAGGAGGTCGTGGGCTCGCACCAGACCTCGATGCCTCGCTTGTGCACGGCATCCACGCGCGCCTCGCAGGCGTGGCCATGGCCGTCGAAGAGGCGCACCCGTTCGCCCACGCGCACGCGCAGCACGGCACCGAGGTGGTGTGCGACCTCGCCCCCGAGCACGGCAGGGCCCGGTGCGGGCAGTGGGTCGATCAGGTACCGGTTCGCCACGACCTGTTTGTACCCTGCAACGAGACAGGTCGCAGCGTTGGATTCCTCCACGGACAGGGGTAGCGTGTGACCACTTCCCCATCCGATCGCGACTGCCGTGACCAGCGGTCGTCGCGCGCCTACTGGTGGCACCAGTGGCGGTCGGTCCCGCGCCCCCGGGTCCGACACCGTGCACGGGAAGCCAGCTCCAGCAAGGACCGCTGCAGCGGTCGCAGACCCCAACCATGTCCGACTACGTCATCGAGATCCTCGACGGGGATCGCGCGGGTGAGGTGCTTGCCCTGTCCGGCAAGGCGCTGCGCATCGGCCGCAAACCCGGCAACGACCTGGTCCTGCCCGACGAGAAGGCCTCCGGCTCCCACGCCGAAGTGGCTCCGGACGGCACCAGCTGGGTCCTGCGCGACCTCGGGTCCACCAACGGCACGACGCTGGGCGGCAAGAAGGTGACGGAACTCGTCCTCGGCGAGGGCGACGTGTTCACCGTCGGACGCACGCGCATGTGCTTCCGCTCGGCGGCCTCTGCCTCGGTTGGGTCGGCCGCGGTGGGCGGTACTGGGGCTGCACCGGCCGCGGGCGAGGACCTCTCGGTGCACACCATCGACCAGGCCCGTCTGCGCAGTGCTGGCGGCGGCAAGTCGCCCCTCTTGGTCTTGGGGCTTGCCGTGGTCGGTGCTGCTGCCGGGGCGTGGTTCTGGCTCGGTGGCGGTGCGGGTGCGGAGACCGGCACCGCCGGTCCTCGCGCCCGTCGCGTGCCGCCGCTGGAAGTGGCCAACAACCGCGTGCCCGCGGCCCAGGCCGGCTGTGAGACGGCAGAGGGCTGGGACCTGCGTGCAGCAGGGGCCTCGTTTGCCGAGTCGGGTGCGTGCCACAGCGGCACCGGTGCACTCGAGGCTGCCCGCGGCGAGGGAGTCGCAGACGCGTTTGCCCTTGCACGGCTGGCGCAGCCGCTCACGGTGGTTGCCGGACAGACGGTGACGGTGGCTGCGCACGTGCGCACCGAGAACGGCGCCAAGGCCGCGGTCCGGCTGCGGTTCTCGTCCACCCGCGAGGGGGCTCCCTTCGTGTTCGTGACGGGCACGGCACTGGGCGAGTCCGCCGAGTACGCGCGCGTGCTCGCGGTGGCCACGGTGCCGCCTGAGTGCGACCGCGCCACCGTGGAACTGCTGGCAACGCTGCCTGCCACGGGAGCCGTTGCACTGTTCGACGACGTGGCCGTGACCCCCGAGGGGCAGGGCCAGGCCGTGGACCTCCAACTGGAGTCGGGCCAGTCGATGGTCGGCACCGGTTCGAGCGTGGCAGTCCGCTCCACCGACGCCGAGGCCCCGGTGCTGCTCGCGGGCATCGTCCCGCTGGCCACCGAGGGGCCGCTCGGCGCCCTGCGGGACGCTGGGCTGCTCGCCTGCTCGGACCTCGGCGCGACGCTGACGGTCGAGAAGACCGAGGAGTCGTTCAAGGTGCAGGTCGCCGGGGCCGCGGGGCTGGCACTGCAGTTCCCGGCCGAGGTTGCCGAGGGTCTGCTGGTGCGCGCCGACGGCGACTCGTTTGCAGCCGCCTCCGGGGACGGGTTCACCGCGCGCCAGGTGCTGCTCGGCAACCGGCGCACCCGCTGCCTCGTCGGGCTCGAGGCGCCTGCGGCGCTCGCGACCCGCAGTGCGGGCGGCACGTGGTCGCTCTCGGTGCCTGCCACCGCGGTGGAGCTGCGCGTGCGCTTCCGTGCCGAGCGCAGCCGCGCCACCGAGCTGCTGGCCGCTGCGCGCAAGGCTGCGCCCACCGGGCCCGGCACCGCACTCGACACCCTCCGCGAGCTGCAACGGACCGTCCCGCACGACACCGAGGAACTTGCGGCCGCACAGGAGCTGCGCCAGCAGCTGACGGACCAGGTCACCGCACGGCTCGAGGCGATCCGCCGCGAGCTGGGTGAGTCGGAGTTCTTCGAGACGCGCGGCGGCTTCGCGCGCACGCTGGAGGAACTCGAGTCCATCGTCGCTTCCCACGGCGAGCGCAACCTCGCCGACGTGGCTGCGATCGCCGAGCTGCGCCAGCGGGCGGCAGGCAGGCTGCAGGCCATCGACGGTGCCCGCGCGACGGAGCGCCGGGCGCGGCTGCTCGAGCTGGCCGAGGGCCTCCAGGCCTCAGGGCAGGAGGCGCTCGCGCAGGTGGTCAAGGAGTACGCAGGCAAGCTGCCGGCCGCACCCGCGGAAGGGAAGGAGTGAACATGGCTTCCAGAACCGTGGCAATCGACGTCGGCAGCCACACCGTCAAGGTGCTTGGGGCGCGCGTCACCAAGTCCGGCATCCAGTTGCAGCGCTTCGGCGTGTTCGACGCGGATGCGGGCGCGCGTGGCGTCGCCTCGGGCGGCATCGCGCTCAAGGGCGCTGTCTGCGGGCTTGCCGGCCGCGACATGAACCTGCGCTACAGCCAGGTCCCGCCCACGCCGGACTGGCAGCTGCGCAACCTGATGGACCTGGAGATCCAGGACCTGGCGCAGCAGTCCGGCGGCACGCTGTCCGCCGACTACAACCTGCTGCCCCCGCAGGACCCGGAGGCCGGCGTCGACACCGTCCTGCTCGCCCTCGCCAAGGACGAGTCGCTCGAGCGGCTTGGTTCCTTCGCCAAGGAGGCCGGCGGGTCGGTCGACGGGTTCACGCCCAACTGCGTCGCCCTCTACAACGCCTACCTCAAGTGCGGGCCGGTGGAGGAGGACGCGGTGGTGTGCCTCGCCAACCTCGGCCACGAGACCATCGACATCGCCCTCGTGAAGGGCGTCGACCTGCTCTTCGCGCGCAACCTCTCCGGCGGCGGCAAGGTGCTGGACGACGCGATCGCCGGCTCGTTCAACGTCTCCGCCGAGAAGGCACAGTCGCTGAAGCACGACCTGCTCGACCTCGATCCCGCGAGCCGCGGGCGCTTTGCGTCCGGCCAGGCCGAGAAGGTCACCATGGCTGCCGGTGGCGCGGCCAATGCCATCGTTGCCGCCATCCAGTCCTCGGTCGCCTTCTGCAAGGCGCAGACCAAGATCGCCGACCTCAAGCTGGACAAGGTCCTGCTCGCGGGCGGCAGCGCGAACCTGCGCGGGCTGAAGGGCATGCTGCGCGAGGCGCTGCGGTGCCCGGTCGAGACCTTCGACCCGTTTGCCAACCTCGACCTCAGTGCGTTGCCCGCTGCCGACGCCGAACTGCTGCAGCAGTACCGAAGCGAGGCCGTGGTGGCGCTGGGGCTCGCGGCTGCACGGCTCGACGACACGCTCTACGCGCTCGAGATCCTGCCGGACGCCGTGCGCAAGCGGAAGCGGTTCGCCGAGCGCACGGTCTTCAACGTGGCCGCGGTGGCCGTGGCGGCAGTGCTCCTCGTCGTGCAGGTCAACAGTGGCAAGGCCCAGGTCGAGGCTGCAAGCACGATGCTCGCCAAGGTGAAGCGCCAGAAGTCGCAGGCGACCGGGCTCGACGAGCAGGCGGTCGCACTCGTTGCCGAGAACGCCCGCGACCGCGCGTTGGTGGAGCACCTGCAGGCGACGGCCATGCCGTTGCACGGTGCCGTGCGCGCGCTGCGCGCCCTGCAGGCGCACCTCCCGCCCGAGTTCTGGGTGCGCAAGTTCGAGGTCGGCGTGAAGGGCGGCAGCGGCAGGGACCGCAAGCCGCAGGTGCTGGTCGAGGGCGCGGGCAAGGAACTCGGCGGCGTCGACGTGGGCGCCGCGCTGCTGCAGTTCTCCAAGGACTTCCGCGGCGACCCGCTGCTGCCGCGCGAGGGCGTGACGTTCACGTCCCCGCCCGGCACCGGCAGCACGGTGCAGTTCCAGTTCACCATCGACCTGCAGGCTGCCGCGACGGCGCCCAAGCAGGCCACCGAGGGAGCGAAGTGATGGACGTCGGTTCCTTTGTGCAGGAGAACAAGCGCTGGCTCGCGGGCTGCGGCCTGGGCCTCGTGGTCTACTTCGTCGGCTCGATGGTCGTGGGCTCGGTGTACGACCCCGTGGCCGTGCGGGCGCAGGCCCGGCTGGCGGCGGGCAGCGGCGCAGACGAGCTCTACAACGACGCGGCACTGCGCGCGGCGCAGGCAGAGTCGGCTGGACTGAAGGACGAACTGGCGCGGTTGCGCGCCGAGCTCGCGTTCGCGCCGCAACCGAGGTACCAGCTGGCGGGCCAGTCGATGGCACCCGACGACTACCTCGCGCAGGTGGGGCGCTCGCTCAAGCAGTCGATCACACAGCAGGCGGCCCGGCTCGACGTCGCAGTGCTCGACAAGAACATCGTGTGGCCGGTCCCGGTGGACGCCGAGGGCATCCGCTCGGTGCTGGTGGGTCTCGACGTGCTCGACGAGACCGTGAAGCGGTTGTTCGCGGCGCACGACGAGGTGCGCGCAGCAGACCCCGAGGCCATGGGGCTGGAGGCGGTCGACAGCCTGCGGCTCGAGGACAAGCGGCAGGGCCGCAGCTCCATCCGGGCGGTGAAGCCCGGCGAGGTGGACCTGCGCGAGCTGCTCGACCAGGAGCGGTTGAGCTTCACGTTCCAGTGCGATGGTGCCACTGCGGCGCTCTTCCTCGAGAAGTGCCGCCAGCCCGGCAGGACGCTGGTGGTCGAGTCGCTGGTGATGACCCAGCCGGCCCGCAGCGGCGAGCCCGTCACGGTCAAGGGCACGCTCGTGGGCATCGCGTTCCGCGACCAGGAGAAGCAGTCGTGAGTCTTCGCAAGGAACAAGTGCTGTTGCTGGTGGTGGTGGCACTCGCCGCCTGGCGCTGGACGGCAGTCACCGGGGAAGGCGGCGTGAACTACCAGTTCCGCTCCACGCCGCGCGCCTACGACGCCACGGCACCCGCACCCGCGCAACTCGCCCCGGGACAGGTGCCTTCCCTCGGCAAGCGAGCCCTGCGTCCCGGCATCTTCGTCGAGCCCTCGGAGACGCAGCCGCTGCCACCCATGGACCTCGCGTTCCCGCCGCGGCCGCCGCTTTCGCTGGCCGCACTGCCGCTGGAACCGGGGCTCGACCTCGGCCACCTCGACTTGCGCATGCTGCCCGGCACGCCGGCCAAGGACGTGACCCTCGTCCTCGAGGCGGCTGCAGCCGGCGCCGGGGGAGCGGGTGAGGACCCTGCAGCGGAGACGACCCCCACGCAGGAATCGCGCGAGGAGAAGAAGGCTCGTGCCGCGCGCATCTACGACCGCATCTTCCTCGACACCCAGCCGGAGCCGTTCTTCGGCGTGCTGGAGTTCGACGGCAACCGTTTCGACCTC
Source organism: Planctomycetota bacterium (assembly GCA_041178545.1). Classification (GTDB taxonomy): domain Bacteria; phylum Planctomycetota; class UBA1135; order UBA1135; family UBA2386; genus JBEATZ01. The sequence goes on from JBEGVB010000049.1 coordinate 12,120, forward strand.
GAGTCGGACCCCACGGTTGCCGGCAAGGAGCTGCGCATGCGCGTCTTCTCGCTCACCGAGTGGAAGATCGGCCCGGTCAGCACGTTCCCGGTCAAGGAGGTGCGCAAGGTCCAGCTGGCCGACACCCTGCGCAACGAGGTGGAGCGCCGCAAGCGGACGGTGCCCCGCGACGCCGGGCACCTGCGCGAGCGTGGCGAACTGATCGAGTGGCTGTTGCAGCAGGCGCGCGAGGCCCCCGAGTGCTTCAACGAGGCGCTTGCCCAGGCCGAACTCGTGTACGAGCTGTCCAACGGCGACCTCGAGGGCCTGCGCTGGAAGGTGCGCGTGCTGCGCGCTTCCGGCGAGCTGGCCAAGGAGTTCGACCTCTTCCGCACCCTGTCCGGCAGGCACGAGGGCAGCGCCTTCCAGTACGAGGGACTGGGTGCGCTCAAGGCGCGCCTCGGGCTCGACGCCGATGCCGAGGCCGACCTGCTCAAGGCCGTCGAGCTGGCGCCACAGGACCCGGCACCACTGGCCACCTATGCCTGGTACCTGCTGTCCCGGCAGCGCACGGCCCAGGCCGTGGTGATGGCGCGTCGCGCCTTTGCTGCCATCGGTTCCATCACTGCGGCCGTCGACCGTACCCGTGTCGTGGGCGTGATCACGGCCTGCGAGCTCGCGGCGGGCAACTTCGAGCAGGCGCGCGACGCAGTTGCGTCAGCAGGCATGCCATTGCCGTTGCTGGCCGCAGCCGTTGCGTACGCCGAGGGCGACGCGGAGGCTGCATTGGCTGCCTACCAGCAGGCGGCTGCAGGGTCCGAGGCCGCGGCAGCCCGGCTCGGTGCCGGCGCAGCGCTTGCGGCGCTGGGGCGGTGGCAGGAGGCCGCAGACGCGTTCCTCGCGGTTGCCGACCAGTCGCCGCTGCTGCGCGCACGCGCCCTCACCGGCATTGCGCTGCTGCAGTTGCGCGTGGGCCAGCCCGAGGCGGCGATCACGTGGGTCGACAGGGCCCTCGAGGCCGACCCGACCGACGCCTACGCGCACTACCTGCGCGGCCGTGCCTCGCGCGAGCTGGGCCAGCTGCAGTCGGCCACCGAATCGCTGCAGTCCGCCTTGCGCGTGCGCGACGACTTCGTCGCCGCCGTGGCCGAGATGGCCGCGTGCAAGGCCGCCGAGGCGATCGAGTCGCGCAGCGCCACCGAGTTCGTCGCCGCGATGCGCTACGCGGAGCGCGCCGTGTCGCTGGCGAACACGAAGTCTGCCGAACTGCTCGAACGGCTCGGCATGATGCGGTTCGCTGCCGGCGACGTTCGCGGCGCCGCCGAGGCCTTTGGCGAGGCACGCGAGTCGGCCCCGGACGCCCAGAAGCCGTTCAGCCGCGCGGCCATCGCCCTGTGCGACTACGCGCGAGGCGGCACCGACGAGGCGCGCACGCAGTTGCAGCGACTGGCGCAGGACCTGCCGCGCGACCACGAGTTGCGGGCCTACACCGAGCAGACCCTGGCCCGGATCGACGACCACTCCCAGAAGGAGCGGCTCGACGACGGTTTCGAACGCACCGAGCTGGGCTCGATCTGGACCGTCGAACGCGACGGCGCCCTCGGCCCCACGATCGGGGACGGCAAAGTCGTGCTGCGCGGTTCGCACAGCAAGGCAGGCGAGGTCTGGGCCGAGCGCCCGGGCGTGCTCGCCAAGGGCGGCCGCTTCCTCGCGCTGCGCGTGCGCATGGCACCCGGTGCCGCACAGGCCACGGCCGACGCGTTCGTGGGCATGCGCCTCGAGACGCAGCGTGCGCAGGCGGGGTCACAGTCCGACTTCCGTGCCTCGCTGGGCATGCGCGACGGCAGGCCCTACCTGCTGGTGGAGGACGGCCGCGCCGAGGCGTTCCGCAAGGAGTTCACGCTGCCGGGCTTCAGCGCCACGGCCGCGGCCGAGCTGGAACTGCGCGTGCTGCCGCGCGACGAGGCCGGCAGGCTGTTCGCGCTTCAGGCCTTCTGGAACGGGCAGCCGCTGCTGGAGCAACCGCGCCCGCTCGACAACCTGCGGCGCGACACCCAGTTCGAGCTGCGCACGCAGCTGTTCGCAGCCGGTGCCCGCGGCGGCGCCGTGGACGTGACGTTCGACGAGTACCACCTGGAGCGCCGCAAGGACGGCTGATGCCCATGCAACGCGGATTCACCCTCATCGAGCTGCTCGTCGTGATCGGCATCCTCGGGTTGCTGGCCGCCGCCTTCCTGCCCGACCTCATCGGTGGCAGGGACACGGCCAACATCACCGAGACCGGGTTGCGCCAGCAGTTCCTCGTCAACGGCATCAATGCGTACAAGTCGGCCAACGGCACCGTGCCGCCGGACGACCTGCGCGACCCGCTCGCCAAGCTCACCGTCAAGCCGGACAACGGCAGCAACATGGGCATCGAGTCGCTGGTGTTCTTCCTGAGCCAGAAGGGCTCGGGCGGCATCGACCTCTCGGAGCACGAGGCATGGCTCGACAACACCGATGCCGATGACCACGGGACGGCGATGCCGCGTCTGGGCCGCACGACGCGCATGGAGGTGGTGGATGCCTGGGGCACGCCGATGGCGTACTTCTCGTCGGTGTCGCAGGTGGCCGGCTTCGACAAGGTGCAGAAGGTCATGCTGCCCGGCGAGGGCGGCGGCGGCGAGGTGGTGGACGCGAAGGCCTGGAAGCGTGCCGACGGCGGGTTCCTCGGCGCCGGCAAGTACCAGATCGTGTCGGCAGGCAAGGACCGCGTGTTCAACACCGAAGACGACGTGACCTGGCCCGAACGCTTCTGACGAGGACCTGCACCCAGTGACCCGACCCGCGCACGCACCGAGCACCGAGAGCGGCTTCACGCTGCTGGAGATGCTCGTCGTCGTGGGTGTCCTCAGCGTGCTGCTGGGCATGGGGGTCGGGTTCCTGCGCCGCGGCGGTGGCGAGCGCGGCGCCGCCGTGAGTGCCGTCACCGGCCAGCTGCGTGCTGCCTCCTCCGCCGCGCGCAGCCGCGGACTGCCCACCGAGGTGCGCATTGTCCCCTCGGTGGACGGACTGCCTGCCACGGTGCAGTCGCTCGAACTGCTGCCCGTCACGGTGGTGCACTTCGAGCCCGGCGAGCGCGGCCTCAGCCCGGCCCTCGCGCCTGCGCTCGGCGGTGAGGACGAGCCGCGAGGCCGCTTCGGGCACGGACGCAGGCCCGCTGCCGACCAACGCAGCCCGCTGCTGCGGCTGCCCGTGGACCGCAAGGTCTGGGACCTGCGCGGCGGCTTCGTGTTCCGGTTCGACCTGCGGCTGGAGTCGCAGGAGTCGTGCACGCTGCTTCGCGTCGGCAGGAGCCTCGAACTCGCCATCGACTCGAACGGCCTGCTGCGCGGTCGCATGCTCCAGCGCGACGTGGACGGTTCAGGCGGTGCCGCAGCCGTGCTCGTCTCGCAGGCGCCGTTGCCCGCTGGCCGCTGGCACACGGTCGAACTCGCCCACGACGGCGCGCGCTTCTGGTGCGCGGTCGACGGCCGCACGGTGGGGGCTGCGGACGCACGAGCAGGCCTCTTCCAGCAGGACGGCGACCTCCTCGACCTCGGCCCGTCCGAGTCGGTGCTTTCCGGTGTCGTGGACGAGTTCCAGTGGTTCGTCTACGCGTGGAACGAGCCGGTCCGGTTGCCCGTGGGCATCGACGTGGCCAAGCTCGTCTCGATCCGCTTCGATGCCACGGGCGAGCCCTTGGCACCGCCGGCCATCGCCCTCGTGCTCGCGCAGGAGGAGACGACGGAGGAACTCAAGGTCGGCGCCGGGGGGACGTTGCAGTGAGGGTCGCACGCAACCAGCGCGGCATCGCGCTCCTGGCCGTCCTCGTGGTGCTCACGCTGCTCATGGTGCTGGCGCTGCCGTTCACCGTGGGCATGGGGGCGGGGCTCGAGGCCTCCACCCAGGCCGTGGACGAGCGCGAGGCGGAGATGGCGGTGGAGAGCGCACGCGACCTGCTGCTGAGCCAGGCCGCCCTGGGCCACGGCCCGCTGGACGAGACGCCGCACGCCGACGGTCTCGCCGAGTTCCCGGGCGACCTCGCGCTGCCCAAGGGCTTCGATGCACTCCGCGGCGACGGCCGCGTGCTGTTCAGCGGCGAGGTGTGGGACCTGCAGCGCTTCGCGGACGTCGAGGCGCTCACGCCCTTGTTCGTCGCCAACCTGCTCGGCACCGCGGCCCGTCTAGGCGAGGACCTCGCGCCCGACGCGAAGGCGATGACGCTCGACAACGGCGGCAACCTGCCGGAGTCGGGCTACGTGTGGATGGACCACGAGGTGATCCGCTACGGCAGGCGCGACGGCAACCAGTTGCTCGAGCTGCAGCGCTACCAACTCGCGGACCGCGGCTTCGCCGTCCCGCCCGAGGAGGACAAGAACGTCGTGGTCGAGGGCACGCTGGTGCTCGACTTCCGCGCGGTGCTTGCCGTGGCGTGGCCGTGGTACGGGCGCGGTGGCCCGATGCGCACCGAACGCAGGCCGTGGGGCAACGTGGCCGAGATCGCCGAGATCGGCATGGCCGGGCAGGGCGCGTTCACCGCCGTCGAGCAGGACCGGCTCGCCGCGAACCTGACCGCGGGCGCGGGGCGCATGATCGCTCCCGTGTGGGGGCGTCCCGAGCGCGTGTTCCAGGACGTCGCCGCAGGCGGCCGCACGTTGTACGTGAAGGGCGCAACCCACCTCGGCCCGGGCTCGACCGTGCGGTTGCGCAACCTGCAGACGGGTGCCGTGGAGTACGGGCTCGTGATGAGTTCGACGCGGCCGCGCGGCGGCCAGCAGTTGGTGATCGCCGAACCCTACGAGCTGCACCTGCTGTGCCAGGTGCTGCAGACGTTCCCGGCGCTCGACACGGTGGTGGAGCCGCTGGTGCCGCCGCCGCTCAACCTCAACACCGCCTCGGCCGAGACCCTGACGGCGCTGATGACCGGCCAGCGCGCCGCGCCCTCGCAGCTGCGCACCACCGACCCCGACGGGAAGAACCGTCGCACTCCGCCGCCGCCGATCAGCGCGAGCGAGGCAGCAGGAGTCGCAACGCGCATCGTCGAGGCACGCAGCAGTGGTGCGGACTTCGCCTCCTGGCAGGACCTGGTCGAGCGCGTGTTCCAGTCGATCCTGGCGGAACAGACCGCGAGCGAGCAGCGCGTGCGCTGGTGGCTGCTGTACTCGGCGCTGCAGCAGGGCCGCATGTGCGGGCTCGAGATGGGAACGGTCCCACTCGCCTTCTCGTCGAGTCCGTGGGTGGGCTACCGGGCTGCTGCCTCGGTGGGCCGTTCGGCGGTCGCGCCGCAGGTGGCCGCGCGCCGCGAGTTGAGCGGCATCGCGATCGCGATGCCTGGGCTGCCCATGGAACAGGAGTGGCGTCGGCAGGACGCGCTGGAGGAGGCGTTCCGCCTCGACGCCCGTGCCCGCGGCTGGCTCACGCTGCCCGTGAACACGGGCGCAGCGCAAGTCATGGGCGACCCTGCGCTGCGTTCCTTCGCGCACCTCGCGGCACTCTGCTTCCCCGAGGCGGGTCTGGGCCAAGCTCGCTTCCCCAGCACCGATGCCGTGGACGGCGGCTTCACCGCGACACCAGCTACCGCGGGCGTGCAGCCGGCCCTGCAGGGGTCGCGCGTCGCGTACGACAACATGCAGTCGGCGCTCGACCCGCGCGGCCACGACGCGACCAAGGACGGGGCCTACCGCGTGGTGAACACGGGGCCGAGCGGGCGGGGCGGCCAGCCTGGGGCAGGCGCAGAACCGCCCCCGCCCTCGGCGCGGTCCGCCTCCACCCAGCAGGGCGGGCGCAACCCGATCCAGTTCCCGTTCACCGTCGACGGCGGGGGCGCCGGCCGCTTCGGCCTGCACTTCTGGGCCGAGCCCCAGTCGCTCGCGCAGGGCGTCCTGATGGAGTACGGCGACGGCACCCGCGACCGCAACCGCATTGCCCTCGAGGTGCGCGACAACGCGCTGCGGCTTGAGGTGGTGGACGAGGCGGGCCTCGACCCCAACCCCGCGGCCTCGGTCACCAGCCCCGACCGCACGGCCATGGAGTGGAACCTGCCACTCACCGAGATCGGGTTGCCGGCGAACACGCCCGTGCACCTCAACGTGGCGGCCTACGGCAACCGCGCCGGCGAGCTGTCGATGCTGGTGGACGGGTTCCGCCGCGGCAAGCCCAAGTTCCTCACGCACCTCGCCGCGCCGATCCCCGTGTACGACCCGAGCCAGCAGGGCACCGTGCAGCCGGGCCAGGGCGAGAAGTTCCTCGACATCACCGTCGAGGACACGAGCGGGTTCCCGCAGCAAGGCGTGCTGCGCGTCGGCACCGAGTTGTTCGAGTACACGGCGATCAACGGCAACTCGTTCCGCTGCCAGTGGAACGACAGCCGCGGCGGCCGCATCGCACGCCAGGCGCCGCGCGAGTTTCGGCCCGACATCCCCGTCGACCAGAACGGCAGGCCCACCGTCGACCCCAACAACCTGCCTGCCGGCGTCAACCTCGACGTCGCGCCGGAGCACGCAGTGGGCGCGGCCGTGGAGCTGTACGGCTACAGCGCGCCGCTCTCGCCCGACACGCCAGTGCAGGCGGGCTCGACGCAGCTGGAGGGCTCCATCGGCGCGTTTGCGGTGGCACGCGGATGGCTGCGCAACCCGCGCCCGGTCATCGTGAGCGGCCCGACGCCGCCCGGCCAGACCTTCCAGCTCGGCACCGGCCTCAACGTGAACGAGCAGGTGGAGATCGAACTTGCCGACCCGATCGCCACCCGCAACTACCCGCCTGCCGAGGCCATTGCCGACGTCGCCAACGCCTTCCCCGCCACCGGCGGCTACGCGCTGCTGGTGCAGCGCTCGCAGTCGTTCTCGTTCCAGTCGGGGCCTGGCCAGCAGACGGGCACTGCCACCGTGGTGGGCGGGGTCGAGGTGGTGCAGTTCACGGCGCGGCAGGGCAACCGCCTCACCGGCGTGCGCCGCGGGGCGACGCTGCCCGGCAACGATGCCGACATCCAGCGAGGCATCTACAACGGCCAGTCGCGCAACTTCATCACCAACTGGAACCCGAGCCTCACCTTCAACCCCGGCGGCACCGGGCAGGGCATCCCGCTCAACGAGGTGAACAGCTTCGTGCTGTACGTGGTGCCCATCAGCCTGCCGGTGACCGACGCCGGCGCACTCATCGATCCCAGTGCTGCCGGGCTGAGCGAGTGGCTGCAGCTGTACCCCGAGGGCAACGAGGTCGACACCGAGTGGGTGCGCTACGACCAGCTGGTGGACCGCCGCCACGTGGTGCGCGCCTACCGCGGCGCGTGGGGTGCCGTCTACTCGACGCTCACCGGGCCGCTCAACTCCGCAGACGTCTTCCTCAACCCGCTGGGCGGGCAGGTGGGCGGCACCGACATCACGTTCCCCACGGTGCAGGCCACCTCGGGTTTCATCGGCTACGTGTCCGAGTTCGAGGCCCGCTGGCCGATCGTCAACTTCGTGCGCAGTGCGCTCGCGTTCCGCGGCGACCCGTTCACCGGCACCAGTTCGCACGCGCACGCGGGCTCGACCGTGCTGCCGGTGCACCGGCTGTCGCTGTGGTGGGGCAACTTCGGCGCGTTCACCGGCAGGCCGGGACGGCAGGACCGCGTGGCTCTCGTGGCCGGCTCGCAGGCATCGGGTACGGCGCGGCCCCCGGTGGAGTGGCACACGGTCAACTGGTCGGTGCGCCGCTACGGCGTCGACAACACCAACCAGCAGGGCCAGCCCACCGGTGAGCTGCTCGGCCCGCAGCCGTTCCAGCTGGTGGCGTTCAAGCAACGCGTGGCGAGCCTCTTCATCGGTCCGCCTGCGAACGACAACAACCAGCTCGACGTGCGCTGGGTCGACCGCATCGTGAAGTTCCCGAGCGGTGAGCTGCCGGCAGCGTATGCAGCCAACGTGACCGTGGGCGGCCCGGTGGCGGGTGGCGACGGCATGCGTGGCCTCGTCGACGAGGTGACGGTGGTGGGCCAGAACGGCGCCGACTTGGTGCTGGAGGACCCCATCGATGCACAGGCGCGCGAGTTCCGCGTCGAGCCGGGTCTCACGCTTCTGCAGGGCGGTCCCGCGGGCCTCGGCCCGGGCATCCTCAACGGCTTCCCGCAGGCGGGCGGTCTCGTGCAGGTCGACGACGAGATCCTCGCCTACCAGGTGCGTGCCGATGCCGTGTTCACGGTGGCCGTGAACGGCCGCGGCCTGCTCAACAGCGAGGCGCGCGGCCACGACAAGGGCGCGCGTGTGCGATTCCTCGCGCACGTGCCCGCTGCCATCCTCAGCGGCTCGATCCAGCCGCAGTCGGAGACGATCTCGGTGCAGGCGCTCGGTGGCCTGCCATCACCCACGGGCACCGTGCTCGCGGGACGCGAACTGCTGCACTACGCGTGGGTTCGTTCGGCTGGCGACACCGGCACGCTGGAGATGCCGCGCTTCTTCCCGCCCACGGGCGACAACGACGGCCGCAGCGCACGCGGCTTGTTCCGCGGCCGCTACGGCACTGCGCCGCAGGGCCTGTCCTCGGGCGAGGCACTGGTGTGGATGCCCATCCGCTACTGGGACCGCCACGTGCCGCGCAGCGACGATCCCGAGCAGAACGCCCTCCAGCTGACGACGTCGATTGCCCCGGTGTACTGGAAGACGCTCACCTGGCGGCAGGAGGTGCCGGACGCATCCGTCGACCTCGAGTGCCTCGTGCGCTTCGACCAGCGCGTGCCGTTCACGGCCGATCCCGCGGCCAACCCGGACCTGCGGCTGCTCACGCGCAGTGCGGGCAACGACCGACCGTTCACGCTCGGCAGGCAGGCGACGCAGCTGGAGCTGCGCTTCGTGGCGAACTACCGCCCTGGCTCCGTCGACCTCACGACGTTCCGTGCCCACGGCTGGAAGACCACGCCCACGGTGCGCGAGGTGCGCGTCGAGTACGAGTCCGAGGGACGCATCCTCGAGGAACGGGTGACCGCACGATGAACGCCATCCCGCGCGCACGGCAGCAGGGCTTCACCCTCCTCGAACTGGTGGTGGTGATGGGCATCCTCGCCGGCTTCCTGGCCATGCTCGTGCAACTCCTCGACATGGGCATCACGCTCGTCGGCACGGGCGAGTCGGCGCAGGTGATGGCCGACCGCGGCGACGCCGTGGCGCGCACCGTCGAGCGCGACCTGCGCCGGCTGCGCGGCCCGCTGCCGTCGCTGGAGCCCACCGCGAGCCAACCGCGCATGCTGCTGCAGCAGCTGCCACTCGGGCTGCCGGCGCGCACAGGTGCCGCCGACACGCGTGCTTTCTCGCTGCGCAGCTCCGCCTGGCTCACGCCCGAGGAGGAGATGCCGCTGCGCGAGGGCATGATCATGCAGCAGGCCCGTGCGCTCGCCGACAGCGACGAGCCCGGCAACGTGGCCGAGAAGTACCAGGAGCTGCTGGCGGTGAACCCACCCCGCGGCATGGGCGTGGTGTGGCTGCTGGCCTGGCCGCAGGGCGACCCCGACGGAGCCCTCGTCGAGCTGCGCCGCGGCACCTTCCTCGACAACCAGCTGCTCGACGCCGGTCCCGGCAACGCCGCGGACCCCTTGCAGGTTGCCTTCCCGGGCGGGCCCGAGCTGCCGTCCTCCGTGGTGCTGCAGAACACCGCCACGGTGGCGCGCGACGTGCTGCACGTCGAGCTGCTGTGCTGGTCGCAGCGCACCCGCAGCTGGACCGCGGTGGGCGACGACGGCCCCGAGCGCACGTGGGACTCGGCGCGCGCAGGGTGGCACACGGATGCTGCAGCGGGCCCCGTGTTCCGCCTCGACCGCGGCCCCGAGAGCCTGCTCGACTCCACCGACGACGTGTTCCCGCGCGCACTGCGCGTGGTGCTGGTGGTGGCGCAGGACGCCCGCCAGTCGCCCGAGGGCATCCTTGCCGAGGAACTCTCCAACGACGCCACGAGCCTCCGGCTGGTGGGTCCCGACCGCTTCCCCGGCGCGGAGGACGGCGGCTACGTGAAGGTGGGGCGCGAATGGATCCGCTATGCACGCATGGAAGGGGCGCGCCTCGAGGGCCTGCAGCGCGGGCAGCGCGGCACGGCCCGCGCCTCCCACGCACAGGGCGCGGTGCTGCGCGTCGGCCGCACCGTCGAGTTCACGCTGCCGCTGTCGATCGGGAGGGACGACTGGAATGGCTGAGTCGCACCCCACCCGTTGCAGCCGCCAGCGCGGCTTCACCCTCACCGAGATGCTGGTGGCACTGGGCATCCTGCTGGTCGGCACCACGTCGCTGCTGGCCGTGCTCGGTGGCGGCGTCGGCTTGCGCCGTTCGACCGAGGCGCGCCGCGAGGCCTCCTACCTCGCCGAGCAGGCGGTGCTTCGCGTGCGGCAGGCCATGGAGCGGCAGCAGGGGGGCAGCGCCCTCGACGTGCGCCTCGCGCCGCTGGAGGGCCAGACGGTGGACGGTTTCCCGGGCATGACGTGGGCAGCATCCTCTGCGGAGGACCCCGACCGGCCCGACGTGTTGCTGGTGACGATCCGGGTGCAGTGGCTGGAGGACGGTGAGACGGTCGTGCAGGACTTCCTGCGCGTGTTCCCGCGCTCCGAGCCGCTGGGGGCTCGCATCGCCCGCTGGCAGCAGGACAATGGCATCGAACCGAGGTGACAGGATGAACGCTCGCTGGAACGCTCTGCTTCTCTCCATTGCCGCCGTGCTGGGCACGGCCGCGCCCGGGCTCCGTTCGCAGGCGCTGCAGCTTGCCGACGGCAAGGTCTTGCTCGCCAAGGTGGACGATGCCGACGGCGAGGGCCTCCGCGTCCGTCGCCTCGACAACGGCGGCGTGCTCGACCTGCGCTGGGACCACCTGACCCCGGGCTGCGCCGACCGCATCAAGCGCGAGTTCGACCTGGTGAGCGACGTGGAGGAGGAGATCACCGTGCAGGCCGACCTCGTGACCTACACGGCGGCCGGCGTGCCCATGGAGGCGCTCGGCAAGATCGTGTCTGCCGACGGCCCGGTGCTCGTGATGCAGAACAAGGGCCTGCAGATCCGCATCCCCAAGGCCGACATCCGCTGGCGCAAGGCAGTGGACGTGCCGGTCTCCCAGGTGCTCACCAAGGACGAGTTCTACACCGACCGTCTCACCCAGGTGCAGCCCGGCGACAGTGCCGACCGCCACCTGCAGCTGGCACAGGACCTGATCCGCGTGCGCGACTACGAGCGCGCGGACGAGCACATCCAGACGGCCCAGAAGCTCAACAACAGCCGCGACCCTGCGAAGGTGGCAAGCCTCGCCGACAAGCTCAAGCGGTACCGCGACGCGGCCCGCGAGCGCGACCTGTTGGACCAGATCCAGGCCGCGCGCGCACGCGGCACGGCACTCGAGTTCGAGCGCGGCCGCAAGCTCATCGAGTCGTTCGACAAGCAGTTCCCCAACAGCAAGCTCAAGGCCGACTTCGAGGCCGAGAAGAAGCGGTTCGAGTCCGCGCGCACGCGCGTGCTCACTGGGCTCGTGGCCGAACAGTGGCGCCGCATGGTGCAGGTGGCTGCGGACAAGAAGTGTTTCGAGCCGGGGCTCACGCTTGCTGCCGCCAAGCAGTTTGCCGAGAGCAAGATGAAGGACGACATCGCCGCGCGCGTGGCGAGCCAGATGAAGCTGCAGGAAGCCGAGGTGAAGACCTTCTTCGCCGACCGCGAGAAGGTGGGCGCCGGCAAGCGGCCCGAGTTCTTCGCCTACGGCATCGGCTCGTGGGTGCTGGGCGCGGATGCCGTGCTCAAGGACACCAAGCAGGGCACGGCCAACGCGGCGCGTGCGCAACAGCAGGAGGGCGACCCGCAGCAGGAGCGCGAGGTCCAGCGGTTGCAGCAGCTGCTGCGCGCGGCCCGCGACCGTCAGCGTGCGGCCCAGGCCTCCGGCCAGGGCGGCGCGCCCAAGGAGCCCACCGACGAGGACTGGTGGAAGCAGGCGGCGCACAACGAGAAGGTGAGCTGGTTGCGCGCCTACTACGCCGAGTTCGGTGGCGACCTCAAGGTCAGCGCGGCCTTCGTTCAGCCCTGCGTGAGCTGCTACGGCGTCGGCACCATTCCCGAGGCCGGGATGGACGGGAAGATCGTCAACGCGAAGTGCTACCTCTGCCGCGGCACCAAGTGGTTGCGCACGTTCCGCGCCTGGTGACCCTCGCGGCAGTGCTCGCCGCGTGCAGCGGCGGCCCTGCCGTCCGACCCGAGGCCCGTGCCACGGCGGCCCCGCCGCCTGCGGTGACCGCGCGGTTGCCTGCCGTCGCGGACGCTCCGGACTTCGGTCCGGCGATCCTGCTGCCCGACCCGGAGCAACCCGATGCCGAGGTTGCGCGGGTGGGGGACCTGGTGCTGCGCGAGAGCCACGGCTTCCGCAGCATGCTGGCGGCCGACCCGAAGATCGCTCTCTCTGCGATCGACCTGATGGTGTTCGATGCCCTCGTTGCACGGCATGCCGTGGAGTTCGGCATCGCCGTCGACCCGGCAGCGGTGCGGGCGCAGGCGACCAAGGAGGAGACCGAGCTCGAGCAGCAGGTGCGCAACGAGCTCGGACCCAAGGTCACCCTCGCCGAGTACGTGTGGCGCATGCAGGGACTGCGGATGGACGAGTGGCGCCGCATCAACGAGCAGCGGGTCGCACGCCGCACCTACCACGGGCTCGTCATCCGCTACCTCGCGCTGCGCGAGGACCGTGCGCAGGTGCGATGCATCGCGCACCGGGACAAGGCACTGCTGGAGCGCATCGCGGAACAGGTGCGAGAGGGTGCCGACTTCGCCACGCTTGCTGCCCGCCATGCGGAGGAGGGGATGCGGGACGGCGGGTTGCTGCCCACCTTCGATCGCGAGTTCCCGCACCCTGCCGCGCGCGTCGCGTTCGACCTCGAGC
>JBEGVB010000050.1:0-3302 GCA_041178545.1 Planctomycetota bacterium
TCAACGGCGACAACGTCGTGGACTCCACGGTCCAGAACCCTGCCTACGTCTACCCGACGCCCTGCACCTCCAACCGGGTGTCGCTGACTGCGAACCGTCTCTGCGGTCCCAACAACACCAAATCCAAGGACGTGGTGCTGACCAGCAACAACTTCCAGACGACGTTTGTCGCCGGCAACGGACTCACGGCCTCGGGCTCGGGCAACTGCTTCGACCTGACGGTGCTCAACTCGGGTGGTGTCACCGTCTGTGGCATCACCGTGGCACCCTATGCCGCCACCACGGTGCCCACGGGCACGCCCATCACCTGTGACGTGTACCTGACCGACGCAGCGGGCGGCTACGCAGCCAACCACACCAATGCCTCCGTGTGGCGCCTCGTGGCGTCGGGCAGCGGCACCTACCAGGGCGGCACCTTCACGGCTCCGGTCCCGGTCTTCATGGCACTCAACACCAAGCTGTACATCCCCTCGGGCACGTACGGCATGGCGATCCACATGAACGGCTGCGGCGTCGCCTACACGACGATCACGGCGGCCACGACCTACGCCAATGCCGACCTGAGCCTCACCGCCGGCAACGGCAAGGGTGCGCCGTTCAGCGCCACCGCCAACGCCAACCGCGCCTTCAACGGCATATTCCACTACGACCTGTCGGGCCCCGGCTCGTTTGCCGGCTACGGCTTCTTCGGCTCGGGCTGCACCAACAGCCTCGGTTCCATCAGCCGCCTGATCCCGACCACCCTGCCCATCCTGGGCCAGACCGCGAGCGTGTCGGTCACCAACCTGCCGCTCAGCGCCGCCATCATGGCCATCGGCTTCAGCAAGACCACGTCGAGCCTTGGCGCCCTGCCTGCCAGCCTCACGCCGCTGGGCGCACCGGGCTGCTTTGCCCGCGTCAGTGCGGATGCGACGCTGGTCATCGTGGGCGCTGCCAACAGTGCCGTGTGGAACCTCACGATCCCCAACAACGGCTCACTGGCCGGTTTGCAGTTCTACAACCAGGCGTTTGCCATCGACCCGACCCTCAACCTGCTCGGCATCGCGGTGTCGGACGCCGCGGGTGCCGTTCTCGGCAACTGAGGATACTGATCGCGGAGTTGTTGGAACCGGTTGACGACCGGTGACCACCCGACTCACGAGGGAAAGGCCCTCTGCCGCAGGCGCGAATGCGCGTTCGGCAGGGGGCCTTTTCCGTTGGCTGGCGGTGGCGAGCCGAGGGTCGCTCGGTCCCGCACCTCCGCATGACGGAACTCTGCCCTGCCCAGGCCGGTGGTCATGGCCCGCGTCATCCCTGTCATGGGGCGCAGTTCCGCGCTTGACTGCAGTGCCTCGAGGGCCGTGTGCGCGGGTTCCAACAATCCGCGGGAGCCCTGCATGTGCATGGACTTGCGTGCACGTGACGCGTGGCGCGCCCGCCGCAAGTCAGGGTTGCGGCGCGGTCCTCCGACCGGTCACCAGCGCGGGGCCTGGCTCGACGAGTGCGTACGGAGCAGCGTTCCACAACTCCGCGATCGGTATCCTCTCATCCAGAACCCGAACAGCCCCACCAGCACCAACCCCAACGCCGCCGCGGCCCGCACGTGCCAGCCGGCAGGCTCCGTGCGCACCAGGTCCTCGCGCACCGTGTCCGGCACCAGCTCCAGCTGCCTCGCCACGTTCGCCTCCACCGCGCGCGATGCCTTGGGCATCAGCTCGTCCAGTGCGCTCGAAGCCAGCGACACGCTGGCAGGGTCCGACAGCTCCATCGCCGACAGGATCGTGGGCAGGTGTTCCGCGTCGCCCATGCGCGTCAGCGCGTCCATCGCGAACAGCTTGGACTCGCCCGTGCTGTGCAGCAGCGACTGCAGGTCCTCGGCGGCCCGCGCAGGCACTGCGCGCACCAGCTGGCGGATCGACTCGTTGCGGGTCAGGTCGCGGCCGGCCAGCGCGTGCAGGCGCAGCGACGCGTGACGTGCGGTGGGGGACGCAGCCGCGTCCTCGGCGGTACCGCCCGAGGCAAGGTGCAGCATGAGGGCCGGCAGCAGCAGGCCGCCGTTGGACTTGCCGCGCACCCGCAGCTCGCGTTCGTTGTGCCACCACGTCCATGCCACCTCGCCGCAGTGTGCGGCGCCCAGCGTCACGAGCGGCAGGCGCGGGTCCTCCTCCACCATGCCCTTCGACAGCAGTCCGCAGGCCGCTGCCAGGTCCAGGGCACGCAGTTGCGTCTCCGGCGTCGGGCCCACGACGCGGGTCAGTTGCGTCGCGAAGTCGGGCACCACGGCCTTGGCCGGCACGAACCAGTCCTCCAGCCCTTCCTTCGTGCACGCCACCAGCATCCGGTCTGCACCACCCAGCCGCACCTCGCCAGCGAGGTAGAAGCGCTCGTCGCCCGCGTCGTTGCGCGCGGCCACCAGACCCTGTGCGGATCCGTGCACCACCAGCGCACCCAGCGGGTCCGTGCCCGCGGGCCAGTTGGGCTGCGTCGGCAGGAAGCGCGTGCGCCACCACACCAGTCCCTGCGGCCCGCTGCCCTCCGGGTCCGCGGCCAGCGCCACCCGGAACTCCGGGACCGACGACTGGGCGCGCACCGAGGTGCGGTCCACGGCCACGAGGGCCAGGAGCGAGAACGCGAGGAAGGGGGTCGTGCGCATGGGAGGCTCTCCGGGTCGGTGGGGGCGACCGGTGTTGCATTCATCGGCACTCCCCGCGACCGACCTGAGCGCGCGCCCCGGATCGGGACCCCGGAAGCGCCCCTGCCAACGGGCCCTGCGGCCACCTCCTCCGCGCCGCGCTTGCGTCCCACCGCCGCGCTCGCTACTCTCTCTCGCCCAACCGACTGTGGGCCGTTAACTCAGTTGGTAGAGTGCGATCGTCACAAGGTCGAAGTCGCAGGTTCGAATCCTGCACGGCCCACCACTTTCCCCCTCCCGCGCTGGCCGCGGTGCGACGGGGTCCGGCGCGCACGGCTCGATGCGCGACGCCCGGGTGTCAGGAGTCCCACCATGATAAGCTCGCGGCATGGGGGTCTTGTCCGCGTGCCGCCGCAGTCTCGTCTCCGCCGCCTACATCGTCGTGATGGCGTGCCCGCTCGCGGCGCAAGACCCGCCGCGGATGAACACGGCAGTCGGCGCGCACTACGACGTCGGTAGCCAGGTCAGCGCCGCTGACGCCGCGGAACGCCTCGCGTTGCTGGAGTCGGCTTGGCCGCAGTTTGTTCGCTTCTGCGATCGCGAGCCCAAACTCGCCGGCCCGCTGAAGGTCCGCGCCTTCGCCAACAACGACCAGTGGCAGAAAGGCATGCAGGCGGCTGGCGCCGGCCCC
>JBEGVB010000051.1:0-11378 GCA_041178545.1 Planctomycetota bacterium
CGCGCGAAGCACAGCGGCATGACGAGCATGAACAGCACCTCGGCCCACTGCCCGAAGGTCATGTAGAAGCCGGGGTTCTCGAACGCCGTACCCGCGAACTGCGAGCCAAAGCTGTAGTAGCCCGCGAGCGGGATGCAGATGAGGAACGAGCACAGCACGAACACGGCGAAGGCCGGCTCCTTCATCATGCCGATGGCGCCGAGGCCAAGCGTCTCACCGAGACTCGACTGCTTGCCTGCAGCCGGCGGCGGCGTGTGCGGCAGCATCCAACTCAGCACGGCCATGGCCAGCGAACTCCAGCCAGCGACCTGGAACATGACCGGATCCTTGTCCGCCGCGAGGAACTTGCTCACGACGGTGACTGCCGCGATCCAGCCGAGCGTGCCGAAGACGCGCGCGATCGGGAACTGCTTCTCGGGGTTGGCGATGTGGCTGAAGGCCACGGTGTTGGAGAGGCCCAGCGTCGGCATGTAGCAGAGCATGTACGCGAGCACGTACCACTCGAACCACGTGGCATCCTTGGCCTCGATGGCGCCAGGGATGAAGTTGAGCATCAGCACGGCACCGATGAGGTGCATCACGGCCAACACCCGCTGCGAGGCGAAGAAGCGGTCGGCAATGAGCCCGAGGAAGAGCGGCGAGATGAGCGCAGCAATCGGCCCGGCCGAGTAGACCCAGCCGGTGGTCTCCTGCGACCAACCCCAGGCGGGGACGAACGTCCCGGCCGTCACGTACCAACTCCCCCAGACGAAGAACTGGAGGAACATCATCGCGCACAGCATCGGGAACTTGGGCATGGCCCGGATTGTGGCCCGGGCGTTCCCGAATAGCGAGCGCGAGGAGCCGCGCTCCGACCGTGACCGTCAGGTGCTCAGACGAACTTGGTGATGCCGGGGACGGCCACCACCACCTCGGGCGGCACGGCATCGAGGCGCACGTCCTTGGGCACGAGGATCTCCTTGCTGTTGAGCGCCTCCTCCCACGTGACCTGCTTGCCGGTGTAGGCAGCCATGCGGCCCATGATCGCCATGAGCGTGCTCTTGCACATGTAGTCGCCGTTGTCGATGCGCTGGCCTGCGCGGAGGGCCGCGAACATCTCGTCGTGCTCGGCCTGGTACATGTCGCGTGCCTTGCCCTCGTACTTCCAGCTCTTCTTGCCGGTGATCTCCTTCTGGAAGACGCGGCAGGAGCCCTCGGTGCCGAGCACGTACTCGTTCACGTTGCGCCAGCAGTTGTTCTGCTGCCGGCAGTTGCTGTAGCCGCGCGTGCCGTCGGCCCACTCGTAGACGGTCGCGAAGTGGTCGTACACGTTGCCGAACTTGGGCGCGGTGCGGACCTGGCGGCCGCCCAGCGACACGGCCTTGACCGGGTACTCGTCCTTCTTGATCCAAGCCATCACGTCGAGCGTGTGGATGTGCTGCTCGGCGATCATGTCGCCGGAGAGCCACGTGTAGTACAGCCAGTTGCGCAGCTGCCACTCCATCTCGGTCATCTCGGCCTTGCGGTCGAAGCTCCACAGCTCGCCCGTGATGTAGTCGCCCTGGATGGCGAGGATCTGGCCGATGTCGCCGTCATGCAGGTGGTTCATCAGCTCGCGGCGGCCGTCCTCGTAGCGGTAGCAGAGGCCCGACACGATGGAGAGGTTCTTCTTGCGGGCCTCCTCGCACGCGGCCATCACGCGGCGCACGCCGTCCGCGTCGGACGCGATGGGCTTCTCGGCGAACACGTGGACGCCCTTGGCCACCGCCTTCTCGATCTGCATGGGCCGGAAGCCGGGCGGGGTCGCGAGGATGACCGCGTCGACGCCCGAGTCCAGCACCTTGTCGATGCAGTCGAGGCCGCTGAACTGGCGGTCCTGCGGGACCTTGGCCCGGTCGCCGAAGCCGTTCTCCTCGAGGCCCTGCAGGCTGGACTGCATGCGGTCCGGGAACGCGTCACCCGTGGCCCACAGCACGTTCTCCTTGTGCGCGCCCAGCGCCTGTGCAGCCGCACCCGTGCCGCGGCCGCCGCAGCCGACGAGGCCGACCTTGACCTCTTCCTTGACGCCGCCGTGCACCGCGCCGGCAGCGCGCAACGCGGAGAGCGACGAGGCACCGGCCACCGCTGCGGAGGCAGCGGCAGTGGACTTCAGGAAGCTGCGGCGAGACGACTGCGAGTTCTTCTGGGTCATGTGCTCCACGCTTGGTTTCCGTGTTTCGCGATTGGACCGCGCCAGCCTATCCTGCGCGCCCACTCGAGGACACCCCGCATGAACGATCCGACCCGTCGCGACATTCTCGGCATCTGCGCAGCAGCGTGCGTCCCCGCCGCGCTCGCACATGCAGCCGCCCCCGCAGCTGTCACTGTTCCCAGCCGCAGCACCGCCCCCACGCGCAAGCCGCGCAAGGCGGTCAAGATCGGCATGGTGGGTGCAGGCTCGTCGCTGCTGGAGAAGTTCGAGGTCCTGAAGCGCGCCGGCTTCGACGGCGTCGAGCTGGACAGCCCCTCGGGCATGAACCACGACGAGGTGCTGGCGGCAAGGAAGGCCACGGGTCTCGAGGTGCCTGGCGTGGTCGACTCCGTCCACTGGGGCAAGCCGCTCAACCACCCCGATGCCAGCGTGCGCGCCGAGGGCCTCAAGGCGCTGGAGACCGCGCTGCGCGACTGCAAGGCCGTGGGCGGCACCTCGGTGCTGCTGGTGCCCGCCGTCGTGAACAAGGAGCTCGCCTACCAGGAGGCATGGACCCGCTCGCAGGCGGAGATCCGCAAGGTCCTGCCGCTCGCCGCGGAGCTGCAGGTGCAGATCCTGATCGAGAACGTCTGGAACAAGTTCCTCCTCGGCCCGACCGAGCTCGCCCGCTACATCGACGAGTTGGAGAGCCCCTGGGTCGGCTCCCACTTCGACCCCGGCAACCTCGTGGCCTTCGGCTTCCCCGAGCAGTGGGTCCCCATCCTCGGCAAGCGCATCCACAAGGTGGACGTGAAGGAGTACACCCGCAAGAAGCACTCCTTCGACGGCTTCAACGTGAAGCTCAACGACGGCGACACGGACTGGCCCGCCGTGGTGAAGGCACTGCGCGCCGTCGGGTACGACGGCTGGTACACGGCCGAGATGGCAGGCGGCGACGAGGCCTACCTGACCGACCTCGGCAATCGCATGGACGCATTCCTCAACACCGGATCCTGAGCCGACTCACATGAGCAAGAAGACCCTTGGCGTGGGCATCGCGGGCACCGGCTGGGTCGCCGGCGCGCACATCACCAACTTCAAGGCCATCCCCGGCACCGAGATCGTCGCGGTCAGCTCGCGCGAACTGCCGCGCGCCCAGGCCAAGATCGCCGAGCACGGCCTGCAGCACGCCATCGCGTACGACGACTACGCCGCGATGCTGAAGCACCCGGACCTCGACATCGTCGTGCTGTGCACACCGCACCCCAACCACCCGGACGAGACCGTCGCCGCGGCCAAGGCAGGCAAGCACATCGTGGTCGAGAAACCCGTCGCGATGAACCGCCCCGACCTCCTGCGCATGGTCAAGGCGGTGCAGAAGGCGGGCGTGCAGACCTCGGTCTGCTTCGAACTGCGCTGGATCGGTTTGTTCCAGAACATCAAGGCGCTCGTCAAGCAGGGCGCCCTGGGCAAACTGTTCTACGGCGAGAGCGCGTACTTCCACGGGATCGGACCGTGGTACGGCCAGTACCACTGGAACCGCCTGGCGAAGATGGGCGGCGACGCGTTCCTCACCGCCGGCTGCCACGCCCTCGACGGCCTCATCTGGCTGATGGGCAGCGAGGTCGCCGAGGTGCAGGCAATCGCCAACACCAGCGCCGACAACCCGCTCCGGTACGAGTACGACACCAACATCGCCTCGCTGCTGCGGTTCCGGGACGGCGCCATCGGCAAGTGCTCGGTGAGCATCGAGTGCCGCCAGCCCTACCACTTCCCGCTCGTGCTCCAGGGCGACAAGGGCTCGGTCGTCGACGACAGGCTCAGCACCCTCGACCACCCCGGCACCGCCAAGCTCAAGAAGTGGGCCACGCTGCCCACCGCGATGCCGGACTCGGGCGACGTCAACGACCACCCCTACCTCGGCCAGCTCGAGTACTTCGTCGACTGCATCCGCAAGGGCACGCGGCCGCACAACGACCTCGCCTCGACGGCGCACGTGCACGAGGTGATGTTCGCGGTGCAGGAGGCCATCCGCACCCACAAGGCCGTCAAGGTCCAGAAGACCCCCGGCTGCACCACGTTGTTCGAGTAGCGGGAAGGCGCGCACGGCAGCACCCTGCCGTGCGCCCGGCGCTATGCTGCGGCCCATGGTCCGGCCCGGCGCGATCCTCGCTGCAGTGGTCCTGTGCGCGCTCACGCGCGCGCAGGATGCCGCGCCAGCCACCGCACCCGGCACCTCGCCCTCGGCGACCGACCCCGCGCTGCTGCGGCTCCGCGAGGACTCGGACCGCGCGGCCGAGCGCGGGTTGCAGTGGCTGGCCGCCCAGCAGATGGACTGCGGCGGCTGGGCGGCCCTCGTCGGCCACAAGATGATGGACGACTACGTGGTGCTCGACCAGGCACTGTCGGTCGAGGAGCAGCGGGCACGGGGCCACGCCCACCTCGGGGTCAGCGCCATCGCCGGCATGGCATTCCTCGCCGGCGGCCACCTGCCCGACCGCGGCACCCACCGCGAGTCAGTCCGCAAGGTCGTCGACTACGTGGTGGCGTGCAGCAGGGACAACGGGTTCCTCACCGACTCGGGCACCCGCATGTACAGCCATGCCTTTGCCACCCTGTTCCTCGCCGAGGTCTACGGCATGGCAGGCGGCGAGGCGGTGCAGGCGGCCCTCGAGAAGTCCGTCAACCTCATCGTCGACTGCCAGAACACCCAAGGGGGCTGGCGCTACAACCCGTTCGACCGCGAGGCGGACCTCTCGGTCACCGTGTGCCAGCTGCAGGCCCTCCGGGCGGCCCGCAACATCGGCATCAAGGTGCCCGAGGACACCATCGACCGGGCCGTGGCCTACGTCCAGCGCAGCCGCACCCGCTCCGGCCGCAACCAAGGTCTCTTCTACTACAAGATCCAGGGCCGCGGCGCGTACGAGAAGAACCGCGAGTTCGCCATCAACGCCGCCGGGGTGACCGCCCTCAACTCCGCCGGCATCCACGACCCCGAGTTGTCCGACCCGGCCCTCGAGTTCCTGCTGCGGGCCTACGCCGAGGTCGCCGACTACTACGCAACCCACTACTACTTCTGGTACGGCAACTACTACGCCTGCCAGGCCCTGTTCCAGGACGGCGGCCCCCGCTTCGCCCGGTACCACGAACGGCTGTCCCGGGACATCCTCGCCGGCCAGCAGGCGGACGGACGCTGGCGCAACGACTGCGGCCCGGGGGATGCCTTCGGGACCGCCATGGCCTGCATCCTGCTCCAGCAGCCGCGCCAGTACCTGCCCATCTTCCAGCGCTGAACGCGGGAGACTTCCAGCGCGGAACGCGGGAGGACTTTCCACAACCCGGTGGCCGACCGGCGACCGGCTGCGGTGCAGCGGCAACGAACGCTTGATTCTCGCCCCCCGCCCGCAAGGATTGGGCCTCCCGAGCCCGTTCGGTCAACGGGCCGGTGTCCCTGGTCCCTTTCCGGTCAGACAGGTCTATGCGTCAAGAGAGCCTGAGTGTTCTCGCCGTCCTCTGCGCCGCAGCATCGCTCTGCGCCCAGTCCGGCGAGCTTCCCCGCGGCGGTTCCGCACCGCTGCCCCACTCCGAGGAGAACATCCTCGGACTCGACAGCTACCGCAGCAGCATCCCTGCTGCCCAGGATCCCGACTACACCATGCGCGGGCTGTTCCAGCAGGCGCACGGTGAGTTCCTCCTGAAGCGCGAACGGTTCGATCCCAAGATCAAGATCACCGGCGAGTGGATGCCGACGATGGCAGTGGACGGTGAGGAAGGTCACTTCGACCTCACCACGCTGGGCGCGGACATCGAGGTCCCCCTGATGATCTCGACCGATGCCTACATCAACGTCGGTGCGTACGGCGAAAGCCGCTCGTACGACATGAACGACTTCGGCGGCAACGTCGGCATCGGCCGCCCGGCAGGCGACGAGATCCTCAGCGGCATCGGTGCCAAGCTCGGCATCGGCTGGTTCGCCTCCGATGACATGCTCGTCGAGCTGCAGACGGAGCCCGGCGTGTGGTCGGACCTCGACGGCACGCTGCACAGCGACGACTACCGCTTCTACTCGAAGGCCTTGTTGACCTGGCGCACGGGCGACGAGTTCTTCTTCAAGATCGGTGCCCGTTACAACGACATCTACGAAGAGGCCCCGTACCTGCCGTACCTCGGCTTCAGCTGGGCCCTCGGCGAGACGATGCGCGTCGACGTGCTGCTGCCCGAAAACGTCGAGTTCTCGTTCTGGCCGTCCGGCGACACGGGCATCCTGTTCGGGCTCGACATCGGTGGCGGCCGCTACGAGGTCCGCACGACCGAGGCCAACGGCAGCACCCGCGACGAGACGTACGTGCAGGAGATCATCGTCTACGGTGGCGTGATCTTCCGCCTCAGCGACGCCTTCTCGCTGGACTTCCGCGGCGGCTGCGTCGTGGCCGGCGACTACAAGTGGAACACCGGCGAGGTCGGCTTCGACACCATCGATGGCACGCTCGAGCCGGCAGCATTCGTGTCGGCCAGCATCGGCTTCGATTTCTGATTGGCTGAGCGGCCGTTCCCCGCGGGGCGATTGGTGCCGCGAGGGATGCCGCTCGACCCCGCTTCGGCCGCGAGATGGGCCGGATGGCGCGAAACGACGGCGGCCGTTCCCCGCGGGGCCCTTGGCTCCGCGAGGGAGGCCATCAGCCCCCCGCTTCGGCCGCGAGATGGGCCGGATGGCGTGAAACGACGGCGGCCGTTCCCCGCGGGGCCCTTGGCTCCGCGAGGGAGGCCATCAGCCCCCCGCTTCGGCCGCAAGATGGGCCGCATCACGGAAACCGAAACAAGAAACCAACGAGCCCGCACCTGCGGGCTCGCTTCGTTTCGGGGCCTCGTCGCTCAGCGCCGCGCCTGCGCGCGCTCGTACTCGGCGAGCCACGCCTGCAGGCAGGCTTCGAGTTCGTAGTGCTGCTGGCAGTGGGCGCGGTTGGCGGCGCCCTCGCGCTGGCGGCGGTCGGCGTCGGTGGCGAGCGCGGTGAGGGCGCGCGACAGCGCGTCGACGTCACCCACCGGCACGAGACCGGCACGGCTCGACTCGGGCAGCATCCGACGGGTGTCGCCCACGTCGGTGGCGGCGACCGGCAGGCCGCAGGCCATGGCCTCCAGCAGGCACAGGGGCATCTGCTCGGTGGCCGAGCTCATGGCAAACACGTCGCATCCGTGCAGCTCGGTGGCCACGTCGGTGCGCACGCCGCGGAACTCCACGCGCGCGGCGATGCCCAGTTCGGCGGCGAGTTGCACCAGGCGGGTGCGCTCGGGACCGTCGCCCACGAGCCGCAGCCTCGGCGTGCCCGGCACGCGTGCGAAGGCCCGCAGCAGGGTTGCCTGGTCCTTCTCGGCCCGGAGGCCACCCACGGTGCCGATCACGAGGTCGGAGCCCGGTGCCCGGGCCGCAGGCGCAAACCGCTGAAGGTCGACGCCGTTGGGCAGCACCGCGAGGCCGAGTCCGAGGCCCCACTCGGTGCGCGCAACTTCAGCGAGGGTGTGCGAGGGAACCAGCACGCGCACGTTGCGCAGCAGGGCGCGCCGGAGCAGGTTGCGGCGGACGAAGCGCCGTGCAGCCTCGCCGGGGCCGAAGCCGTCCTCGTGGTGCACGTGGGCTTGCAGCCGCAGCATCCGGGCGGCAGCCACGGTCTCGACCGCGCCCCAGTTGCAGGTGACGAGCAGGTCCGGACCCAGCGTGCGGAGGATGCGCGCCTGCTGCCGCACCGAGCGCACGAACCCGGCGCGCGGGGGCGGCGCCATGGCCTCACAGGCCACGGCCTTGGGCAGCAGCCGCAGCGCATCAGTGTTGCCGTCCATCGCCATCACCACGTGTCGCACGGCGGGGCCCATGCGCTCCATGAGCTGGACCGCGCGCACCTGCGGACCACCGGTGCCGAACGTCGCGTAGACGTGGAACACCAGCGGCCGGTGGCTCATGCGCGGGCCCCGTTGCCGAACAGCCTGCGCTCGAACTCGGCGCGGTCCTGCACCGGGGCAAACCCGAGGTCGCGCGTGGCATCCTCGCAGTCGAGCCGCGTCAGGAACGCGCGACTGCGCAGGTCTCGCATCCGCAGCAGCTCGGCGCGCCTGCCGGCGCAGCGCTTGAGCAGCCACTTGGCGCCCTCCTGCAGCCAGATGGAGAGGAACGACTGGCCCACGAACCGCACTGCCGGGTTGCCGTGGGCGGCCAGCAGTTGCGCGTACTCGCGCGAAGTCGGCTGGACGCCACCCGCAAGGTTGTAGCTGCGGTTCGCGGCCGCAGGTGCGTCGAGGGCCGCGACGCATGCTGACGCCACGTCGTCGGCGAGCACCAGGGGCAGCGGCGTGGTGCCGGGCCCCCAGCCGATGCACACGTTGTCGCGCACCCAGAGCCCTACGCCCGAGTGGTCCTTGGGACCGTCGGCGGCGAGCACGATGGCTGGCCGCAGCACCACGGTCTCGAGCCCCTTGGTGCGCTGCTCGGCGAGTTCCTGTTCTGCGGCGATCTTGCCGCGCGCGTAGGCAGGGCGGTGTGCCGGCAGCGGGTCCGGCCCCACGTCGCCGCGCACCGTGCCTGCGTCGCCGAGCCAGAGCGCGGCCGTCGAGCTCGTGAACACGAGCCTGCGTACCCCCTGGGCACGGCATGCGTCGCCCACCGTGCGCGCGGCCGTGGCCATGGCCTGCGCTGCCGTCGAAGGGTCGTCTCCGGCGCAGGTGGCGAGGTGCAGCACACTGTCGGCTCCAGCGAGCGCAGCGCCGAGCACGGCAGGGTCTCCTGCATCGCCGCAGAACACGCGGCACTGGGTGGCAAGGTGCATTGGCAGCAGCTGGGGCCGGCGCACCACGAGCGTGACCGGGCGTCCCTGCGCCAGCAGCAGTTCGACGCAACGCCTGCCGATCGTCCCCGTGCCGCCCGTGACCACGACCTCGCGCGGCCGCGCAGGACCGGGGGTGCTGATCCGCGTGGCAGCGAGCGGCTCGCGCGAGACGCCTGCCGACTCGGCGGCCGCAACGCACATCTCGTGCACCGACCGAGCAGCCACAACGCCACGCGGCGCGGTCTTTCCCTCGCGCACGGCCTCGTGGAACGCGAGCAGGCTGTCGCGCATGCCGCGCACGAACGGGTCGTCGGGCAGCCCGATGCCGAACAACCCGCGCGCGTAACCCCACATCACGCCACTTGCCCGGCGGAGCAGCCGCAGGCCGCCAGCGGCCAGGTTGAGCGCGTGGTCGAGCGGGTCGAGCCAGCGGGTCTTGCGCTCGAGGCGTGCACTGCCGCGCAGCAGGTCGAGGTGCGCGATGCCGTCCGAGCCCACCACCGTCACCGTGGCGTGCGGCATGCCGCGGCCGAAGGCCATGCGCACCGAGGCACTGCCGCGCTCGGCCTGCAACGCAAGCTGCCACTCGTCGAAGAACCTCTGTCCGTTCGCGAGCACGCGCGCGGGGCCCACGCTCGCATCGACCGCGCGGGCGCGGCCCAGCAGCTCGTGCACGATGCTGAACAGGTGCACGCCCTGCTCCCACAGGATGTTGGCCTCCGTGCGGAACATGAAGTGCCCCACGTCGCCCGTCTGCAGCTGGCGCAGCGGCACGTTGTGCTGCAGTGCCACGTGCTCGACGCGGCCGACCGCGCCGCGGTGCAGTTGGACCTCCAGCCAACGGATGCAGGGGTGGAACGTCTGGTTGTGGTTCACCCCCAGCTGCACCCCGTGCGTCGCAGCCGCCTCCTCCAGCAGCGCGAGGTCCTCGGCGCGCAGCGCCATCGGCTTCTCCACCAGCACGTGCACCCGCGCGGCAAGACACTCCAGCGCCACGGCAACATGGTGCTCGGGCGGCACCAGCACGTGCACCACGTCGACGCCGCCCGCCTCAAGGAGCTCGCGCACCGAGCCGTGCCAACGGCCGATGCCGTGCCGC
This sequence comes from Planctomycetota bacterium, assembly GCA_041178545.1. Lineage (GTDB taxonomy): Bacteria > Planctomycetota > UBA1135 > UBA1135 > UBA2386 > JBEATZ01. The sequence continues at coordinate 10,064 of JBEGVB010000051.1, forward strand.
CGCGCGAACCGCTCCGCCTTGCCCGCAGCCGCGTCGCACACCGCCACCACGCGCACCCCACGCACGGTGGCGAGCGCCGCGAGGTGCACCTCGGCAATGAAGCCGGTGCCCACCATCGCAACCTGCGTGGTCTTGGTCATGTCGCCTGGGCGGCGATTATGGGCAGGAGCCGGCGTCATCGAGCCCGTATTCCTCGGCAGCATGGGAGGTTCGGGTGGATGCCGTCGGGCAACCCCCATGGCGTCGGGAGCTTGGTTCGGACGGCGCAAACCACCGTTGCCTTCCGCACCGCCTCACCGGGACAACCGGAGTGGGACGCCACCGCAGGCGGTCCCCGCACGGGAGCTCTGCCGGTGCGGGCGATTGACGCTGTCCCACCGACGGTCGAGAGTGCCCGCGAAGCATGACAACCTCACTCACCTCCTTCGTGGACCGCCAGACCCGCAGGGCCGGTCTCCTCCTCGGCTGCGGACTCCTCGGCATCACGTTCGTGTCCACCGACGGGCCCTTCGCCGGTGCGGCTGCGGAGCAGGGCCAGGGCAGGTCCCAGGGCAACGGGCCTGCAACCGTCTTCACCCTGACCCACGGGCCGGTTGCCACCCTGTTGGTGACGGCAGGTTCCTCGGGCCACCAACTCGGCGACCTGCGCGTCCTCCCCGCCACCCCGGTCATGGACGCCTCCGGCGCTGTGGTCGGTCGGCTCGACGCCCAGTTGCTCACCACCAGCATCGACTACCCCACGTTCGGCGACGAGGTGCGGATGAGCACCCTCAACTTCGTGTTCGGACTGGGCACCAACAACCTCTCCGGCTCCGCCGACCAGATCCTCGTCAGCGGCAGCGGCTACTACCCCAGCACCAACAGCACCATCCCGGTCGGCGACTCCCTCGTCCGCCCCATCACCGGCGGCTCGGGTTCCCACGCAGGCGCCACCGGCTGGGCCGAGACGGTGCACCTGCTGGACGGGACCTGGCGGCACACGTTCCACCTGCTGCCGCCGCCGCGCCGCTGAGCGGCTGCGGGCGCTCGCGTCGCCTCGCCCTGCACCCCGCGCTTCCTTGCAACGTGTGGAGCGGCTACCGTCTCCCCCGTCGGGCCGTAGCGCAGTTTGGTAGCGCGACTGGTTTGGGACCAGTAGGTCGCCGGTTCAAATCCGGCCAGCCCGACCACTTCGCTTCGCCGAGAGCCCGGGGCCCGCGACACCATGCTTCCCGGCGAGGCCTGCAAACGGCGCCGCGCCAGAGCACCTCGCGCTGCTGCGCATCGAATCAGTTGCGGCCGAAGGAGCCGCAGCTGTGCCATCACGGTTGCGAGC
>JBEGVB010000052.1:0-109275 GCA_041178545.1 Planctomycetota bacterium
GACCATCGGCACCGGCTGCGGCACCCAGCCGCTGACACTCGAAGCACTCACCGCGCGCGGACCGGTCTACGCCTCGCAGTTCGTCTCGAAGGTGCGCAACGTCCCGCAGGGTCTCGCCTTCATGGCGCTCGGCGTCTCCAACACGGCCGTGGGTCCACTCCTCCTCCCCTTCGACCTCGCGGGCTTCGGCGGCACGGGCGGTTGCACCCTGTACCACGACACGGCCATCGATTTGGCCGCTCCATGCGTGCCGTCGGCGACCGGCGAAGCCACCCACACGTTCACCGTGCCGAACCTGCCTTCCATCACGGGCCTGCCCGTCTTCCTGCAGGCGTGGGCACCGGACAGTGCGTTCAACGCGCTCGGTCTCGTGACCAGCAACGCGCTGCGCACCACGATCGGCAACAACTGACTCAGCCCTGCTGTGCCGCGCGCTCGTCGCGCGCGGTGCGCAGTCGCGATACGACCCGCTCCAGCTCAACGGGCAGCGGGTCGTCGAGTTGGAGGGGTGCTTCGGTGACCGGGTGCCGCAGCGACAGGAAATGGCAGTGGAGGAAGAGCCGCTCGAGGCCGTAGCGCTCGCGGTAGAGGGCGTTGAGCCGGCCCTTGCCGTGCGTGGTGTCGCCGAGGATGTGGCGGCCGCAGTGGTTGGCGTGGCGGCGGATCTGGTGGTAGCGGCCGGTGCGGATGCGGCAGCGCACGAGGGCGCAGCGGTCGAGGGCCTCGACGAGCGCAAACTCGCTGCGGGCGGGGCGCGCCACGTCCTTCTCGTCGTGGAGCGGTTGCTCGCACACCCACTCGTTGCCGTGCTCGGGGAAGCTGCCCGGCCAGCGGGTGAGCAGCAGGTACTCCTTCACGGCGGAGGGCTCGCTCATCTGCTCCTGCAGCGCAGCCGCGGTGCGCGAGCTGAAGGCGTAGAGCAGCAGGCCCGAGGTGGCGCGGTCGAGGCGATGGACCGGGTAGAGGTACTTGCCCAGCTGGTCGCGCACGACCTGGAGCGCCGCCGGCTGGTCGGGATGGTTCTCGTCGCGGTGGACGAGCAGGCCGCTCGGCTTGCTCACCGCCACGATGTGCTCGTCGAGGAAGCGCACGTCGAGCGGCGGGTGCGCGGGCGCAACCGGCGGCGTGTTGTCAGGCTTCTCGGCCGGGGTGTCCGACATGGGGCGCGAGACCTTACGCAACTTGCAGGACAGTGCAGCGTGGGGAGTGACGTATCCTGCTGCCGTGAACGTCTTCCACCTGCTTGCCGACACGGCACGCGCCCACCCGGACCAGCCTGCACTGCGTCAGGACGGCACGACTGCGACCTACGGTGAGGCACTGCGGGCGGCGCTGGCGCTGGCCCGTGCACTGGCTGAACGTGGCATCCGCCCCGGCGACCGCGTGGCCGTGCTGGCGCCCAACACGGTCGCACACTTCCACGCCTACTTCGGCCTCGCCGCAGCAGGCGCCGTGCTGGTCTCGCTCAACACGCGGCTGGGCACCGGTGAACTGGCGGAGATCCTCGCCGACTCGGGCGCGCGCATGCTGGTGCACGACGATGCCCACGGCAGCACCAATGCCGCCATGGCAGCCGAGCTGGCGCCGCGGCTCGAACTCGGCGCGCATCCCGTCGCGGCACTGGTTGCCGCTGCCGCCGGGAGCGCCGAGTTCGGACCGCGCCTCGCACGCAGCGAGGACACCGCCCACCTGTACTACACGAGCGGCACGACAGGCCGCCCCAAGGGCGTGATGCTCAGCCATGCCAACGTCTTCAGCCATGCCCGCAGCGCCGTGCGCGAACTGGGACTCGGTGCATCCGACCGCTGGCTGCACGCGGCCCCCATGTTCCACCTCGCGGACGCATGGGCGACCTTCGCGGTCAGCGACGTGGGCGGCCTGCACGTGTTCCTGCCGCGCTTCAGCGCCCGTGACGCACTCGACATCCTGGCCGCAGAGCGCATCACGGTGACCAACCTGATCCCCACCATGCTCAACCTCATGGTGAAGGAACCAGGCGCCTTGGACCGCGACTACGCCATGCGCGTGATGCTCAGCGGCGGTGCACCCATCGCGCCCGAGGTGGTGCGGCAAGTGATCCGCACCTTCCGTTGCGAGTACGTGCAGACGTACGGCATGACGGAGACCAGCCCGTACCTGACCTTGAGCCTCCTCGACGACGAGCTGCGCAGGCTGCCACCCGAACAGCAGCTGGCGCTCAAGTGCCGCACCGGCCGCCCCTTCGACGGGATCGAGCTGCGGGTGGTGGACGACCGCGGTGAGGACGTGGCGCGCGACGACAGGGCCGTGGGCGAGATCCGCGTGAAGGGCCCCACGGTCACGCGTGGGTACTGGAACCAGCCCGAGGCCACGGCAGCGGCGTTCGACGAGCGCGGCTTCTTGATGACGGGTGACCTCGCCACGGTGGACGCGCACGGGTTCGTGAACATCGTCGACCGCAAGAAGGACGTCATCAAGACCGGCGGCGAAGCCGTGTACTCGGTCGAGGTGGAGCACGTGCTCTACCAGCACCCGGCGGTCCTGGAGTGTGCCGTGTACGGCACACCCCACGAGGTGTGGGGCGAGGCCGTGACTGCAGCCGTCGTGCTGCGCCCCGGTGCGCACGCGAGCGCGGACCAACTCGTCGCGCACTGCCACGCCCACATCGCGGGCTACAAGTGCCCGAAGTCGGTTCGGTTCCTCGACGCACTGCCGCGCACCGGCACCGGGAAGATCCAGAAGCGCGCACTGCGGCAACCGGGACCTGCGCGGTGAACCAACCTTGCCATCGAAGGCAACGCATGCCCGGAGTCCCCGGTTCCCGGCACCTTCCGTCCCCACGGCCCCGGGGTAGGCTTGCCTCGTCGGCCGTGCCCCATGGTGCGGACCGGAGCGGAAGAAGCGAGGGATCCGCCAAGGTGCGCATTCCGTGCGACTCTTGAGGCGGCATCCTTCCACAGCCCCCCATGATCGACCCCACCCCGAGAACCCCTGACGCGGCTGCCCGCGCCCAAGACCGCATCACCGGGCACGTGCCGTTCCACCGCGCCTGCAACCTCGGGCGCGAAACCGAGTATGTGCTGGAGGCCTCGCGGGCGGGCGCGATCTCGGGCAACCAGCGGTTCACCAAGCAGTGCCAGGACATGCTCGCGACCACGCTGGGGGTGAAGCATGCGCTGCTGACCACCTCGTGCACCCATGCGCTCGAGATGTCCGCCATGCTGCTCGACATCAAGCCCGGGGACGAGGTGGTCGTGCCCTCGTTCACCTTCGTGTCGACGGCCAACGCCTTCGTGCTGCGCGGTGCCACGCCCGTGTTCTGCGACGTCCGTCCCGACACCCTCAACCTCGACGAGACCAAGCTGGAGTCGCTCGTGGGCCCGCGCACGCGTGCCGTGGTGCCAGTGCACTACGCGGGCGTGGCCTGCGAGATGGACACGATCCTCGCAATCGCCAACCGTCACGGCATCGCCGTGGTGGAGGACAACGCCCATGGGCTCTTCGGCCGCTACAAGGGACGTTGGCTCGGCACGATCGGGACGATGTCCACGGCCAGCTTCCACGAGACCAAGAACATCACGTGCGGGGAGGGCGGCGCCCTGTTCGTGAACGACGATGCGCTGGCAGCGCGGGCCGAGGTCCTGCGCGAGAAGGGCACCAACCGCGCCCGGTTCCTGATGGGCCAGATCGACAAGTACTCGTGGGTGGACATCGGCTCCAGCTACGTGCTCAGCGACCTGCTGGCCGCCCACCTGTACGGGCAGCTGGAGCAGTGGCGGGTGACCCAGCAGCACCGCGAACAGCTCTGGCAGCGCTACCACGCGCAGCTGGCCGGCTGGGCGCGCACCCACGGCGTGAGCCAGCCCGTGGTCCCCGAGTCGTGTGAGTCCGCCTGGCACGCCTACTTCCTGCTGCTGCCGACCCACGCGAGCCGCCAGGCCTTCCTCGCCCACATGAAGGCAGCTGGCATAGGCTGCGTGTTCCACTACCTGCCGCTCAACCAGTCGGAGTTCGCGCAGAAACTGCCCCGCCGGTTCGAGTGCCCGGTCACCGAGGACGTGTCCACGCGGCTCGTACGGCTGCCGCTCCACCACTCGCTCACCGACGCGCAGCAGCAGCACGTGGTCGAGACCGCCTTGCGCTTCCGTCCGTGACCCCGGGCCCGCTGCGCGCACGATTCTCCTCGCGTGCGCGCGCGCGACGCACGCACACGCGCACGTGCGCACACGCGCGCGAGGCACACGACCGACGCGGATTCGAACCTTGAAGTCGGCTGCACCGACCTCTAACAAGGGCGGCGCAAGCCATGGCCACTCGCAAGAAGCAGGGCAAACCGCTCGTCATCGTCGAATCCCCGGCGAAGGCCCGGACCATCAGCAAGTTCCTCGGGTCCGACTACCGGATCGAGGCGTCCATCGGCCACATCCGGGACCTGCCCTCCAACGCCACGGAGATCCCGGCGGCGGTCAAGAAGGAGAAGTGGGCCCGGCTCGGCATCGACGTCGAGTCCGACTTCCGCCCGCTCTACGTGGTGCCCAAGGACAAGCGCGAGCACATGCGCAAGCTGAAGGACGCGCTCAAGGACGCGCCCATCCTCTACCTCGCGACCGACGAAGACCGCGAGGGTGAGTCCATCTCCTGGCACCTGGTCCAGGAGCTGGAACCCAAGTGCGAGACCCGTCGGCTGGTGTTCCACGAGATCACCAAGACGGCCATCCTCGAGGCCCTCGAGCACCCGCGCGACATCGATGCTGCACTGGTGGAGGCGCAGGAGACCCGCCGGATGGTGGACCGCCTGTACGGCTACACGGTGTCGCCGTTGCTGTGGAAGAAGGTCAAGCCGCAGTTGTCCGCCGGCCGCGTGCAGAGCGTGGCGGTGCGGTTGATCGTGGAGCGCGAGCGCGAACGCATGAAGTTCGTGACCGCTGGCTACTGGTCGTTGCAGGGGACGTTCGCGGCCCAGCAGGGCGACCGCACGGCCTTCCAGGCCGAGCTCGTGAGCCTCGCCGGTGCACGCATCGCACAGGGCCGCGACTTCGACCCCGACACCGGGCGCCTGAAGGTGCAGGACGGCACGGTCATGGCGCTGCAGGAGCCGCAGGCACGGGAACTGGCCGCCGGACTGGCAAAGAAGGCCGCCAAGGTCGTGTCGCTGGAGCAGAAGCCCTTCACCGAGCGCCCGTCGCCGCCCTTCACCACGAGCACGCTGCAGCAGGAAGCCGCGCGCAAGTTGCGCTTCGGTGCCCAGCGCACGATGCGCGCCGCGCAGCGCCTCTACGAGAATGGCTACATCACCTACATGCGTACCGACTCGACGACGCTCAGCGAGCAGGCGCTCGCTGCGGCACGCGAGCTGATCGGCCGCGAGTTCGGCAAGGAGCACCTGCCGGACGCGCCGCGCCAGTACCAGACGAAGGTCCGCAACGCCCAGGAGGCGCACGAGGCAATCCGTCCAGCAGGCAACAGCTTCGTCCACCCCGGTCAGCTCGGGGCCGAAATGGGCGAGGACGAACGGCGCGTGTACGAACTGGTCTGGCGGCGCACCATCGCGTGCCAGATGAGGGATGCGCGCGGCCAGCGCACGACGCTCGTGCTGGCGATGCCCTCGGGCAAGGCTGGCGAGGCCCGCTTCCAGGCCAACGGACGCACGATCGAGTACCCAGGCTTCCGCCTTGCCTACGTGGAGGACCTGGAGGACGCGGATGCAGAACTCGCCCAGACGGACCGCATCCTGCCTGCCGTGAAGGAAGGGCAGGCCGTCGATGCAACGGGCATGGAGCCCGCGGGCCACACCACGCAGCCGCCGCCGCGCCTGACCGAGGCCGGCCTCATCAAGGAGCTGGAGGCGCGCGGCATCGGCCGACCCTCCACCTACGCCTCGATCATCGAGACGATCCTCGCGCGCGAGTACTGCTTCCGGAAGGGCACGGCGCTCGTGCCGACGTTCACCGCGTTCGCGGTGGTCGACCTGCTGCGCAACCACCTCGGCTGGCTGGTGGACTACCAGTTCACGGCCAAGATGGAGGACGACCTCGACGAGATCAGCCATGGTCGTGCGAAGCGCCTCGACTACCTGAAGCACTTCTTCCTCGGCAACGGCCGCGCCGGCCTGCGCGACACGGTCAAGGACGTCGACAAGGACATCGACCCGCGCCGCATCTGCTCCATCCCGCTCGGGAGCGACGAGAAGGGCGAGCTGGTCGAGGTGCGCGTCGGCCGCTACGGGCCGTTCCTCTCGCGCGGCGACCAGCGCGTGAGCGTCCCGGACGAGACGCCACCCGACGAACTCACGCTGCAGCGAGCCGTCGACCTGCTGGCCAGCGGCGGCGACGGGCCCAAGTCGCTGGGCAGCGACCCGGACACGGGGCTCCCCGTGTTCCTCAAGGTCGGACGCTTCGGCCCCTACTTCCAGCTCGGCGACATGGAGCAGATGAAGCCCGAGAAGCCGAAGATGGCCTCGCTGCTCAAGGGCATGACGCCTGAGACTGCGACCCTCGAGGAAGCACTGGCCGTGCTGCGCCTCCCGCGCGTGGTGGGCCATGCCGCGCACCCGCTGACCGGCGAGGAAGGCGACATCACCGCGCAGAACGGGCGCTTCGGCCCCTTCCTCAAGTGGGGCACGGACACGCGCAGCATCCCTGCAGAGCACACGCCCCTCACGGTCGACCTCGCCACCGCCGTCGCGTTGTTCTCGCAACCCAAGCAGGGTGGACGCGGCAGGCAGGCAGCGCCGGCCAAGGTGATCAAGGAGATGGGCGACCACCCGAAGAGCAAGTCGCCGGTGAAGGTGCTCGAGGGTCGCTACGGCCCCTACGTCACCGACGGCACCACCAATGCGTCGCTGCCCAAGGGCGAGGACCCCGTGACCCTGTCCATGGACCGCGCGGTCGAGCTGCTCGAGGCACGCGCTGCCCGCGGACCCGCCAAGGGCAAGCGCCGCCGCAAGGCAGGCGGCCGCAGGGGCTGACCAGGCCCGGGGACGGGCGCGAACCGTCCGCATGCTTGGCGGAGGGGCTGGTGCGTCCCACAATGGTCCGCCCATGACTGCCGTAGACCCGGGCCTGGACCTGTTCGCCGAGATCGAGCGCCTGCGCAAGGAACGCAAGGCCATGATCCTGGCCCACTACTACCAGGATGCGGACATCCAGGACCTCGCCGACCACCTCGGCGACTCCCTCGAGCTGGCGAAGCGTGCGCGCGACGCAAAGGACGCCGAGGTGATCCTGTTCTGCGGCGTCCACTTCATGGCCGAGACGGCCAAGATCGTGAACCCGTCCAAGACCGTGGTGATCCCCGACCTGGAGGCCGGGTGCTCGCTCGCGGACGCTTGCCCCGCGGACCAGCTGCGCGCGTGGAAGAAGCAGCACCCCGACCACTACGTGGTCATGTACATCAACTGCTCGGCGGCGACCAAGGCGGAGAGCGACATCATCTGCACCTCCTCCAACGCCGAGAAGATCATCCGCTCGGTGCCGGAGGGGCGCCCGATCCTGTTCGGGCCCGACAAGAACCTTGGTGCCTACCTGGTGAAGAAGACCGGCAGGCAGATGGACCTGTGGCCGGGCACGTGCATGGTCCACGAGAGCTTCAGCGAGCGGAAGATCCTCGAGCTCAAGGCGCGGCACCCGGACGCCAAGTTCATCGCGCACCCCGAGTGCGAGGACCACGTGCTGCGTCTCGCCGACTACGTGGGCTCCACGAGCAAGCTGCTGGAGCACGTCAGGACGGACTCCTGCCAGAAGTACATCGTGGGCACCGAGACGGGCATCCTCCACACGATGCACCTCGCGGCCCCGCACAAGCAGCTGATCCCGGTGCCCTACGAGGACCGCACGGCAGCCTGCCAGGGCTGCAACCAGTGCCCCCACATGAAGCGCAACACGATCGAGAAGATCTACCTGGCGCTACGGGACCTGAAGCCGCGCATCGAGATGCCGGAAGAACTCCGCAAGCGTGCGCTGCTGCCCCTCGAACGCATGCTGGCGATCAGCTGAGGGCCCCGCCGTCGGGCAGACCAACTCTCGCGTGCAGTCGGACGCGCGAACGGGCAACATTCTCGCCCTGCAACGATGTCCGACGCCACGCTGACTCCCATGCCCACCAACCCCCTGGCCAGTGAGCTGGAGGGGGGACGTCGCACGCAGCCGTGCAGCCTCGTGATCTTCGGCGCCAGCGGTGACCTCACCAAGCGCAAGCTGGTGCCCGCGCTGATGGGTCTCGCCAAGGACGGCCTGCTGCCCAACGCGTTCAGCGTCGTTGGCTTTGCAAGGCGTCCGTGGAGCGACGAGGACTTCCGTGCGGAGCTGCGCGACGGGGTGGCGCAGTTCGGCCGCTCGGAGACGGTGGCGAGCTTTGACCGTCGCGCGGATGCGTTCTGCTACCACCAGGCCAGCTTCGGCGACCCGGCAGGCTACCTCTCGCTCAAGCAGCGCCTCGACGAGATCGACCGGGTGCGCGGCACCCGCGGCAACCGCATCTTCTACCTGGCAACGCCGCCGAGCGCCTACAGCGAGATCCTGCAGCAGCTCGCGGCAACCGGCCTCTCACGCGAGCAGCGTGGGCGCTTCAGCCGCGTGATCGTCGAGAAGCCGTTCGGACGCGACCTCGAGACAGCTGTTGCCCTCAACGAGCAGGTGCGCGCGGGCTTCAGCGAGCGGCAGGTCTTCCGCATCGACCACTACCTCGGCAAGGAGACGGTCCAGAACATCCTCGCGTTGCGCTTCGCCAACGGGATCTTCGAGCCGCTCTGGAACGAGAAGTACGTCGACCACGTGCAGATCACCGTGGCGGAGTCGATCGGCGTCGGGTCGCGCGGCGGCTACTTCGAGGAGTCGGGCATCCTGCGCGACATGATCCAGAACCACCTGCTGCAGGTGCTCACGCTGGTGGCCATGGAGCCGCCGGTGACACTCACCGCGGACGCGGTGCGCGACGAGAAGGTCAAGGTCCTCAAGTCGATCCGCAGCTTCCGCCCCGACGAGGTGCCCGACGCCACCATGCGTGCCCGCTACACGGCCGGCCTGTGCGCAGGCGAGGAGGTGAAGGGCTACCTGCAGGAGGATGGCGTACCGGCGGGCTCGCGCACCGAGACCTTTGCGGCGGTGAAGCTGCAGGTGCACAACTGGCGCTGGGCCGGCACCCCGTTCTTCCTGCGCGCGGGCAAGCGGTTGCCGCGCCGCGTCACCGAGGTGGCGATCCACTTCAAGAAGCCGCCGCACGCGCTGTTCGACAACGGTCGCGACCCGAACCCCAACATCCTGCTGCTGCGCATCCAGCCCGACGAGGGCGTGTCGCTGCGCTTCGGCTCCAAGGTGCCGGGACCGGACCTCCGCATCCGCGACGTGCGCATGGACTTCCGCTACGGCACGGCCTTCGGCGGCGAGACTGCGGACGCCTACGAGCGCCTGCTGCTCGACGCGATGGCTGGCGACGGGACGCTGTTCGCCCGTCGCGACGAGGTCGAGGAGGCATGGCGCATCGTCGACTCGATCCAGCGTGGCTGGCGCGAGACCTCGATGCCGCTGCTCGAGCATGCTGCAGGCACCTGGGGCCCGGACGAGGTGGACTTCGTGCTCGGTGCAGGACGGAGCTGGAGGAAGCCTTGACCATGCTGCGCACGCCTCCTGCGACCGTCGCACTCAAGGAGGTGCCGGACGCGTTGCGCAGGCTCTGGCGCCAGTGCACCGAGGGGACGCCCGACGGCAACGTGACGCGCGCGCTGACGGTCAACCTCATCGCGGTCACCGACCCGGCCGGCGAGGCAGAGCTGCTCCGCACCCTCGAGCAGACGCGCAGGCGCATGCCGTGCAGGCTGTTCCTCGTGCGGCTCGGGACGGGCGGCGACCCGCGCATCGCGACCGTGAGTGCGGAGGCCCGTGGCTTCAACCGCGCCATCGTGCTGGAGCAGATCGAGCTGTGTGCCACGGACGCCGACTTCCGCAGCCTGGCCTCTGCGGTGCGGCCGCTGCTCGTGGACGACATCCACACCCACCTGTACTGGGCAGGCGCCTTCCCGCAGCAGAGCAGCGGCTTCGACCAGCTTGCCCAGCTGTCCGACCACGTTGTCGTCGACTCGGCCCACTTCGAGCGGCCCGAGACGGACCTGCGCCAGATGGACGCCCGCCGCCGCAGGGGCATGCGCATCACCGACCTCAACTGGCTGCGCCTGCGGCCCTGGCGACGCGCGCTGGCAGAGGCCTTCGAGCTGTTCCCGTGGACCGGCAGGAACCGTGGCTCGGTGTCGATCCGCCATGGTGCCGGCATCGGCGGCCAGGCTGGCGCACTGCTGCTGGCCCACTGGCTGGAGGACCGCATCGGCGCCACCGTCGCACTGGACCAGTCTGGACTCGCAAAGATCCCCTTCGCACTCGAGTTCCACCAGGACGACGTGGACCTGCGCGCCGAGGTGAAGGAATCGTACATCGAGGTGCAGGTCTCCACGGACGCCTCGTGCTACCTGCCGTTCTCGGTGCCAGCCTCGCGCGGGCGCCAGGGCGACCTGTTGGCCGCAGCCATCGACCTCGCCTGAGTTTCCACGCGCGCAGCAGGCGCGCGGCTGCGTATCGTGCAGGGATGCGAACGGCACTCCCGCTCCTCGCCCTGCTCCCCCTCTCCGCCTGCGCAGTCGACAGGACCTACACCAGTGCCGTGCTGCAGCCCATTGCCACGCAGGCAGTGACACCAGCAGACGTGGGCCTCACTGCCGTGCCATTCGAGGAGCCGCGTGGGGACGGCGTGGTCCGTGGTCACCTGGTGCCTGCACGAGGCACTGCGCTGGGGACAGTCGTGGTCTGCCCCAGGTCGGGCACCAACGCATCGATGCTGCACCCGGTGTGGAGCTTCCTGCACGAGGCAGGCTTCCACGTGGTGACCTTCGACTGGCGAGGCACCGGCAACAGCAGCGGCACGTCGGGCCTCGGCGTCATGAACGGCGACCTTGCTGCCGTGCTCGCCTGGACGCGCAGCCGCAGCGAGGTGGATGCATCACGCATCGCACTCCTCGGCATGGGCATCGGCAGCACGATCGCGCTGAAGGTTGCCGCCAACGAGAAGGTTGCTGCAGTGGTGGCGGACGGCGTCGTGAGCCCGCTCGCGGCAGTCAAGCAGGAGGCCGAGCGCCTGCGTGGGCGCCCGATCGGCAGCATCGAGGCGGGCTTCCTCGAGTTCAGCCACGTCCCCGACGGCATGGAGCCCGAGGACAACGTCGACGGCGTGCGCGCGCCGCTGTTGCTGCTCGCCGGCAGCGTGATGGACCTGCAGGAGCTGCGCGCCACCATGCGCACGCACATTGCCGCTCGCGAGTCCCACTCGCTTGCCGTGATGGCGGCCACCGGCAGTGGGCCGCACGGCCTGGTCACGCAAGGCGCCCAGTACCGCAGTGCCGTCACTTCCTTCCTGCGCAGCGCGTTCTCGGGCACGCCCCAGCACCTCGAGGTGACTTGGACGAAGGCAACGGACGGAAGCGAGGTCGGGTGGTACGAGGCAAGGGTCACTCGCAAGGGCACGGCGGATGCCGAGCCATGGCCCGTACGCATTGCCGCCGTCGAGGCCGACGGCACCGTGACCACGCGCGACGTCTGGCTCGAGGGCGCGAGCGCCACGACGCGGGTCAAGGTGAAGTCCGAGCCAGGCGCCATGGGTGCCATGCGCTTCGGCTCCGTCACCAGTGAGGAAGACGGCTCGTGGAAGCCCAGCCCGGACCCGCTGGCCGATGCAGCAGCCGCCTGGGACCGGATGCGCGCCGACTGGGACGCCCTCGTGAATGGCGCCCCGGACGCAGAACAAGCGCGCACCATCTCGTCGCGGATGGCCGAGGTCCTTGGCCAGGGACCGGTGCACCCGCGGCTGGCCGCACAGTGCGCCCCGGCGTGGGCTGCCATGGGTCGTGCGCTGGCCAAGTCGGCGTCCCAGGCCGACCGCGCCCTCGCCGTGCAGTGGCTCGAGCGGGCCGTGGCCGCAAAGCCGGCCGAGACAAAGTTGCACTGGTGGGTCGACCGGAGCCGCGTGACGGCAGGGTTCCGCTGGGACGAGGAGCTGCGAGAGGCGGCGCGGGTGCTGGAGCAGCTGCGCACCGGCAGCTGAGGTCCTGCAGCGCAGCGGTCCCGGCCCGGCTCAGCGCACCACGACGTCGACCCAGACGAGCCGGTGGTCGCTGACCTCGACGAGCTTCGCGCCGGGCTGGCCCGGTGCAGGCCAGAACACGCTGCTGCCGAGCAGTTCCAACGAGCGTGAGGGCAGCGCGTAGTCGACGCGCAGGTTGCCGGGCCCCTTGCCGGGTTCGTCATCGAAGTCCGCGGTGTCGAGCAGTGGGTCGCCACGGTGGGTCGCGTTCACGCCCCACTGCTTCTTCGCGATGACGTCGGCCCCGGTGGACTTGGGCTGGAGGTCGTGCACGCGCGGGTGTGCGAGCAGTGCCAGCATCGCGTCGCGGCGCGCGTCGCCATCGGCCGGGTCGCAGTTGAGGTCGCCGAGCACCACGAAGTGCGCAGCAGGGTCGAGACCGCCTGCGGTCCCCTTGTCGTCCACGATCCACTCGCCTGCCCCGGGAGTCAGGTAGTCGACCCAGAACCGGATCTCGTCGTGGTTGCGCCTCCCGTTGCGGTCCTCTGGGCCGTCGAAGGCAGGCGGGGTCGGGTGGCTGCAGAGGGCGTGGACGACGAGACCCGCGGCATTGAGCTGGATGGGCACGTCCCAGTGGCTCTTGGAGGACAAGCGCATCGCGGGCACCGCGTCGGGCGCAACGACCTCGCGCGGCAGCTGGTTGCCGGGCATCGACTCCCACCGCAGCTCGCGGAAGGTGCGGATGCGGTCCTGCTGCACCGGGAACCGGGAGAACAGGGCCATGGCGTACTGGCCCTCGAACCTGCCGAAGCCGTGTGCGTCGGCGGGGCCGTTCGACGTGCCGTCACCGTCGAGGTCGTGGCCGCTCGGGACGCCGGTGTTGGACGGCTCGAACACCACGTGCAGGAACGGGCGTTCGAGCGGCGCGCCGCCGGGACCGCGGTTGAGGTAGAGCTCCTGGAACAACCTTGCGGACTCGCCCGCGGCATCACGGTCGATCTCGCACAACAGCACCACGTCGACCAGGTTGCGCTGCACGATGTCGGCCACCTGACGCGCATGCACCGACTTGCCGCTGCGAAGTTCGTCCAGCAGCATGCCTGGCTCGTTGCGGTTCATGGCCGCGTTGAAGGACGCAAAACGCACGGCAGGCACTGGCTCTGCAGCACCCCTTCGCTCGAGCAGGAGGAACGCGAACGGGGTGCTCAGCACCAGACAGGCTGCGGCCCACAGGCGCGGCGACTTCATGGCGCTCCATCCTCGGGTGCATGGACCGGCATGTCCACCGAGACGGGAGCCGGTGACCCCACGTCGCGGTCGCCGGGCGAACGGAAGAGGGCGGAAGCGTCGGCAAAGCGCGACTCGGGCCCGATGGCGACCACGACGTCACCGACCTGCAACACGGTCTCGGGCGTGACAACCGGGAGGTTCTGGTCGTCCCGGCGCACCGCCACGACGCTCCAACCGGTTCGGCGGCGCACCCCGGCCCGTGCGAGGTCCTTGCCCGCAACGTACGACCCCTCGACGACGCGCAGCACCTCGATGCCGACACCGGGGACGAACTCCGCGATCCTGGTCGCATCCGGGCGGGCGACGGGCGCAGCACGCGCGATGCTGCCGGCGTCCTCGCGCACCCGGTGGACGATCTGGCCGATCTCGTCGTTGCCCACCAAGAACCGGCGCAGCACGCGCACGAGCATCTCGATGGATGCCTCGAGCTCCTGCGGCACGACCTCGGAGGCCCCAGCGCGGACGAGGACCGGGGTCTCCACGATGTAAGAGGCACGGGCGAGCACGTGCACGTGGGGAGCGTGGCGCCGGACCAGTTGTGAGATCCGCACCGCGGCGCCGGGGTCGTTGACGGCGATCACCAGCAGCATCGCACGCTCCAGCCCGAGTGACCGCAACGTGCCGATGCGCGTGGCGTCGCCCAACACGATGGGGACACCGGTTTCCCGCTCGGCACGCACCGTGGCCGCATTCTGTTCCACGGCGACCACCGGGAGCTTGAGCTTCCGCATGGCCTGCACCAGTGTCCGCCCCGTCGGTCCGTAGCCGACCACGATGGCGTGGTCGGCGTACTCGACGCGGTGCTCCCTCGACTCCTCGTGCTCTGCGCTGCGGCTGCTGCGCACCATCCTCCGGCCGAGGCCGGCCAGCATCGGGGTGGAGGCGATGCTCAGCACGGCAACGACGACGAAGACCCGCTCTGCGTCGGGAGGGAGCAGCGAGTAGGCGAGACCCACCTGGATCAGCACGAACGAGAACTCACCCACCTGCGCAAGTGTCAGTCCTGCGCGCCAGCCGACCCACCTCGGTTGGCCCATGAAGGCCCCGGCAACGACCACCACCAAGGCCTTGAGAGCCATGGTGCCGAGCAAGGCGATGCCGACGATCCAGGGCTCGGTGGTGATCGTGCGCCAGTCGAAGAGCATGCCGATGGACACGAAGAACAGGCTCGCGAGCGCGTCGCGGATGGGCTCCACCTCGGCCATCGCCTGGCTGTTGTAGTCGGTCTCGGCGATCAACAGCCCGGCAAGGAAGGCCCCTAGCGCCAGGGACATCCCGAGCGCCGCGGTGACGGTGGAGAACCCGAGGCAGATCGCGGCCAGCGTGAGCACGAAGAGCTCGCGGCTCCGCATCCTGCACACGAACGAGAGCAGCGGGGCCATCAACTTCCTGCCGACCCACAGCACGACGGCAAGGATCACGAGGTTGCGCAGGACGGAGACGATGCTGGCCGAGGCGTTGCTGCCGTCGTCCACCCCTGTGCTCGCGAGGAGTGGCACGAAGAGCATCATCGGCACCACGGCAATGTCCTGCGCCAGCGCGATGCCCATGGAGAGCCTGCCGTGCGGCGCAGTGAACTCGCCATGGTCGGTGAGCACCTTTGCAACCACTGCCGTGCTCGACAGGCTCAGCAGGAACCCGAGGAACACGGCCTGGTTCCACGGCATCCCGAGCGCGACTGCGATGCCTGCGCCCAGTGCAACCGTGCCACCGAGCTGCCAACCACCGCCCACGAGGATCACGCGCCGCAGGCGTGCGAGGTGCGCAAGCGGCAGCTCCATGCCGACGGCAAAGAGCAGCATGACGACGCCGACCTCCGAGAGGCCGTGCACCATCTCGACGTGCTCGACGATGCCTAGGCTGAACGGGCCGACGATCGCACCTGCGCAGAGGAAGCCCACGATGGGCGGCAGGCGCAGCCAGTGGAACGCCGCTCCGACCGCGACGCAGAGCGCGAAGAGCAGCGCGAGCTCGAGCAGGATCTGTTCCATCCACGTGGCTGTGTATTGCCCGCCAGTTGCCCGCACAAACGCCGTTTGCGCGACACCGTCTTCATTGTGCGCAGTGCAATCACTCCGGCTTCCGGACCTTCGTTGCCCTGAGACCGCCATGGCACCGCGCCTTGGCGGTGCTCGCCGTCCGCAACCGACAGAGGTCGCACTCGTCAGAAGTGCCTACACGCCTACATCTTGTGGCCACTTTGCAAGCAAGTGGAGAGTGCTACCTTCTCCGCGCTCCTGCACGAGCAGGATGACAGAGTCCACCCCCCAACGGAGAGCAGCCTTGTTCCGCAACTTCTTCGCCGCCGCAGCCATTGCGGCATTGTCCGGCGCGAGTCTCATGGCCCAGTGTCCATGGAACACGCACCCCATCACGTTCGTTGACAACACCGGCACTCCTGCGCCCATTGCCGCAGGCTACGCGCAGTTCCCCAACGGCGCCGCCTACCTCAAGCTCGCGTCCACGACGCCAAGCGGCACGTACTACGTGCAGGCCAACGACCACAACCCCAACATCCTCAACTCGAGGATCATGTCGCTCGACTTCCTGGTCGACCGCATCTTCGACGTGACGAACACCGCAGGCGTGATCACCATCACGCGCAACGTGCTGTCGACGGGCACCAACCTCGACCCGATCGTGCGCCTCGCGGACGGCAACGACATCATCCCGCTCTGCCCGCTTGGCTCGCCGGACGTCACCACGGGCGCTCCTGCCTGTGAGTACAAGGTGTTCATCTCGGAGTGCTACCGCAACTTCGACCCGGTGAACTTCCCGTACGGCAACCCGCTGGGCCCGACCAACCAGAACCCGACCACCTCGGCATGCTGCATCGCATCGTTCGGCTTCATGCAGATCGGCGCGGGCACTCCTGCCACGGTTTCCGGCACGGTGTTCCTCGACAGCAACAGCAACGGTGTCCGCGACGCCGGTGAGCCCGGTGTCCCCGGATGCGTCGTCGAGCTGACCTACCTGAAGACCAGCGCCAACACCTCGCAGACGACGGACGTGAACGGTGACTACACCTTCAGCAACGTGGTCGGTGGCGACTACACCATCGCACTGCTCGGTGGCGCCCCGACGACGACGCCCTCGTCGCTCAACATCACCGTCTGCGGCTGCGCCCCTGCCGTCGTCAACTTCGGCAAGGCCCCGACCACGCAGAACTGCAACGGCCGCACCCCGGGCTTCTGGTCCAACAAGAACGGCAAGCGGATCATCGAGAACCTGAACCTCCTGCCGGAGCTGGTGACCCTGAACGTCGTCAACGAGGACGGCACGCGCTTCACCTCGACCGACTACCGCACCTACCGCAGCTGGCTGCTGGGCGGCCGGGCCACCAACATGGCCTACATGCTGTCGGTCCAGCTCACCGCCATGCACTTCAACATCCGCTCCGGCGGCGTGTCGGCCTCGTGCATGATCAACGACCCGCAGCTCGGCATGCGCACGATCGGCTCGGTCGTCGCCGACGCCATCCTGAGCCTCCTCAGTGACCCCTACACGCCGTCGGGCAGCGCCCAGCGCGGCTACCAGGAGCAGCTGAAGAACGCTCTCGACCGCGCCAACAACAACCTGAACTGGATGTGATCCAGGCCGGTTGCTGAACCAGAGCGGCCCGGCTCGCCACGCGGTGAGCCGGGCCGCTCTCTTTCCGGGAGCAGGGACCGGACGACGCGACCTCGTGGGTGCGGGGGCCACGCGCCCTGAGTAGGATCCCTCGCCGCATGTCCCTGCGCCGCGAAGGCCCCGTCACCGAGCGACTCCTCACGAGCATCCGCAACCATCCCGGTGCGGATCCCCAGTGGGTCGGGCAGATGGACGCGCCCCTCGTCGCCCACTCGCCGATGACCCGGCGCCAGGGGGTGGCGATCCTCGAGTCCGCGTTCCAGTCGCGCCTGCAGGACCTGCTCTCGCGCGAGCTCAAGGACAAGGGCATCAGCTACTACACGATCGGTTCCTCGGGCCACGAGGCCAACGCGATCCTCGGCGCCCTCCTGCGCACCACGGACACAGCCTTCCTGCACTACCGCAGCGGCGCGTTCATGGCCGCCCGGCTGCGCCAGGGCCGGGGCGAGACGCCCTTCTTCGACGCCATGCTGTCGTTCTGCGCGTCAGCAGAGGACCCGGTGAGCGGCGGCCGGCACAAGGTGCTCGGCAGCCACACCACCTTCGTCCCGCCACAGACGTCCACCATCGCGAGCCACCTGCCCAAGGCAGTCGGCTACGCCATGGCACTCTCGCGCATGGAGCGCCTCGGCCTGCAGGCGCAGGTGCCCTACGACAGCGTCGTGTACTGCAGCTTCGGCGACGCGTCGATGAACCACGCCACGGCACAGGCTGGCTTCCATGCAGCAGGTGCTGCCGCGCTGCACAACCAGCCCTGTCCCGTCGTGTTCGCCTGCGAGGACAACGGGATCGGCATCTCGGTGCGCACGCCGGACACCTACGTGGCGCGCATGATGGCCGAGCGCTGCGGCATCGAGTACTTCGCCGCGGACAGCCAGGACTACCCGGGCGTCTGGGCCACGGCGCTTGCAGCCGTCGAACACGCTCGGACCAGGCGGCGCCCCGTGTTCCTCCACACCAAGACGGTGCGCTTGATGGGCCATGCCGGCAGCGACGTGGAGAGCAACTACCGCACGCTGGAGGACATCGAGCGCAACGAGGAACGCGACCCGCTCATCGGCTTCTGCGACCTGCTGCTGCGCACCGGCGCACTCACCGTCGACCAGATGCTGGCGCTGTACCACGACACCGACGAGCGACTGCGTCGCTGTGCCGTGGAGGCCGCTGCACGGCCCAAGCTCACCACGGTGGCGCAGGTGACCGAGCCGCTGCAGCTGCCCCGGCCCGACGAGCTCCAGCCGCTGGTTGCGCCGCAGGAGGAACGGCTCCGGGTCTTCGGCGGCAGGCTGCCTGAGGACGACCCGCGTCCCCGCCACCTCGCGTTCCGGATCCCGCAGGTGCTCACCGACCTGTTTGCTGCCTGCCCCAACGCGATGCTGTTCGGCGAGGACGTGGCGAAGAAGGGCGGCGTCTACAACGCGACCACGGGCCTGTTCGACACCTTTGGCGCAGGGCGCGTGTTCAACACCATCCTCGACGAGACCACGATCCTCGGTCTCGCACAGGGCATGGCGCAGGCCGGCTGCCTGCCGTTCCCGGAGATCCAGTACCTCGCCTACCTGCACAATGCCCTCGACCAGGTCCGCGGCGAGGCGGCCTCGCTGCAGTTCTTCAGCAACGGCCACTGCTCCAACCCGATGGTGGTGCGCATTGCCGGACTCGCCTACCAGAAGGGCTTCGGCGGCCACTTCCACAACGACAACTCCGTGGGCGCCCTGCTCGACATCCCCGGCATCGTGCTGGGCGTGCCGGCACGCGGCGACGATGCCGTCCTCATGCTGCGCACCATGGCTGCCGCTGCTGCACAGCACGGCAAGGTGTGCGTGTTCCTGGAGCCGATCGCGCTCTACATGCAGAAGGACCTGCACGCCGCCAACGACGGCCTGTGGCAGACCGCCTACCCGCCGCCCGAACAGCTGATGGTGCTGGGCGAGGGCCGCACCTACGAGGCCTCGGACCGCGACGCGCTCACCATCGTGACCTACGGCAACGGCCTGTGGATGAGCCTGCGCGTGCAGAAGCGCCTGCGCGACCAAGGCATCCATGCGCGGGTGTTCGACCTGCGCTGGCTGATGCCACTGCCCGTGGCCCAGGTGAGGGAACACGTGCGCGCCACGGGACGCTGCCTCGTCGTCGACGAGTGCCGTGCGAACGCAGGCGGGCCCAGCCCGCTGTTGCTGGCCGAGCTGTGCCAGGACCCGACGCTGCGCGGTGCCGTGCTGCGCCGCGTCGCGGCCGCAGACAGCTACGTGCCGCTGGCCGCAGCCGCCAACCTGGTCCTCGTGCAGGAGAACGACATCCACGATGCCGCGGTCGCACTGAGCAAGGTCCCGGTCGGCAAGGAGGTGCACGCGTGAGCAAGCCCACTGCAGTGCTCTTCTGCCCGGGTCGCGGCTCCTACGGCAAGGAGGAGCTCGGGACCATTGCACGCCTGCTGCAGCCGGGCCTCGTGAGCGAGGCGCTGGACCAGAGCGACGCATGGCGCAGGTCGCAGTCGATGCCCACGATCCGTGAGCTGGATGGTGCCGCGCAGTTCCGGCCGGGCACCCACCTGAGCGGCGAGCACGCTGCCGAACTCATCTACTTCGCGACCATGGCGCAGCTCGCCCACCTGCACGAGCGCTACCGCATCGTGGCGGTGGCCGGCAACTCGCTGGGCTGGTACACGGCACTGCCTGCGAGCGGGGCACTGGACCCGGCCAACGGCTGGCGGCTGGTTGCCACCATGGCCGCGCTGCAGAAGCAGGCCGCAGGCGGACAACTCCTCACCACCACCGTGGGCGAGGACTGGCTGCCCGACGCCGCACTGGTGGCAGCCGTCGACCGCGCGCTGGCGGTGGTCAACGCACGCGGTGAGGACCACTACGTCGCACGCTCGATCCGGCTCGGCGGCCACGAGGTGCTCGCGGGCACCGAGCTGGGCATCACGGCCTTGCTGGCCGCACTGCCCAAGGTGAAGGTGGGCGAACGCGAGTTCCCGTTCCGGCTCGCCGGCCACGGACCGTTCCACACGAGGCTGTGCGCGGCCGTCTCGGCGCAGGCAGCAGCATCGCTCGCCGACCTGCCGGTCGGCATGCCGTCCGTGCACCTGGTCGACGGCTTCGGCACGGTCCACACGCCCTGGTCGGCAGACCCGCGCGAGCTGCTCGCCTACACGACCACGGCCCAGGTGACGGAGACCTACGACTTCAGTGCCTCGGTGCGCACGGCCATGCGCGAGTTCCAACCCGACGTGCTGCTCTGCGCGGGCCCGGGCAGCAGCCTTCGGGCCCCACTGGGCCACCTCGTGCTGCGCGAGGGCTGGCGGGGCCTCCGCACCCGTCAGGCACTCTTCGACTCGGGAGTGGTGACCACGTGAAACGCCAGGTGTTCCAGTTGCTCGAGCCGGCAGAAGAGGCCGGGTGGAGCGGCAAGCTGGTCGAGTTCGGCCTCATCGGCCTCGTGCTGGCCAACGTGCTGGCCGTGGTGCTGGAGACGGTGCCCTCCATCGGCCCGCCCAACGCCGAGTTCTTCAACCTGCTGGAGGACACCTCGCTCGTCGTGTTCACCGTCGAGTACCTGCTGCGCCTATGGTCCTGCACCTGCATGACCGCCTTCCAGCGGCCAGTGGTCGGCAGGCTGCGCTTTGCCGTGCAGCCGATGAGCATCGTCGACCTGGTGGCGATCAGCCCGATGCTCCTCTACGGCCTCGACTTCGACATGCGCGCGCTGCGGACCTTCCGGCTGGTCCGGCTGATGCGCCTCCTCAAGCTCGCACGCTACTTCGACGGCCTGTCGGTGCTGGGTCGCGTGATGAAGGAGAAGGGTCCCGAGCTGCTCTCGATGCTGTTCGTGATGTTCCTCGTGCTCGTGCTCGCCTCGACCTTCATGTACCGGCTCGAGAACGACGTGAACCCAGCCTTCAGCAGCATCCCTGCGGCCATGTGGTGGGGCGTCGCGACGCTCACCACCATCGGCTACGGCGACATCGTCCCGATCACGCCCGGTGGCAAGATCTTCGGCGCCTTCATCGCCGTGCTCGGGATCGGCATGTTCGCCATCCCTGCAGGCCTGCTGGGATCCGCCTTCGCACACGAACTCAACGAGCGCCGCGAGGCAAAGAAGCGCCAGCAGGGCCAGCACCACTGACCCCCACTCAGGGGGCAAACACGGCGCGCGCGACCAGCTCGGACAAGTTGGCCAGGAACGGCCACGCCACCGTCTCGTAGGCGTAGGAGTCGTCGTTCATCACGCCGTCCGGGTTCGTGTACAGGGCTGCTGCGAGCGCGAACCCGCGCCCGGTGCGCGTGTCCTCGATCCACGTGTTCTCGATCGAGCTGCCGTAGGCGCAGCCGACCTTGGAGTAGACGCGCAGGTGCTCCACCGGCACGACCTTGGCCAGCCCCGGCAGCACGAACTTCACGTAGTCGTCGGTGTACTTCTTGGGGTCGTAGACGGGGTTGCGCGACTCGCGGGGGTACTCGCTCATTGCCTGCAGCAGGAAACGGCGTTGCTCGACCGACAGTCCCGGGAAGCCGCGCTTGCCGGTGTCGATCTCGGGCCGGACGACCTCGATGAGCATGTCCTGCAGGTCCTGCAGCAGCACCGCGTTCTTGGTGTCGAACCGGAGCGGCCCCTCGACGCGCTTGCCGCCCTCCATGCGTGCCGTGCCCATGGCCATGTCGGTCCAACCTTCGTTGCGAATCACGAGCGTGCTGTCCGGGTGCTCGACGCGCAGCTCAACGTCCCCCTGGCGCAGCACCACGGCGCGAGTCTGCAGCTGCTCGGCCGCAGGACGCGACTCGGACAACCGGTGGTGGATGCGCACTGAGTCGAAACCCGCCTCCCACATGACCTCGTTGACCCTGCGGTGCCCGACCAGCTCGTAGAGGTGGTTGAAGCAGGCGTTGTCGCTCACCAGGAAGATGCGGCGGATGCAGTGGCCGACCGTGAGCAGCCCGGTGTCGACGTTGGTCGGGTCCTTGTCGACCAGCACGTCCTTGGCGAAGCGCGGCTGCACGGCGAGCGCGGTACCGAGCCCCCATGCACTTCCCTCGCGCAGGTTGCGTGCATTGAGCTCGAGGAGGGCTGCAATGGCAGCGCACTGCTTGACGGTGCTCGCCGGGTAGAAGTAGGAACGCGGGTCACCGAAGGAGCTGCGACGGAGCGTGATGCTGCCGTCGGTGTGCACGACGGGCTCGGCCACGAGAACCTGCAGCCGATGGCCCTTGGCGTCGGCGAGGATGGAGCCGAACCGATCCGGCTGCGCAGCCATCATCGCCCCCAGGTCGCGGGGTGGGTCCTGGGGCGCGAGCAACGCGAGCGAACCGAACAGCAGGGAGACGAGCATGGGTGGATTGTGCCGAAGCAACCGTGGGCGGGAAGCCGCACGGCCACGCTGCTGGTGATTTCCCGCAGCCCACCTACCATGAGCTGGTGAGCGAACGCCGCAAACCCCAGGGCTCCCGCGCCCGGTTCCAGGAGCCGCGAGGACGCGACGAACGCGTGGCACCCGACCGTCATGCCGTCCCCACCTGCCGTCACTTCGGCGTGTGCGGCGGCTGCAACTCCCTCGACCTGCCGATCGCCGACCAGCTGCAGATCAAGCAGGACTCCATCGGCCAGCTGCTCGCCCCGTGGCTCGGCAACGTGCGCGTCGAGTGCTCTGTGCCGCCGCGCACCCCGGTCCACTTCCGCACCAAGCTGCTCTACCCGGTGCGCCCCGACTCGAAGGGCCATGCGATCCTCGGCATCTACCAGCAGAAGAGCCACGAGCTGGTGCGCATCCGCGAGTGCCAGACGCAGGACGAAGGGCTCACCGTGCTGGGCCAGCGTGCCGAGGAGGTGATCCGTGCCCTGCGCCTGGTGCCGTGGGACGAGACCAAGGGCACTGGGTTCGTCCGCGCCTTCCACGCGCGCATCGCCGCAGGCACTGGCGAGCTGCTCATGGGAATCGTGACGCGGCCCGGCCTCTTCGAGCAGGGTGCGGAGTTCGGTGCACGCATGATGGAGGCGGCTGCCGACCTGCCCGGCAGCGGCTCGATGAAGATCGTGCCCGTGGGCGTGGTGCGGTCGATCAGCGAGCGCGAGGGCAACTTCCTCCTCGGCGAGCGCCACGTGCCGCTCAAGGGCCGCGACCACCAGTTCGACCGCAGCGGCAACCTGACGTTCCGCATCCGCTTCGGCAGCTTCTACCAGATCCACCGCCATGCCGAGGCGATCCTGTACCGCCCGGCCATGGAGATGGCCGGCGACGTGCGCGACCAGGTGGTCGTGGACGGCTACGGCGGCATCGGCACCTTCGGCCTACGGTTCGCACGCGCTGGTGCCGCACGCGTAGAGGTCGTCGAGGAGAACCCGACGGCATGCGACGACGCGCGTTTCAATGCCAAGGCACACGGCATGCCGGGCGTGCGCGTGGTGAACGCGCCCTTCGCCAAGGCGGAGTTCGTGGCAAAGCCCGACCTGCTGGTGGTCGACCCGCCGCGCGCGGGCCTGCAGGCAGAAGGCGTGGCCCGCGTGCAGGCAGCCGAACCCGGTCGCATCCTGCACGTGGCGTGCGCCGCCGACTCGCTCGCGCGCGACCTCGAGCTGTTGTGCGCACAGGGCTGGAAGGTCACGGCCATGCGGCTGTGCGACATGTTCCCCCACACCGACCACGTCGAGATCGTCACGCGGCTGGAGCGCGCGACGCCTGCTGCATGAGCACGCTGCTGTACGCACTCATGTTCTGCATCGG
The DNA here is from genome assembly GCA_041178545.1 of Planctomycetota bacterium. GTDB lineage: Bacteria > Planctomycetota > UBA1135 > UBA1135 > UBA2386 > JBEATZ01. Next base: position 23,678 of record JBEGVB010000052.1, read on the forward strand.
TGCGGCGCTTCCGGTGGCAGCGCTGCAGCAGCAGCCGACCATCATGGAGCCTGCCACCGTGGTGGCGATGTCGAGCAGTGAGGCGCGTGCGGCGGCTGCAGGCTGGGGCAAGGGCACGTGGATGGACCAACACGAACGCTGCGTGGCCACGGCCCGGGCAGGTGGCATCGACCTCGTGCTGCTCGGCGACTCGATCACGCAGGGCTGGGGCGGCCCCACCCGCAGCGTCGGCGCGGTCGCGACGGACCAGGCGCGTGCACACTTCGCGGGCCTGCGCACGGCCAACATGGGCATCAGCGGCGACCGCACGCAGAACGTGCTGTGGCGGCTGCGCAACGGAACCGTCGACGGCCTCGACCCGCGCTGGGTGGTGCTCACGATCGGCACCAACAACCTGAGCGCGGGGGACGACCCGGCGGACATCGCGAGCGGTGTCGCCGCCTGCGTGGCCGAGCTGCGCGCGCGACTGCCGCATGCCCATCTCGTGGTGCAGGCACCGCACCCGCGCGGTGCCCGAGCCGACGACCCCCAGCGCGCCCGCAGCCGGACGCTGGCAACGCTGCTGGCCGCGCTGCCGTTGCCCGACAACGCGAGCTTCGTCGACCTCGAGCCCGCGCTGTGCGAGGCCGACGGCACCATGAGGAAGGGCCTGTTCGCCGGCGACGCGCTGCACCTGCAGCCTGCGGGCTACGAAGCGTGGGGCCGCCTGCTGCGGGCCCACATCGACCAGCTCGAGCCACGGCGCCAGCGGCACGTGGTGTTCGTCGCAGGCGACGAGGAGTACCGCAGCGAGGAGTCGCTGCCGATGCTGGCAGACCTCACCCACCGCGCCCTGGGCGTGCGCACCACGGTGTGCCTGCCCCGCGCGGCCGACGGTTCCGTCGACCCGCTGCGGCTCGACCACGTCGACAACCTGCGCCACCTCGACTCCGCCGACCTGATGGTGCTGTTCACCCGCTTCCGCGCCCTGCCCGAAGACGAGCTGCGGCCCATTGTCGACCACGCAGCACGCGGCCTGCCGATGGTGGGCTTCCGCACGGCAACCCATGCCTTTGCCTACCCCGGCGACGGCCCGAACGCCCGCATGAACGCGGACTGGCCGCGCGAGCACTTCGGCCAGCGCTGGATCTCGCACCACGGCCACTTCGACGACGGCCGCGAGCCGCTCACGGACACGGCAGTTGCCGACGGCGCGGCCGGGCACCCGGTGCTGCGCGGCGTGACACCGTTTGCCGCGTACTCGTGGCTCTACCACGTGCAGGGCGGCGGCGACACGCTGCACGACGTGGCCCAGGTGCTCCTCGTCGGCACCCCGCGCAAGTCCGGCCTCGCCGACACCCAGCGCTTCCCCCGGGTGCAGCCGGTGGCCTGGACACGCGAGCCGCGCCTGCCGGACGGTCGCACCCAACGCGTGTTCTTCACCACTCTGGGCCACCCCTACGACTTCCGGGAGCAGGCGGCACGGCGCCTCGCACTGCAGGGCATCGCCTGGGCGCTCGGCCGCGAGGCCGCGATCCCACCCGAGGGAATGCCGGCGGACCCCGCCGAGCCGTGGGAGCCGTCCAACTCCGGGGTCGGCGGCCACCGCAAGCGCGGGTAGACCGCGCGAACTGGAAGCAGCCGCAAGCCGTCCTACACTGCGGCGATGCGCTCCATCCGCACTGCATCCCTCCTCCTCGCCGCCATCGCGGCCGGCTGTGCGAGCAGCACAACCACCACCATGGCAACCACCACCACCGGGTCCGCTCCCGCGGGCGCAGCGGTCAACCCGCTGTTCGCGCCGAGCACGCTGCCCTACCTGGCACCCCACTTCGACCTGATCAAGGACGAGCACTACCTGCCCGCGTTCGACCGCGGCATGGCCGAGCACATGGCCGAGGTCGAGGCGATCGCCACCAACCCCGAGGCACCCACCTTCGCCAACACCATCGAGACGATGGAGCGGTCGGGCCAGCTGCTGGCGCGCGTTGCGGCCGTCTTCTTCAACCTCAGCGGCACCGACAACAACGACACGATCCAGAAGATCGAGGCGGAGGTGGCCCCCAGGCTGGCGAAGCACAGCGACGGGATCTACCTCGACCCGCGCCTCTTCGCGCGCGTGGTCGTGGTGTACGAGGGCCGCGACGCGTTGCAGGGCGAGCAGAAGCGGCTGACCGAGCGCTACCACACCGCATTCGTGCGCGCAGGCGCCAGGCTCGACGACAAGGCCAAGGCCCGCATCAAGGAGATCAATGCCGAGGCTTCCGCGCTGACCACCGAGTTCAGCAAGAAGCTGCTGGCCGACACCAAGGGGCTTGCCGTCGTCGTCGACACCCGCGAGGAGCTGGCGGGCCTCAGCGACAGCGCCGTGAGCGCGGCTGCCGACGCAGCCAAGGCCGCGGGCAAGGACGGCAAGTTCCTCATCAACCTCGAGCTGCCGACCTCGCAGGGCATCCTCAGCTCGCTGCAGAACCAGGCGGTGCGCAAGCGCGTGTTCGAGGCGGCCAACAGCCGCTGCAGCCGCGGCAACGAGAACGACACCAGCGCGATCACCACGCGCCTGGCCGCGCTGCGCGCCGAGAGGGCCGCCCTCATGGGCCACCCCAGCCACGCGGCCTACGTGCTCGCCGACCAGATGGCCGGCTCGCCCGAGGCAGTGATGAAGATGCTGGGCTCGATGGCGCCCAAGATCGCGGAGAAGACCAAGGCCGAGCACGCCGAGCTGCAGGCCCACGTCGACTCCGTGGCCCCCGGCATGAAGGTCGAGGCGTGGGACTGGAGCTACGTGGCCGAGCAGGTGCGCAAGGCGCGCTACTCCTTCGACGAGGGCACGGTGCGCCAGTACTTCGAGATGGGCCGCGTGCTCGACGGCATGTTCTTCATGGCCAAGGAGCTCTACGGCACGACGTTCGTCGAGCGGAAGGACCTGCCGGTCTACCACCCGGACGTGCGCGTCTACGAGGTGTTCAACGAGGACGGCAGTGCCGTGGGCCTGTTCTACACCGACTACTACACGCGCCCGTCGAAGCGCGGCGGTGCGTGGATGAACAACTTCGTCGAGCAGAGCGGCCTGCTCGGCCAGAAGCCGGTGGTCGTCAACGTGATGAACATCCAGAAGCCCGGCGAGGGCCAGCCGACGCTGCTGAGCTTCGACGAGGTCACCACGCTGTTCCACGAGTTCGGCCACGGTGTGCACGGCCTCTTCAGTGCCGTCCGCTACCCGCTGATCGCAGGCACCAACACGCCGCGTGACTTCGTCGAGTTCCCCTCGCAGTTCCACGAGGACTTCGCCTTCGACCCGCGCGTGCTGGCCATCACGGCCAAGCACTGGCAGACCGGTGAGGCGATGCCCAAGGAGCTGCTCGACAAGGTCCTCACCGCCCGCAAGTACGGCCAGGGCTTTGCCTCCTTCGAGTACGTGGCCGCCGCACTGCTGGACATGGAGTGGCACATGCTGGGTGCCGACGCCAAGGTGACGGACGTGCAGTCGTTCGAGGCCGAGGCCCTGAAGCGCAACGGCATGGACTTCGCCCTGGTGCCGCCGCGCTACCGCACCAACTACTTCAACCACGTGTGGGCCAGCGGCTACTCGGCCGGCTACTACGCCTACCTGTGGAGCGAGGCGCTCGCTGCTGACAGCTTCGACGGCGTGATGGCGACCGGCGGCATGAACCGTGCGAACGGCCAGAAGTACCGCGACACCGTGCTGTCGCGCGGCCTCACGCTGGAGCCGATGACGATGTACGAGAACTTCCGCGGTCGGCCGCTCGACACCAGTGCCGTGCTCAAGCGCCGCGGGCTGCTCTGATCCGCAGGTTCGCGACAGGTCCGCGCCGCAGCAGGCCACGAGGGCAACCGCGTGGCCTGCTGTGTTTCCGGCCCCCCGGATGGCCGCGCACGGCACCCGGACCACGGAACGAACCTCCTGCTTGGGTCCGCCCCTGTCGGTCCCTACATTCCTCCCCCCACGAGATCCCTCATGCGCACCAACGCCTCGCAGTGGTTGTTCCTCGCGCTGCTCAGCGCAGCCCTCCCCGCCCAGGAGTCCAAGGGCAGCGGCACGGCGCCGCTCACGTCCGACCTGCTCGCCATGGGCAAGATGTGGACGTTCGAGAACCCGCCGCTCGCCTACCTGGAGAAGGAGTACGGCTTCAAGCCCGACGAGCGCTGGCTCAACAGCCTGCGCATGGCGGCCTTGCGCCTCGGCGAGCGTGAGCGCCCGTGGTGCTCGGCAGCGTTCGTGTCGCCGCAGGGCCTGATCATGACCAACCACCACTGCGTGCGCGACGAGATCGCCAAGCACCAGGGTGAGAACAACTGGGGCGACGACGGCTACGCCGCCAAGGAGCTCGCGGACGAGTTCCCCATGCCCGGCCTCACGGTGCAGCAGCTGCTGCAGCAGGAGGATGTCACGGCGAAGGTCAACGCAGCCGTGGTCGCCGGCGACGACGAGGCAACCATCGCCAAGAAGCGCGCCGAGGCGGTCGAGGCGGTCAAGAAGGCTGCTGACGAGGCCCACCCCGACCGCATGCACCAGGTGGTGTCGCTCTACCAAGGCGCCGTCCACCAGCTCTACTCGTACAACGTGTACGACGACGTGCGCCTCGTGCTGGCGCCCCACCTGCAAACCGCCCACTTCGGCGGCGACCCCGACAACTTCACCTTCCCGCGGTACAGCATCGACTTCTCGTTCCTGCGCGCCTACGGCAAGGACGGCAAGCCGGCGGACACCTCCGCACACTACTTCCGCTTCCGCAACGAGGGCGCGAAGGACGGCGAGCTGGTGTTCGTGGCCGGCAACCCTGGCAGCACCAACCGCATGATGACGGTGAGCCAGCTCGAGTACATGCGCGACGTCGAGAACCCGATGACCGTGCAGCTGCTCACCAACGGGATCCGCATCCTCAAGGCGTTTGCCGACGCCGACGAGCGCATGGCCAAGAGCCTGTCGACGACGATCCTCGGCTGGGAGAACAGCCAGAAGGCCATCGGCGGCATGCTCGACGGCATGCGCGACCCGGCCCTCATGGACCTCAAGCGCGGCAGCGAGCAGCGCTTCCGGGCCACGGTCGAGGCCGACCCCAAGCTGAAGCAGCAGTTCGGCGGCGTCTGGGACCGCATTGCCGAGCTGGCGAAGGAGAAGCGCGAGCTGCAGCCGCGCGTCATGTTCCACACGCCGAGCTACTCCAACGTCATCGGCCGCGCCGTGAAGATCCTGCAGGCGGTGGACAGCACGGAGACGGCCGAGGATCGCGAGGCCGCCAAGGCCGAGGCACTCGGCATGCCCATGCGCGGCAACGCCATCACCCAGAACCTGCTCTTCGACCACTTCACCCGCGCCCGCGAGTGGCTGCCCAAGGACGACCCCTACCTGACGGCATTCTTCGGCGACCAGCTCGAGGCCACCGAGGTCGACTGGGACGCCGTGCTGCAGCGCGTCGGCAAGAGCAAGCTGGGCCAGAAGAAGTTCGTGACCGAGTTGCTGGACGGCGGCGCCGAGGCAGTGAACGCCAGCGACGACGTGGGACTCCAGATCGGCAAGGTGCTGTGGCCGCTCATGCGCGACACCGCCGAGCGCGAGGAGAAGGTCAATGCAGCCCTCGAGGTGCAGGGCACGCTGGTCGGCCAGGCGCTGTTTGCCGTCTACGGCTCCAACACCAGCCCTGACGCCACCATGACGCTCCGCTTCAGCGACGGCGTGGTGAAGGGCTACGACTACAACGGCACCCTCGCTCCCTGGGCCACTTCGTTCTACGGCTTGTACGGCCGCAACAAGGAGTTTGCCGGTGTCCACCCGTTCGACCTGCCCAAGGCCTGGCTCGACGCGATGGCCAAGGTCGACATGACCAAGAAGGTCTGCTTCGTCAGCACCAACGACATCGTGGGCGGCAACTCGGGCTCGTCGATCGTCGACAAGGACCTGCAGGTCGTGGGCCTGATCTTCGACGGCAACATCGAGTCCCTGCCCAACGACTTCTACTACACGCAGTCCAAGGCACGCGCCGTGAGCGTGCACACCGATGCGATCGTCGAGGCCCTCACCAAGGTGTACGACGGCCAGCGCATCGCCGACGAGCTGAAGGCCGGCGCCGCGGGCGCGACGAAGGTCGACGGCAAGTGAGCCGCGCGGGCGGCACGGCCCCACGGCCTGCCGCCTGCCTGCCCTCCCGGCGCCCTGCGGCGCCGGTCAGAGGATGTCGAGCACCCCGCTCTGCCCGTTGGTGAGCGTGTCGATGCCCGTCGTGTAGTTCACGTCGAGCAGCAACCGCACGTTCCACGGCGAGGCATCGGGGTCGCCCACGCCGCCCAGCGCGCCTGCTGCGAACGCGCGTGCGAGCTTGGTCTGCTGGTCGTCCGTCATGCGGCCGAGCAACGGGTCGATGGAGCGGCGGTCACCGACCAGCGACAGTGCGCCAGCGACGGCAGCCAGGCTCACCGCGTCCTCGCGCTGCGAGAACACGTCCACCAGCACCGGCACGACGTCGCGGTCGCCCATGGTGCCGAGCGACACGGCTGCCTGCTGCAGCAGGTGCGGCTTGCGGACGGCACCGCGCAGGATGCGGGTGAAGTCCGCGGGCGCCGCCTCGTCGCGCAGCAGGGCAAGGCCCACGCACAGGTAGCCTGCCAGCATCTCGCGTTCCTCGTGCTCGCGCAGCATGGCGAGCAGGTGTGGTGCCGCCTCGCGCCAGCCGCAGAGACCCAGTGCCACTGCAATGGCGGAACGCAACTCGTCGTCCTGCGTCCCGTGCAGGTCGTCCACCAGCAGCCTGCCCACCTCGGGGTCGGGACTGCCACGGAGCGCTGCCGGCCGTGCACACAGGCCGAGGGCAAGGCTCGTCCACGGCTTGCCCGTGGTGGCGCGTGCGGCAGCATGGAGCTCCAGCAACCGCGCGCGGGCATCCGCCCCGCCGATGCGCGCGAGAGCCATGGTGGCGAACCAGCGCGTCTGCGGGTCCGGCGAGTCGGCAGCATTGCGCGCCAGCAACGCCACGTGGCCGGCATCGTGCTCCGAGAGTTCGGCAGGCAGGCACATGCTGCCCAGGGCGAGTGCTGCTCCCTGCCTGCGCTCGCCGGGTGCACGCCGCACGAGGTCGAGCTGGGCTGCGAACCTGCGCTTGGCCTGCTGGTGGTCCGGGCCGTCGCCGCGGCCGAGCAGACGCGCCACGGCAGTGGCAACGTGCGCCTGCATCAGCTCCTCCGAGGCGCCCATGTCGCGCCCTTCGTAGCGCCACAGGGCCTGGAGCGACTGCCACAGCAGTCGCTTGCCCGCGGCCTCGTCCGTGTCGACGCGCAACAGGCCGATGGCGTGCACGACGGCCACGCGCAACTCGCGCTCCGAGCTGGGCAGGTCGGCCTCGAGCAACGGGACCAGCACCCCGAGCACGCGGCTGCCGGTGGCCGCAGGGCTCCTGCCGCCCAGGAAGCCGAGGGCGTACGCGGCAAATGCGCGCGTGCGCACCGGGACGCGGTCGTCGGCCACCAGCGTGCGACCCGCCCTGGTGTCCTGCACCAGCGCTGCGAGGTCGTCGACGGAGCTCGGGTCGGCAAGGATGCCGAGGGCGAGGGCAGCCGTCTCCCGCACTTCCTGGTCGTCGCGCTGGAGCTGCGCACGGATCGCTTCGAGCGCCTTGGGTTCGCCCAGGTCCCGCGCTGCCTTCGCGAGCGCGACGGTTGCGGCCGTCACCACGTCGCGGTTGCGCTCGCTCGCCAGCAGTTGCAGCAGCGCGGGCACGATCCGCTGGCGGCGGTCGAGCTTGGACGCCAGCAGCACGTCGCTGCCCTCCTCGCGCCGCCGGGCACCGAGGTAGAACTCGTCCGAGCCGGTGACCGGGCCGCGCGCCAGCTGTGAGCGCACGCGCACGTAGGGCTCCTTGTTGACCTCCCACCACGCGACCCAGCTCGACGAGCTGCTTGCCTGCGGCCGCGCTCCCGTCGTGGGCCCGGGCACGCCCGGGTAGCTGGGGCCCGGCGTGCCCGACCCCGGCGTGCTCGAGCCGGGCCCGCGGTACATCCCTCCGTGCGCGTGCAGTGCCGCGAGCGGCAGCACGACAGCGACGAGCAGGGGCAGGGTGCGTGGCATGGGTGCAGCGTAGCCGCGGCGCACGTGCGGGTTTCAGAGGGTGAGCGGCACGGCAGGCAGCATGCCCTCGAGCGCACTGCCGTCGGGGGCGAACAGCCACCCGCCCCACAGGGCAAACAGGCCGTGCAGCGCCGGCTGGGCGGGCCAGACGAGGGTTGCACGCACGGTGCCGTCGGGACGGACCGTGCCGGCCCAGCGGCCCTGTACCTCGGTGTCGCTGCAGGCGAGGAAGCCACGGAGGGGCGGCAACAGCAGCCAGGGCTCGAGGCCCGAGGTGGCCGCTGGCAATGCAGGCCCCGGACGGTCGAGCCAGAGCGCCAGCGAGTACAGGTCCCCCACTGCAGCAGGAACCACCGCCGTCAGGGCGGCACGGCCCGGCGTGCGGACGACAGCACCAACGGGGGCGGGCGGGAGCGGTGCTCCCGCGAAGAACGGTCCGAACACCCCGCGGGCGTTCGGGTCGGCCTCGATGCCGCACCGACCGCGCGTGAGCGCACCGTCCATGGCGCGCGCCACGACCTCGTCGTCGACGCGGGCCTCGATGCGGAAGCCACGCACCTGCAGGGCGAGCTGGCGTGGTCCCGTTGCAGGCGCGAGCTGGCGGCGCGCCAGCACGAACACGGAGTCGCCCAGGTGCCGTTCGAGCTGCGCCACGTGCGTGGCCGCCTCGACGCGCAGCGCATAGCGGTTGCGGCTGCCGTCACCGGGCGCGGTCCCGCGCACGAACACGCCACCGCTGCCCTGCTCGAGCTGCAGCCGCGTCTCGATGCGGATGTCGCGCACGGTGCCGACGCCTGCCTCGAGCCGCAGCGACGAGTCCCCGGCAGCAAAGGCAAACCCGTCTGCTGTCTGGCTCCAGCGGGCGGCATCCGCGGCGGGCACGATGCCGTCGAGGCTGCCGTGGCCGGCTGCCACGGAACCCTCGCCCTCCTCGCGTGCGAACAGCTCGGCCGCACCCACCACCACGCGCACACGGGCACCACCTGCCACGTCAAGTTCGAGCGCCGCGGGGAGCGCGACCGTGCCCTCGCCGCGGACCGGCCCGAAGCGCAGCGCAAGTTCCCCCGCCGCGACCGGGATCCACGGCGTGGTGCCGTGCCACGCGGGACCCGCAGCCGCCGGGTCCAGTGCCATGGCCCCCGCCCAGACGCGGTCGCCCGTGCCCTGCAGTTGCACCGTGGCCTGTTCCTGGGCCTGCGCCGCGGCACCGGCCAGCAGCGCGGCCACCAGGACGGCAACTGCACTGCACACGGGGCGCGGACCGGGGCTCATGGCGGCGATGGTAGTCCGCATCCGCGGGGCCCGGCAGGGTGAAACACGGCCACAGGGGCGCGCATTCTTCCCGCGAACGCGAGCCGTCGATACCCTGCTTCCCCCCACAACTCCAAGGACGCCATGAGCTTCACCCACCTGGGTCGCACCCTCTCCAAGGTCGCCGTCATCGGCTCGGGCCAGATCGGTCCCGACATCGCCCTCTACTTCACCAAGGTCCTGTCGCCCTTCGGCGTCCAGGTGGTCGTGGTGGACGTGTCCGCCGAGGCGCTCGCCAAGGGCAAGGCCAAGCTGGAGAAGAAGGTCGCCAAGGGCGTCGAGACCGGCGCCTTCACGGCCGAGCAGCAGGCCCAGATGGTGGGCGCGGTGTCCTTCACCACCGACTACGGCCAGCTCGCGGGCGCCCAGCTCGTCGTCGAGGCGGCCACCGAGAACAAGGACCTCAAGGGCCGGATCTTCGGCCAGGTCGAGGGCCTCGTGGCCAATGACGCGGTCCTCGTGAGCAACAGCTCGCACCTCGAGCCCGAGGTGATCTTCGCCAACGCGCGCAACAAGTCGCGCACGGGCGTGGTGCACTACTTCTTCCCCGCCGAGCGCAACCTCATGGTCGAGGTGGTGCCGGGTGCCGAGACCGCACCCGAGATCACGCGCTGGCTGATGTCGTTCTACGAGGCGATCGGCAAGGTGCCGATCCAGGTGAAGTCGCGCTACGGCTACGCGCTCGACCCGATCTTCGAGGGCCTGTTCCAAGCGTGCGCGCTGCTGGCCGAGGAGGGCGCTGGCACCACCAAGCAGATCGACCTCGTGTGCAAGAAGACGTTCCGCATGGGCGTCGGCTCCTTCACCGCCATGAACCTCACCGGCGGCAACCCCATCACCGCGGTGGGCCTCGACAACTACACCACCAAGATCAACTCGTGGTTCCGCACCCCGCAGAGCCTCAAGGACAAGGTGGCGACGAAGGCCAACTGGGACGTGCCCTCACGCGACGAGGTTGTCGACGTGCCCGAGGCCACTGCTGAGCGCATCCGCAACGACCTGCTCGGTGCCTACTTCGGCCTGTGCGGTGAGGTCGTCGACGCCGGGCTCGTGACGGTTGCCGACTTCAACATGGGTCTCGACACCGCACTCGACATGAAGCCCGCGTTCAGCTTCATGAACGAGCTGGGCACGGCGAAGGCGCTGGAGCTGGTGCGCGCCTACGCGGCGAAGCACAAGGGCTTCGTGGTGCCGAAGTGCATCGAGCAGCACGGCGCAACCAACAAGCCCTTCGACATCCCCGTGGTGCTGCGCGAGGACCGCGACGGCGTGGCCGTCCTCACCATCCGCCGGCCCAAGGTGCTCAACGCCCTCGACCAGTCGGTGTTCGAGGAGATCCGCCAGCGCTTCACCGAGTGCGACCGCGACCCCAAGGTCGTGGGCATCGTGCTCACGGGCTTCGGCAAGAAGGCGTTCGTGAGCGGCGCGGACGTCAACTTCCTCGCGAAGATCACCGGCCCGGCCGATGGCGAGCGCACCTCGCTCGGCTCGCAGGCATGCGTCAATGCCGTCGAGGACGTGAAGAAGCCCACGGTGTGCGCCCTCAACGGCCTCGCCTTCGGCGGCGGCATCGAGACCGCCATGGCCTGCGAGGTCCGCATCGCCCAGAAGGGTCTCAAGGTGCTGGCCGGCCAGCCCGAGGCCAACCTGGGCATCATCCCCGGCGCCGGCGGCACCCAGCGCCTGCCGCGCTGGGTCGGCATCGAACGCGCGGCAGAGATGCTGCGCTCCACCAAGCCGATCTCCTCGGAGAAGGCGCTCGCCCTCGGCCTGGTCAGCGAGGTGGTCGACGACGACCTCGTGGGCCGTGCCGTGCAGATCGCAAAGGAGCTGGCCAGCGGCGCGCGCCCGCGCCAGCGCCTCGACCAGCAGCCGATGAAGGGCGTGCCCGCCGCGCTGCCGGCGATGGAACTGGGGCACCTGAGCCGCAAGGTCGACGAGATCCTGTGCAAGGCGATCCTCGGCGGCGCCCGCATGACCCTGCGCGAGGGCCTGGCCTTCGAGGCCAAGTGCTTCGGCGAGGTGTGCGGCACCGAGGACATGCGCATCGGCGTGACCAACTTCCTCAAGAACGGCCCGCGCGCGAAGGCCGAGTTCCGCCACTGCTGAGGTCGTCCGGCCGGGCGCGCACTGCCCATGCCATGGGCGGTTCCGCACCGCCGGCCGGCGCCCTCGACGGCGCGCGGGGTCCGGCCCGACAGGTTTCGGCCAACCGCCCGTGCAGCCGTGGGACGGTATCCTTCGAAGCCCCTGCCATGGCCGGATCCCTCCTGATGCAGCTCCACCGCGTCGCCCTTGGTCTCCTGCTCCTCGCAGGCGGCCTCGCTGCCCAGACCACGGTCACCGTCCAGTGCAGCAGGGACAACACCCTCTACGAGAGCGCCACGGGGTCGCTCAGCAACGGTGCCGGTGTCCACACCTTTGCCGGACTCACCGGCCAGCCGTCCCTGCGGCGCACCCTGTCGCAGTTCAACGTCGCAGCGGTGGTGCCGGCCGGTGCGCGCATCCTCACCGCGACCATCCAGTACAACATCTCGCGCAGTGCGGTCGGCAGCGACGTCGACCTGTTCCTGCACCGCGTGAACGCGAGCTGGGGCGAGGGCAGCTCCAACGCAACCAACCAGGAGGGCACGGGCGCCAGCGCAACGAACAACGATGCCACCTGGATCCACCGGTTCTATCCCAACCAGCTGTGGACCACGCCGGGCGGCGACTACCGCACGACGCCCAGCTCGGTGTTCCGCACCACGGGCTACGGCACCTTCAGCTTCCCGTCCACGAGCGCCCTCGTCGCCGATGTGCAGTCGATGCTCGACAGCCCCACGTCGAACTTCGGCTGGCTCATCAAGACCAACGAGCAGACGGCCTACGTCACGCGCCGCTTCGACAGCCGCGAGAACACGTTCCCGGTCAACCGTCCGGTGATGACCGTCACCTACATGACGCGCGGCACCACGGCCGTCGTGGGGACCCCGTGCCCGACGCCGTACCAGGCGCTGACCCTCGCTGCAGCTGGCGCGACCAGCCCGGGCACCACGACCTTCTCCCTGAGCGGGGGCGTGCCCAACGGACTCGCAGCCGTGCTGCTGTCGCTCGAGCTCAACCCGCTCGGCACGCCGCTCTTCCCGTCCTGCCCGCTGTACCTGCCGCTCGGCGGCACGATCACCACGCAAGCCGTGCTGACGCTCAGCGGCACGGGCACCGGGTCCACGAGCCTCACCGTGCCTGCGAGCCTCGGCGGCGTGTTCCTCGCCGCCCAGGCAGCAGCGGTCGATGCGCTGCCCGTGGGCTACACGCTCTCGAACGCCGCGGCAGTGCTCATGCAGTGACGCGGGCGCTCAGCGGCAGAGCCGCGGCGCGCCGATGTCGAGCACGGTCTTGAGGCCGGGCGTTGCCGCCGCGACCGAGTGCAGGCTGTTCACCAGGATCGCAGCCGTGGCCTGGTCGCCGGCGATGCCGCCCTCGAACTTGAGGCGGATGGCAGGCGTGCTCTCCAGCACCACCTCGTCGCGCGGGTTGGGCGCGCCCACGTACATGCTCAGGTCGAGGTGGATGACCGCCTCGTTGCCCACGTAGCCGTAGCCGTGGTTGCGGATGCCCGCGACCTGGCCGGTCTCCACCGTGAGGAACTGCGTCTTGCGCACCTCGGTGGCGAGCACCGGCTCGACGGTCTGCTCGATGCGATCCACGGCGAAGCCCAGCGCCTTGGCCAGCAGCGCAACCGACTCGCGCATGCCGATGTGGCCGAAGCGGCCGGTCGCCATCTGGTCGTCGAACTGAGCCTTGGTGAGGCCCGCGCCCACCTTCTTCTGCAGCGGCAGGCGGCGCGTGCCCGCGTCGACCACGCGCACGCAGCGCACCTTCTTGACGTCGAAGCACGGCGCACTCGCGACGATGGCCACGTAGTCCATCGCGTAGCCGGGGTTCACGCCCGTGCCCAGCACGCTCACGCCGTGGGCCTTCGCCGCGGCATCGATCTCCTGAGCGATGGCGGGGTTCTGGAACTCGGGCACCAGCAGCTCTTCCGTCGAGCTGACCACGTCCACGCCACAGCGCGCGGCCAGCAGCAGCTGGTCCTTCACCACCGGCATGAACGAGCTGGTGCAGTGCAGCATCGCGTCGGGCTGCAGGCGCTTCAGCTCGGCCTCGGCGTTGCCGCTCACCACCACGCCGGTCTTGTGGCCCAGTGCGAGCAGTTCGCCCAGGTCCTTGCCGACCTTGGCAGGGTCCACGTCGATGGCGCCGACGAGTTCGACGGTCTTCTTCTGCAGCGCGAGGTGCGCGGCAGCGAGACCGATGGGACCGAGACCGAAGGAGACGACGCGAAGTGGCTTCATGGGGATGGGGTCGTGTGGGGAGCGCGCATGCTAGGAAGCAGCGCGCGCCGCGCCATGGGCCGTCCTCACCGTGGAGCTGGACGAGCGGAATTGCAGGACGATGCCGACGCCAGCATCTCCACGAACAACGCCGTCACCGGGTGGTGCGGCTCCAGCTCCGGGTGGAAGCAGGCTGCGAGGACCTGCCCCTTGCGCACCAGCACCGGGTCGCCGTCGCGCCAGGCCAGCACCTCGGCGCCCTCGCCCACGGCGCGGATGCGCGGCGCGCGGATGAAGGTGCCCGTCGTGCCCTGCGGCAGCATCGGGCTCTCCAACACGTGCGTGCCCGAGTGCAGCTGGCGGCCGTAGCCGTTGCGCACCACGGTGATGGGCAGCAAGCCATAGCTGCGCTGGGCCGGGTTCTCGACGTGTTCGGCGAGCAGGATCATGCCCGCGCAGGTGGCGAGCACCGGGATGCCGCTGCGCAGTGCCTGGCCGAGGGGCTGCTCGAGGCCCTCGACGGCAAGCAGCTTGAGCATCGTGGTGCTCTCGCCGCCCGGCAGCACGAGGCCGGTGAGGCCGTCGAGGTCGGCGGTGCCGCGGACCTCGCGCGTGGCCACGCCAAAGCGCGCGAGCGCCTCCGCGTGGTCGGCGAAGTCTCCCTGCAGGGCGAGGATGCCGACGACCATGGCAGGCTGTGGGGTCAGATGCCGCGGTGCGCGAAGCGCTGCTCGGCAGGCATGCTTGCCACCTGCAGGCCGCGCATCGCGTCGCCCAGTCCCTTGGAGACCTCGGCGACGATCTTCGGCTCGCGGTAGTGGGTCACCGCGCGCACGACGGCCTTGGCAAAGCGCTCGGGGTTGGAGGACTTGAAGATGCCCGAGCCCACGAACACCGCCTCGGCGCCGAGCTGCATCATGAGTGCGGCATCGGCGGGCGTGGCGACACCGCCGGCGGAGAAGTTGGGCACCGGCAGCCGCTGGTGGTCGGCCACCCACTGCACCAGCTCGTAGGGCACGCGCAGCTCGGCGGCCTTGCGCTCCATCCAGCTGCGGTCCTGACCCTTGAGCTCGCGGATGCCGGACATGAGCGCGCGCATGTGGCGCACGGCCTCGACGATGTTGCCGGTGCCGGCCTCGCCCTTGGTGCGGATCATGGCCGCGCCCTCGTGGACGCGGCGCAGGGCCTCGCCGAGGTCACGGCAGCCGCACACGAACGGCGTGCGGAACACGCGCTTGTCGACGTGGTAGACCTCGTCGGCGGGCGTCAGCACCTCGCTCTCGTCGATGCAGTCCACCTCGAGGGCCTCGAGCACCTGGGCCTCGACGAAGTGGCCGATGCGGACCTTGGCCATCACCGGGATGCTCACCGTGGCCTGGATCGACTGGATCATCTCCGGGTCCGAGGCGCGCGCGACGCCACCGTCCTTGCGGATGTCGGAGGGCACGCGCTCCAGCGCCATCACGGCGCAGGCGCCTGCGTCCTCGGCGATGCGAGCCTGCGCGGCGTCGACGACGTCCATGATCACGCCGCCCTTCAGCTGTTCGCAGAAGCCGATCTTGGACACGAGTTCCTCGGCCGTGAAGCCGGGCACGGAGGGAAGGGGATGCTTGCCGTTGGACGTGGTCATGGGAGGTGGTTCAGAGCAACAGGCGGTTGGTCGTGGCAGGAGGCGTGACGAGGATGCGGGCGACGTCCGCGAGGACGGTGCACCCGGCCGGGATCTGGGAGGGCTCGACGCGCGCGACGGACAGGCGGCAGCCGTTGGACGGCTTGCCTGCGGGGTCGAAGGCGGAGCCGGGCACGACGAGCACACCGCGTTCGGCCGCGAGCGCAGCAAGCCGTTCGCCGGCACCCGTGCCCTGGACGCGCTCGGGCAGCTCGAGCCAGAGCAGGAACCCGCCCTGTGCGCGCGTGATCGAGCAGTCCTCCGGCAGCCGTGCGAGCAGCTGGTCCTGCACCATGCGGTGGCGCTGCGCGAGCTCGGTGCGCAACCGCGTCAGGTAGCGGTCGAGGCTGCCGTACTGGACGAAGTTGACGAGCGCGGCCTGCAGCAGCGAGCTCGTCTCCAGGTCCATGAAGCGCTTGACCGCGGCCATGGGCGCCAGCAACGGGTCGCGGGCGTGCAGCCAGCCGAGGCGCAGGCCGGGGAACAGGCCCTTGCTGAAGGAGTGCACCGTCACCGTGAGGCCGCGGGGGTCGAGGCTGCGCAGCGAGCGTTCGTCGCGGCCCTCGAAGCGCAGCTGGCTCTGGTACTCGTCCTCCAGCACCGGCACCTGGGTGCGCGCCACCAGCTCCATCAGGGCCACGCGCTGGTCGGTGTCGAGCGTGCGGCCGGTGGGGTTGTGGAACGTGGGCATCAGGTACAGCAGGCGCACGTTGCCGCGCTGCAGCACCTGCTCGAGCACGCCGAGGTCGATGCCCTGCGGGCCGCTCGGGACCGGCACCAGCTGCAGGCCGTGCGCCTGCAGCAGACCGATCATCTGGTGGTACGTGGGGACCGGCACCGCCACCGCATCGCCGGGCTTGCACAGCGTGCGCAGGACCAGGTCGAGCGCCTGCTGGGCACCGGCGGTGACAAGGACCTGGTCGCTGTTGGCGCCGGGCTCGCCACTGCGACGGGCGAGCAGCGTGCGCAGCTCCGGCAACCCGCTGGGGTGGCCGTACCGGAACAGCTCCGCCCCGCGGTCGCGCAGCGCGCCGTCGATGCAGCTGCGCAGCTCGTTGAGGGGGAACAGGCTGTCCTGCGGGTTGAGTTCGGCGAAGTTGGCGACCTCGGGCCGACCGGCAGGCGTGCGCAGCGGGGTCGTCGACTCGCGCACCTGCCGGAGGGCCGCCATGGCAAAGGGGCTCAACGGGCTCTGGTCCGGGGCGCCGCTGCGCAGCACCGTGGTGCCGCGACCCACCGTGCCCTCCACCAGCCCGTGGTCGGAGAGCTGCTTGTAGGCAGCCTGCACCGCCGCGCGGGTGACCCCTGCTGCCTCTGCCACTGCGCGGATGGGCGGCAGTCGGTCGCCGTTGCGCAAGCGGCCGGCCTCGATGGCCTCGCGGTAGTAGTTCGCGATCTGCTCGCTGGGCGGCAGGTCGGAGCTGGCTTCGAGGTGGGGCAGCATTTGGGTCACGGGGGCGAGTCTTGTAGCGGACAAGTTGCATCGTTCAAGAGGTCATTTTGGCTGGCGGATTGGGTGTGGAGACTTCTTGCGCCACAAGATGTTGTGGGTAGGGCACTTGGAAGACTCTGATCGCCGAGTTGTGGGAACGCCCGTCGGCGTGCAAGCCGTTGGCGGCCACGGGGTTGGGACGGTGCCACTGCCCGCACGCCAAGGCCCCAAGGGCGCATGGACGCAGCTCCGCCACGCCCGCGCGTGGTGTCGAGGGCAACTGCAAACCCCCTCCACCAGCCTGATGGCCACCCCGCGACGACAGCGGGCACCCTGGCCACCGCCCTTCTGGAGCAGGACCCCACAAGTCCGCGACCCGCATCCGTCGGTGAGACCGGACTCACGTCGCACCCCTCAACACACCCCCCGGTGGCTGATCGATAGCTCCACAGCTTCGGAGGGGAATGGGGAAGAACACGACAATCGCGGGGGCAGTGCTTTGCCTGGTGGCATTCGGCGGCCTCCTGGTCAGCGGGGGTGCGGAGCCCGAGGTCCCCACCGAACCCGCCCCCACGGCAGATCCGGCCGCCTTCGGCGGGTCAGGGATCGCGGCACCCCAGGCGACCCCGGCGCCGCCGCCACCACCCGCACCCATGGCCGAGTCGCGACCGCTCCAGGACCAGGGGCCGCGCACGCTGGTGCGGCTGGCGGTCGGCTGGGAGGCGCGCGAGTTCTTCGACCCGCTGTGGGAAGCGGCGGTGGAAGCCGCGCTGCCCCACGTGGACGTGATGGTGTCGGTGGCCGGCAACCGCGACGTCCTCGACCAGTTGCGTCAGGAACGCGTCGACCTCGCCGGCATCCACGGCGAGTTGAGCTGGCGCGAACGCGAAGCCGGTCTGGTGGACCACCCGCTCGGTCGTGAGCGGTTCGTGCTGGTGGTGCAGGAGACGCACCGCCTCTGGGAGCTTGGGTTGGAGCAGGTTCGCTCCGTGTTGACCGGCAAGGCTCGGGACTGGCGGGAGCTGGGCGGCGAGGCACTGCCACTGCAGTTGGTGGTCCCGGCCGAGCAGGGGTTCCTCGCCCGCGCTGTGACCGCAATGGTCCCCGGCGACCCGCTGGCGGAGGGGTGCGTTCGGGCAGTGGACGAGGCAGCCGTGTTGGAGACGGTGCGCAACGTGCCCGGCTCGCTCGGGCTGGTGCGTGCACCTGCGC
Source organism: Planctomycetota bacterium (assembly GCA_041178545.1). GTDB lineage: Bacteria > Planctomycetota > UBA1135 > UBA1135 > UBA2386 > JBEATZ01. Next base: position 41,677 of record JBEGVB010000052.1, read on the forward strand.
TCGCCGGCGCCACGGGAGTGAAGGCCGTGCGCGTGGAAGGACTCGACCTGTCCACGGCGCGCATGCAGGCAGGCAGTTGCCGCTTCGGCGAACGGGTGCTGTTGGTGACGAGCGGAACACCCTCGCCCGTGGCGCGCGAGGTCTCGACGTACCTCACGTCACCTGCGGGCAAGGCACTGCTCACCCGCGCGCTCGTGGTCGACTGACGCCGCAGCCGGGGTCAGAAGCGCAGGCCGGCGCCGACGAACCAGCCCTCGAAGCGCGCGTCGACGTCGAAGTCGCGGCTGCTGGCGATGCCGTTGGCATCCATGTCGATGAGCCGGTAGCCCGCGACGAGCTCGAAGTGGTCGAACGGCTGCACGCGGAGCATGAACTGGGTGTCCCACCAGCTGCCGTCGGCATCGTGGTACTGGTAGACCGACATGCCGCCCGCGCTTGCGACGAAGGAGACCGTGCCGAGGTCGATCTCGCCCTCGAGGTAGAGCTGCGGGATGAGGGTCTCCGAGTCGATTTCCTCGTAGCCGGCAGGCGTGCCACCCTGGGCGCTCAGGTCGAGGCGGTAGTACGCGAGCTGGGCACCCGGACCGAAGTGCAGCGTCTCGCTGTCGAGCACGTCGTAGGTCCACGAGGCCTGCAGGGCAGTGAAGTCGAGCGCGGCGTCCACGGTCGAGCCGGCGGGGATGTCGCCAAAGGGCTCTGCCAGGGTCCCGCTGCCGTCACTGGAGTAGTCGAAGACATTGAAGCGGAACGTGTGCGCGTCCCACGTTGCCTCGGTCTGCAGGTAGGGAAGGACCTCGCTCTCACCTAGCCCGAAGTTGCTCTTCAGGTCGTTGCGGTCGGTCTCGAGGTTGTTGGTGCCCGCGGTGTTCTGCAGTGCGATGTCGCCGCTCATGCGACCGCTCATGCCCGACACGGACGCGCGGTAGTGGTTGGGCGCGCAGGCGGCGGACACCGCCAGCAGCGCCAGGAAGAGGGTGGGGTTGGCGAGCTTCATGGCGGGGAACACTAGCTTCCGTCGCGTGGCTTTTCCGTACGCAGGAGGGTCGTGACGGCATTGCCGCGTCCGACCGGTCCCGAAACGGGACCGGACGGCTACTCCAGGGCGAAGCCCAGTTGGCGCAGTTCCTCGCGCAACGCGGCTCGGGCCTTCACGTAGCGGCTGGCACTGCCCCAGAGCACGGCCATGCGGTCGGTCCAACCCTTGGTCTCGTCGACGGGCCTTGCCCCCGGCGCGAGCACGGCATTGGTGCGGCGCGCCCAGGCGCGCATGTCGTCGTCGGCATGCTGGAGCGCGGCGGGCAGGACCGATGCGTCGTAGTGCTCGCGGTGGAGCACGGCACCGAGCGGCATGCGGCCGCGGTCGAGGGGCTGCTCGGCCGGGTGGCCGAGGGTCATGCCATACACGACGTAGCAGTGCCGCGGCAGCCCGAGCAGCTGAGCGAGTTGCAGCGGGTGGTTGCGGGCAGCACCGATCATGCAGGCGCCGAGGCCCTCGGACTCGGCAGCGAGCTGGAGGTTCTGGCCGAGCAGTGCGGCATCGACGGTGGACTGCAGGAACAGCTCGAGGCTCTGCGCCTGCACGGCACCGCCTGCGCGCTCGGCACACAGTGCGAGCTTGTGGAGGTCGGCACACACTGCAGCGAACACCGGTGCCTGCTGGATGTGGGCCTGGTCGCCGCACAGGGCGGCCACGGCAGCGCGGCGACCCGGGTCCTCGACGGCAACCACGGCATAGGCCTGGATGAAGCTCGAGGTGGACGCACGCCGCGCGGCATCGACAAGCCGCTCCAGCTGGCCGGTCGCGAGCGGGTCCGGAAGGTAGGAACGCACCGAGCGGTGGCGGAACATCTGCTCCACCACGCAGTGCGGCTGGGCGGTCAGCTGGGCGCGCGCCGCGCGCAGGTCCTCGGGGTGGTCGAGGTCGGCACACACCCAGTGGTTGGCCGTGGGAACCACGCGCACGCGCGCAGGGTCCTTGCGGACGACGTCGCGCAGGGTGGTCCCGGCGACCTCGAGTTCGCAGAGGGCCTCGCGCCGGAATGCCGCCGGGTGGCCGACGCGCTCGCGCCACAGCGGCAGGCAGACGGCCACCCCGGGCTCGAGGAGGCGTGCAGCCGTGGCCGCGAGCGTGTCTGCCATGACGAGCGCATGGTCCACGGGGAAGACGACGACGCGCGCAGCCTCGACGGGCAGCGCGCGCAGTCCCGCGCGCACGCTGTTGGCCATGTCGAGGCCCGGTTCGGTGGCGACGACGTGGACGCCCTCGCCGAGCGACGGCAGTGCGGCAGCCCCGCGGCTGCGGACCACGAGGACGGGCCCGAGGCCGGCAGCGCGGCACTGCGCGACGATGCGCTCGATCGCCGTGACGCCACCGAGGTCGAGCAGCGCCTTGTCCGCACCCATGCGCTCGCCCCTGCCGGCCGCAGTGACGATGACGGCGCAGGGAGCGGCTGGTTCCATGGCAGGGAGTGCGCTCAGCCGCCGCGGATCTCGGAGAGGGTGAGCAGCGGCTCGACGCGGTGTGCGGCACGGAAGGCCGTGGCATCCGGGTCCTCACGGTCCGCGATGGCGACGACCACCACCGGCACCGCACCGACCTCGAGGACGGCATCGATGGCCTTGAGCGCGGAACCACCCGTGGTCACGGTGTCCTCGACGATGGCGACCTTCTCACCCTTCTCGAGGTCGCCCTCGATGCGCGAGCCGGTGCCGTGTCCCTTCGGCTCCTTGCGCACGAGGAATGCCTTGAGGTTCTGACCCGTCTCGTGGGACAGCGCTGCAACGGCGCTGGCGATCGGGTCGGCACCGATGGTGAGCCCGCCGACGGCCGTGATCTCGGGGTACGCCTCGAGCTTCTTGAGCAGCAGTTTGGCGATGAGCCAGAGACCCTCGGGGTGCAGCGTGACCTTCTTGCCGTTGATGTAGAAGTTGGAGCGCTTGCCGGAGGCGAGGACGATGTCGATGCCGTCCTTGTAGGCGCGCTCGCGCACGAGCTGCAGGAGCCGCTGCTTGGCGGCCCTCGGGTCGAAGGTGCGGGAACCGGTTGCGGTGGTCTGGGTGCTCACGCGGATGTGATACCCACCGCACGCAGCCGGTCCAAGCCAGCCGTCAGGTCTTGCTGGTGGCGAACCCTCAGGTCTTGCTGGCGGCGAGCCTTCAGGTCTTGCTGGCGGCGAGACGGTCCTGCTCGATGTCCGAGAGCATCTCCTCGGTGATGTCCCCGGTCGGGTACTCGCCGTTGAAGCACGCCATGCAGAACTGGGTCTTGCCGGCGCCGGCCGTGCGCACGGCCTCCACCATGTCGGGGATGGTCTGGTACAGCACGTAGTCCGCGCCCAGCTCGGCTGCCACCTGCTCGTTGTTGCGCCCGCGCGCGACGAACTCACGCTTGGTCGCCATGTCGATGCCGTACGGGCACGGCGACAGCAGCGGCGGCGAGTACGAGGCGAGGTAGACCTTGGAGGCGCCCATCTGGCGGGCGATGCGCACGATCTGGCGGCTCGTGTTGCCGCGCACGATCGAGTCGTCGAGGATCAGCACGCGCTTGCCCTGGAACTCACTGCGGATCGGGTTGAGCTTCTGGCGGATCGAGTCCCGGCGCTGCTTGTCGTTGGGCATGATGAACGTGCGCCCCACGTAGCGGTTCTTGACGAAGCCCTCGCGGTACGGGACGCCCAGCTCCTCGGCCATCGCCTGGCCTGCCGTGCGAGCGGACTCCGGCACCGGCACCAGCACGTCGACCTCGAGGCCCGTGGCCTTCCAAGAGTGGGCCAGCTTGCGACCGAGCGAGAGACGGGTCTCGTAGACCGAGGTGCCGTCGAGGATCGTGTCCGGACGCGCGAAGTAGATGTGCTCGAAGATGCACGGGCGGTGGGTCTTGTCGCCCACCTGGTGGAACTGCGGCACGCGGTCCTGGCCGATCCACAGCAGTTCGCCGGCCTTGAGGTCGCGCACGATCTCGTAGCCCGAGACCTCCAGCACCACGGACTCGCTCGCCACCGCGTACCACATGCCCTCGGGCGTGACCTTGCGCCCGAAGATGCACGGCTTGATGCCGTAGGGGTCGCGGAATGCGTACATGCCCTGGCCGCCGAGGATGCCGACCACGGAGTAGGCACCCTTCACGCGCTCGAAGACCTCCTTGGTGGCTGCCTTGACGTCGTCGACGTGCACCTGCTCCCCGGCGCGGCGGATGAGTCGGTCGGCGAAGACGTAGAGCACGACCTCGAGGTCGCAGTTGGAGGCCAGGCGCACCGAGCGGTTGGCGAAGTAGTTGCGCTTCAGCTCGTGGAAGTTGGTGACGTTGCCGTTGTGGGCCATCGCCACGCCCACCGGGAAGTCGAGCCAGAACGGCTGGACGTCCGTGTCCTCACCGAGGCCGACCGTCGGGTAGCGCACGTGGCCCACGGCCATCGGGCCGCGCAGGCGCTGGAGGTGCTTGTCCTGGAAGACCTCGCGGACGAGCCCGAGGCCCTTCTTGGCGTGGAACTTTTCGTTGAAGCTCACGACGCCTGCGGCGTCCTGACCGCGGTGCTGGATGGCCAGCAGACCGGTGAGCACATCCTGGATGACGTCGTGACCGTCGGGACCGAAGATCGAGATGAAGCCGCACATGGTGGAGGGGGTCGGACTCTACCATCCGACCTCCCATGGCCAACCTCTGCAATCTCGACGGCGTGATCGCGCCGGAGGCCGAGACCCGGGTCCCGGTGCTCGACCGCGGCTTCCTCTTCGGGGACTCGGTCTACGAGGTGATCCGCACGTTGGGCGGTGCGCCCTTCGCCTGGGCCGAGCACCTCGACCGGCTCTGGCAGTCGGCTGCCGGGATCCGCATGACGCTCGACCTCGACCGCCGGCAGGTGATGCAGCGCGTGGTCGAGACGCTCACAAGGGCTGGCAACACCGAGAGCTACATCCGCATCGTCGTCTCGCGTGGCACCGGCAGTGCCCCCAACATCGACCTCGCGTACGCTCCCCCTGCGCCGTGCTGGCTCGTGATGGTCCGCGCCCTGTCCCCCATCGACGGCAAGCCGGTGCACCTCGCCCGGGTGGACCGCTTGCGCAACGACCGGCGGGCGCTGGACCCGGCGGTGAAGAGCGGCAACTACCTCAACAACGTGCTCGGCCTCGCCGAGGCGCGGGAACGCGGCGCGACCGATTGCCTGTTCCTCAACGCGCAGGGCCACGTGACCGAGGCCTCCACCTCCAACCTGTTTGCCGTGGTGCGCGGCACGGTGTGCACGCCGACGCTCGACAGCGGCATCCTCGCGGGCGTGACGCGCGCCATGGTGCTCGAGTGGTGCCGGGCCAACGGGATCCCCACCGCCGAGCGCAACCTCACGGCCGAGGAGTTCGCGGCCGCGGACGAGGCGTTCCTCTCCAGCACCCTGCGCAGCGTGAGTCCGGTGCTCACCCTCGACGGCAAGCCGATGGGCAACGGCTCCCCGGGAGCCCTGACGATGCAGGTCGCGCGCGGGTTCGACCAATGGTGCCGCGAGACGGCATTGCCGCGGCAGCAGCGCGCACTGACATCGCTGCTGGGCTGACCAAACAGGACGGCCGCAGCAGCGGACCTTGTCGTCCGGCACTGCGGCCGAGGTTCTGGGACGCGTCCCCGGAACGGCACCTGGCCGCCCGGGACGCGCAGCGGGTCACAGCACTTCGCTGAGGATCGCCTGGATCTTGCCGAGCGTCCCGTGCAGGCGCTCGCGCTCGTTCTGCAGCGTCTTGACCGCTGCAATGATCCCCTCCAGCGAGCTGGTGTCGATGGCGAGACCGGCGTTCTTGCGCGGGCGACCGCGCTTCTTGCCGGTGACGGCGACCTTGGCCGCCTTGGGGGCCTTTGCTGCCTTTGCAGCCTTCGCTGCCTTGGCCGCCTTGCCCGAGCCGCGCGGCGAGAGCTTGACGATGCCCAGCAGCGCCTGCGCGCGGCCGTAGACGATCGGGTACAGCTTGAGCTTCTTCTTGGAGCCCGCTTCGCGGATCTCGGCAAACGATGCCTGCCGGTTCTTCTGCAGGTAGTCCATCACGAATGCCATTTCTGGCGAGGTCTTCTTTGCGGCCATGGAGGGAGTCCTTTGCTTTCTTTCTCTTGTGCGGCGCATGACTGGGAGGGGCACCGACCCAATGAGGGCGGGGATTGTGCGCCGCAATGAACCTGGATGCAAGCAATACAGGAAAACAATGAGCCCGTGATTGTCCGATGACAATCACATGACCAATGGGTGCCCGGGGACAAGTGACAGGTTCATTTGCCGGGCTGCACTTCGACCGACTCACCCGGTGCCAGCACCCAGGACCGGACGGGTTGCACTTGGGCCTGGAACTCGTGGGCATCGGTGAGACGCAGCCTGCGCGCGGCAGGGAACACCTGCGGCAGGAACAGGTCGTCGAACACGACCTGCCTGGGCCTGGCAGCCCGTGCGATCTCGAGGGCATTGGGGTTGCGGAGGCTCAACACCAGCACGTCGCAACCCTCGGTGGGCACCTCGGCAGTCGCGAGGGTGGGACCCACCACCATGAGGCGGACCCCGCCCACGAGTTCGATGCGGTAGCCCAGCGACCACGGCACCCCGCCGTCCGGTGCCTTGTGGCCCAGCGCCTTCACCTGGATGCCGCTGTCCTGGCCGTAGACCTCGCCCGGCTCCACCAGCACCAGGTCCGTCATCGACACCACGGGCAGGTGGACGGCAATGTGCATGAGGCACGGGCGCGGCGGCTTGCCGGCATGCATGCGCAGGATCATCTGGTCGTTGCGCCGCACCATGTCGAGCGGCTGCGTGAGGATGCAGAACTCCATGCCGCCCCAGAGCCAGTGGGCGAGGTCGGGCCCGGCGGCGTCGACCACGAAGTTGGCCTGCTTGCTGCGCACGAGCCAGCCGCCGAACGGCAGCCGGAACAAGCGGATGCCGCCTGCGGGCGGCTCGGCCTCGGCGGCGCGGGCGACCTGCGCGAGCACCTGGTAGCAGTAGCTGAGGAAGCCCTCGGCAGTGAGACCCGCAACCTCGCGCGTCATGCGGCGGTGGACGCGCTGGTGGAACTCCAGCCAGTCGACACGCGGGAAGCGTTCGCACACGTCGTCGAGGGCCTCCAGTGCCTTCAGGCGTTCCAGCCCGCCTGCGGAGGCAGGCGGCACCGTGCCGTCGTGTGCTGCAGGACCGTGCGAGGACAGTGTGCGCATGACGCCGGCAAGCACACCGTCGAGTGCACTGCGCCCCTCGCGCGCGGGTGCCGCCGGGAACTCGGGCACCACGCCACCGAGCGACGCGAGGTCCTGCACCAGCATGACACTGCCGAAGACACCGGGGTCGACGCGCGGTCCGGTGCCGAACGTCCAGCCCATGCGCGTCTGCGGCATCGGGTCCGTGGTCTCGTCGAAGTCGTTGAGCACTGCCTGCAGGTCGAGGACCAGGCCGGACGCCGCCTTCACGCCGGGAGCCAGCACAGCCTGCCACGGGATGCGCGCCTCGTAGACCGTGCGGCCGTCCTCCTTCGAGTGGGTGACCGCGAGCCTGCCGTCCTCCACCACCCGCGCCGTGCCGCGCAGCCGGTCCCACAGCACCAGTTCGTTGCCGGTGCCCTCGGCGAGCCAGAACTCCGCGTCCTCGGCGCGCGTGGGCTCGGGGCCGAGCCCGCGTGTGTTCCGTGCGGGGTCGAAGGTGAGCACGAGGTTGTCGGCAACCGGCAGCTCGGTGAGCAGCACGTTGTCCGGGTCGAGGGCGCGGTGCCACTCGTCGAGCACCTGCGCTGCGAGGTAGAGGTGGGTCTCGTCCCAGAGCAGGAACACCGCCCCGCTCAGGTCGCGCGGACCGCGCCAGGCCCCCACTGCAGTGCCGCTCAGCTGGCGCACGTCGGAGAGGTCGACGGGCGGCAGCTCGGGCCACTCGGAGAGGCTGCCGTCCACGTCGATGCGCACGTCCTTGCGGTGTGCGGCGACGGTGCGCGGCACGGGCATCGGCGTGAGCGGTGGTTGCGCCTGCGCACCGGGGGCGGCTGGCTGCGGGTCCTGGGCGGACAGCAAGGAGGCGAGGATCAGGCAGCTGACGGTCACGGGGAGGATCATGGGCACAGGAGCCGTGGGGTCCAAGGCGCCAGTAGCCTGCTGCTGGCGCGCGGCAACCCAGCTCACAGCCACCGCATGCGCTCGACCGGCCCGATCACCGCGCGGGGGCGGCCCACGAAGGCGCTCCGGGGGTAGGGTCCGTGCACGCGGCTGTCGCGGCTGTCGAACGAGTTGTCGCCCAGCAGGAACAGTTGGCCTGGCGGCACCAGCAACGGCCAGCCCGAGTCGGATCCCGGCATGCCGGGAACCCGCTCGCGGAAGTGGTGGATGTCGCGGAACACCTCCAGCTGCACGCAGTCGACGGCGCGGAGCGGGTCGAACGCGGCACTGCCTTCGGCCACGAGACCGAGCGGTGCCACGAACCAGCGGCTGCGGAGCGCGGGTCGTGGGCGGGGACCCTCGTCGGGAACGGCAAGCAGGGGGTCGTGCTCGATGCACCACGCAGTGCCGTCGACGGCAAACCAGTCGCGGCCGTCGAGGTGGCCGAACGCGACGCGCACGGGCGTGCCCGGCATGCGTGCGGCAACCTGACGGGACTGCAGCACCGTCGTGCCCTGACGCAGCTCGACGAGCCCGGTCGCGAGTTCCCAGCGGAACATGCGGATGCCGTCGCGCTGCTCGAGGCCGAACACGAGTTCGCGCACGGCACGGCCCGGCGCGAGCGCGAGCTCGCAGCCGAAGTCGTTGACGACGATGCCGCTGCCCTCGCGGCCGCGGCTGCCGTCCAGCGCAAGGTAGGAGGCGTCCACTGGACGCACGGAGGCAAGGCACCCGGGTGGGAACGAGTTGTCCTCCATGCCGCGCGGCCTGCCGGTGCGCACCCCGGCCAGGGCTGTGGCAAGTCCGTCGACCGTGGCGTGGCGGCAGGCGATGCGGAGCGCGGCAGGGACGCCGTTCTGGATCGCCTCGCCGTCGAGTTGCAGCTGCAAGTCCCACGGCTCGTTGCCCGGCCAACGGAACCATGGCAACCGCATCGAGGCGCTCGCGAGCGGGTCCTTCACGTCGCGGCGCACCTGCTGCCGGTCGCTGCCGAGCCACAGGTCCCCGTCGCGCAGGTCGATGCAGCACGCCTGCGGGTCGTCGCCCACGGCTGCAATGCGCTTGACCAGGTGGTTGCCGGGTGCGTCAGGGTTGTCGAGCACCACGAGGTCGTGCAACTGCAGGCCTGCGGCACCGGCGAGCTTGTCCACGAGCACCACGTCGCCACGAACCGGGTCGCCGAAGAGCGTGGGCTGCATCGAGCCGGTCGGCACGACGTAGCGCTCGGCCACGTGACGGCGCATGACCTGCATGGCGACCAGCGCGATGACGACCACCGGCAAGACGTCGCGTGCGAGGCGCCAGGTGGCACTGCCGGACTCGGCGCGGGACTCGGGCACGGCGGCCATGGGCGCGCGAGGATGCCCGATGGGCTCGCAAGGGTCCACCCCGCGGTGTGCGCATGCGCCGCAGCTGCAGCTCCGTTGCTGGAGCTTTGGTTCGGTCGGACTAGACTCTGGTCCATGACCCGCATCGAGGACCTGATCCACGACTGGAACCGGCATGGCGGCGCGTACCAGCCGACCCGGCCGCTGCAGTTCGACGACGAGACCCTGCGCGATGGCCTGCAGTCGCCAGCCGTGATCGACCCCGCGCTCGACAAGAAGCTCGAGCTGCTCGAGCTGATGGACCGCCTCGGCATCCATACGGCCAACCTGGGGTTGCCCGGTGCCGGCGGCAGGCCGCGCGAGGACATCCTCCGCATGGCCCAGCACATCGCACAGCGCAAGCTCCGGATCGGTGCCAACGTCGCGTGCCGCACCGTGGTGAGCGACATCGAGCCCGTCGTCGAGATGACGCAGAAGGCGGGCATCCCGATCGAGGTCTGTGCCTTCATCGGCAGCAGCTACATCCGCCAGTACGCCGAGGACTGGACGCTGGAGATGATGCTCAAGAACACGCGCGAGGCACTCTCCTTCGCGCAGCGGCACCAGCTGCCGGTCATGTACGTGACCGAGGACACCTCGCGCGCGCACCCGGACACGATCCGCGCGCTGTACTCGACCGCCATCGAGCTGGGCGCGCGCAGGCTGTGCGTGTGCGACACGGTCGGCCACTCGACACCGCAGGGCGCGCGGGCGGTGGTGAAGTTCGTGCGCGAGCTGGCGGACCAGCACGACCCGACCCTGGGCGTCGACTGGCACGGCCACCGCGACCGCGACCTCGGCATCGCCAACTGCCTGGCAGCCATCGAGGCAGGCGCCGACCGCGTGCACGGCTCCGCACTCGGCGTCGGTGAACGCGCGGGCAACGCACCCATGGACCTGCTGCTGGTCAACTGCCGGCTGCAGGGCTGGATCCGCAACGACCTGACGGCCCTGCCCGAGTACGCCCGCAAGGCGGCGGCGGCCCTGGGCGTCGAGATCCCCCACAACTACCCCGTGCTCGGTGGCGACGCGTTCGAGACCGGCACCGGCGTCCACGCTGCCGCCGTGGTGAAGGCCTACCGCAAGGGCGACGTGGAGCTGGCCGACTCGGTCTACTCCGGCGTGCCGGCCCACATGGTGGGGCTGGAGCAGGTGATCGCGGTGGGACCGATGAGTGGCAAGTCCAACGCCTCCTGGGCGCTGGAGAGGCTGGGCATCGAGCCCACCGAGGACCGTGTCCAACGCGTCCTTGCCGCCGGCAAGTCGAGCAAGCGGATGCTCACCAGCGACGAGGTCCGGGCCGCCTCCGGGTCCTGACCGGTCCGGCAGGGGTCCTGGAACCTCGATTCTCCGTCAAGATCGACAGGTGCTTCCTCCGATTCCTGTGGAGGAAACGGAGGAACCATGAACCAGGTGCTGAACATGGAGGTCGTCGAGGAGCTGATCTCCCTGTCCGACGACGGCAACCCCGAGCTGCTCCTCGAGCTGATCGAGATCTTCCTCAGCGACACCCCCACCAAGGTGGAGGCCATCGTGCAGGGAGCCGAGGCAGCCGACTTCCATGCCATGGAGCGCGCCGCCCACTCGCTGAAGGGCTCTTCCGGCAACCTGGGTGCCCAGTGCCTGCAGGAGTCCTGCGAACGGATGCAGTACGCCAGCCGCGCCGAGCAGTTGGAGATCTCCCGCAGCCTGGCGGAACGGATCGTCCGGGACTTCGAGGCCGCCAAGGTGGCCTTGGTCGAGCTGCGCGACCGGCTGCAGGCCGGCTGAGCGGGGGCGATCGCGCCCCCGGGAAGGGTCAGGCCTGCTGGGAGGCCTCGGCCTCGACGCCGGGCTTCTGCCCTGCGGCATCGGTGGGGTTGGTCAGCTGGAAGCTGGCCGGCTTGCCGCGGTACTGGCACCGGTGGCACTTGTGGTAGAAGGTGCGCTGGCGCGCCATGCAGGTGTCGACCCCGATCTGGTGGGTGATGAGGGGGGCCGACGGGCCTTCGACGGTGGGACAGAAGCGCATGCCACTCATGGTTGCAGGTCTCGCCCCGCGGCGCCGACGGGTGCCGGAGTCCACGGGGAGCCCCTCACGATAGACCTCTGCCCCCCGCGGTCAACGCGCAAGGTTGGTGGCAACTCGGTCCCAAGTGGCCTTGCAGGTGCGCAGGGCCTCGGGAGCTGCGTGGCTCGACCGCGACAGCTCGAAGCAAACAGGTCCTTCATAACCTACTTCTTTGAGAGCACTTAGGACGGCATGGAAGTCCACATCGCCGGTGCCGGGCAGCAGGTGTTCGTGGACCCCGCGCCGCATGTCCTCCAGGTGCACCTGGACCAGCCGGTCGGCGCAACCGCCGATGGCAGCGGCCGGATCGCCCTCCCAGACCGCGTAGAGATGGCCAATGTCGAGGGTCAGGGCCGGTGCGGCCTCCCCCAACCTCAGGCAAAGTTCCCGATAGGCCCCCACCGTTTCCACCGCCATGCCCGGCTCGGGCTCGAAGGCCGGCACCAGACCGGCAGCGCGCACCGCCGCACAGCTGGCGTCGACCCCGGCATCCAGCAGGGTGCGGGAGTCCGGACCGGGGGCGCGGTCGATGCCCGCCCAGAACGACACCACCTTGGCACCCAGGTCCGCCCCGAGGGCGGCACACCGGCGCGTGTAGTCCAACCGCCGCGCCCGGGCGGCCGGGTCCCGGGTCATGAGGGTGGGCTCGTGCTTGCAGGTGGGATCCAGCACGAACCGCGCCCCGGTCTCCACCACCACCTCCAGCCCGAGGCGTTCGAGCAGGGTGCCGATGGCCCCCACCTCCGCCGCCGTGGAGCGGAAGGGGTCGAGGTGCATCACGTCGGGGGTGAGCGCCACCACGGCGTAGCCTGCGTCGGCCACGAGCCGGAGGGCATCCTCCAGCCGGTGGTTCTGCAGGCCGCTCGTGTGGTAGCCAGCCCGCACGTTCAGCCGCCCTGCTTGCGGACCTTGTTGTTCAGTGTCTGGTAGGCACCGAACAGCTTCTCGAGCTGGGTGTACTCGGCGGGCTGGGCCCAGTCGCCGAGCTGGGCCTCCTCCTGCCACAGCAGGTTGGGCTCCACCAGCTGGTTCCACTGCTCCAGCACGTCCTTGGCGCGCCCGGCGGCCTCCCGAGCCTTCATGTTGTCGCCGCCGTTGCGCAACGTGACGCTCTCGTTGAAGAGGACCGTGGCCTGGGCCTCCAGCTGGGCGAGCTTGCCGAGCGTCTCCTGCGTGAGCGCCGGGGCGGGGCGGCCCGGAGTCTTGCCAGCCTTGGCGCTGCCGGCGGGGAGCGAGACGACGGGAGCGGGTGCAGCCGCGGGTGCCGCGGCAGGAGTCGAGGTGCCTTGGTTGGCGGGCACAGCAGGCTTCTTGCCGCCGCCACCGCTCATCACGAGCAACAGTCCCACCACCGCAACGGCCCCCACGACGAGCAGCAGCGTCTGGGACGAGGAGGAACTGGAGCTGGACGAGCTGGCGCGGGAACGCGGGCGCGAGCCACCGGACGAGCGGGATGCCATGGCTGGCTTCTACCCCTTGGTGCGGGGCACGGGGAAGTCCCGTTTGCTCACGCGCGCTCGCCCACCTGCAGCACGGCCACGTAGCCGCCGTCGCACGCGCCCGCGACCGGGAGGGTCAGCCGTTCCGAGAGCAGCACCACGCCGGGTCGGAGGACCGAGCGCACGACCTGTTCGTTCTCCTCAGGCTCGATGGAGCAGGTCGAGTAGGCGACCCGACCGCCGGGCCGGACGAGTGCGACAGCCTGTTCCAGCAGCTCGCGCTGCACGGCGGTCAGCTCGCGGACCGCTGCCTCGGTGATGCGGTGGCGGACCTCGACGCGGCGGCCGAGCACGCCACTGTTGGAGCACGGCACGTCGGCAAGCACGGCATCGGCGCGGGGCAGCAGCGATGCGTCCTCCACCACGGTGACGCGGTCGCCGAAGTGCAGCCGGGCGACGTTCTCGCGGATGCGCTGGCAGCGCAGCGGGTCGACGTCGTGCGCATGCACGTGCCCGCCCGGACCGACCTTCTCGGCCAGGAGCATGGTCTTGGTGCCTGGCGCGGCGCAGAGGTCGACCACCGTCTCGCCGGGAAGGACGGCAAGCGCCTCGGCCGCGCGCAGTGCGGTCGGGTCCTGCACCACGCACCAGCCCTCGCGCCAGGCGCGCGTGGCGAACGGCGACTCCCCACCGGTCCAGCGCAGCACGGAAGGATGGTCGGTGGGCCCGGTGCGCACGCCGTCGACGGCAAGCTGTTCGCGAAGCCGCTCGGCGCTGCCCGCATGCTCGGTGGCACGCAGGTGGACGTGCGGCACCGTGCTGCATGCCTCGCACACCGACGCAGCCCGCTCGCCGTGCACTGCACGCCAGCGGGCGACCAACCAGTCGGGGAGCGAGTGGCGCACGGCCAGCGGGTCGTGTGCGGCGAACAACGGGCCGAGTCCCGGTGACTCCAGCACGAGCGTGCGGGCAGCTCCGACCGGCACCTCGGTGGCAGGGAGAGACGGGTCGGCAGGGCGGTCGACCAGGTTCCTGGCGATGCTGCGCAGCATGGCGTTGGCAAACGCCTGGTTGCGGTGCAGGAGTGCGACGGTCTCGTGCACCGCAGCGTGCGCGGGCATGCCGGGCACCATCAGCAGCTGGAAGGCGCCGAGCCGGATCGCGCACAGCAACGCGGGATCCTTGGGCATGCCGCGGTGCGCAAAGGTGGCGAGGATGGCGTCCAGCCAGCGCTCGTTGCGCACCACGCCGTGTGCGAGCTCCCAGGCAAACGCCATGTCCCTCGGCGGCAGACGTTCACCGGGAGCACGGAATCCCCGCTCCAGTGCCTCGCGGACACGTTGGCACCTGCCCTGCTCGAGCTGCAGGAGTGCACGGAAGGCGACAGCGCGGCTCGTCGTCATGGCCGCGCCAACTCAGCCGAACCGCGCGTCGGGAGCGATCGAGTGGCCGCGCACGAACTCGCCTGCGGTCATGTTGCGACCGTTGTCCGGCTTGATGCGCGTGATGCGGAACAACCCCTTGCCCGTGCAGACGCGGATCCCCTCCTCGCCTGCGGACTGGATCGCACCCGGGATGCCCATGCCGTAGTTGTCGGGCTCGACCACGCCCTCCATGACGAAGAAGCGGCGCGCCCCGAGGCGGGTCTGTGCACCCGGCTTCGGCGTCATCGCCCGCACCAGCAGGTCCACGTCGGTCGCAGGTGCCTTCCAGTCGATGATGCCGTGCACCTTCTCGACCTTCGGCGCGTAGGTGGCCTTCTTTGCGTCCTGCTTGCGGTAGGCATCCTTGCCCGCCTCGACCAGCTCGATCGCGCGCACGAGCGCCTTGCCGCTCAGCTGGGCGAGGCGCTCGCGCAGGACACCGGAGTTCTCGTTGGGCCCGATCGGCGTCTCCTCCACGAGGAGGATGTCGCCGGCATCGAGCTCCGGGACGATCCGCATGATGGTCACGCCCGTGACCTTGTCGCCCTGGCGGATGGCGTGCTGCACGGGTGCTGCACCGCGGTACTTGGGCAGCAGGGATGCGTGGGCGTTGAGCAGTCCGCGCGGCGCGATCGTGAGCAGGTCGTGCTTCAGGATCACGCCGTAGCTGATGACGATGCCGAGGTCCGGCTTCAGGTCGCGCAGCTGCTGGACGAACTCGGGCGCGTGCGGGTCCTCGGGCTGGGCACAGGGCAGGCCCAGCTCCTCGGCAGCGGCCTTCACCTCGGCCTCGTACACCTTGCGGCCACGGCCGCGTGGTGCGTCGGGCTTGGTCACCACCAGCAGCGGGCTGCAGCCGGACTCCTTCATCACACGCAGTGCCGGGATGGCAAAGTCGCTGCTGCCGAAGAAGAGGATGCGGAGCTTGCTGGTCACGAGTGCGGAAAGATGTTGGGCGAGCAAGGTACCTGCGGCCAACATGCCCTGCAAACGTGGACCCAGACCAAGTTGCCGCACGACTGCCAGCGCTCGAGGACCTGCAACTCGTCGACTTCGAGCCCGCAGCCGTGCGGCGCGTGCGTGTGTTCGGTGCCACGGCAGAACTCGCGTGGATCCCTTCGCGCGCAGCGCGCGCAGGACAGCCCGGGCCGGACCGGCCGGCGTTCCGCGCCGATGCCGCGGAACGCATCCTGGCCCACGAGACATTGCACCGCGATGGCGCATTCTCGGTGACTCCCAACCGCTTCCCGTTCGCGCAGCGCCTTGCGCTGCTCTGGGCTGTTCCAGCCCAACGCGAGGCCTCGGTGGAGCTGTTGGCGGCGGCGTTCGCATGGGCGCGGCGCCACGACGGGACCGCACTGGTCAACTCGATCGGCGCCGCGTCGTCGATCGCGCGCGCCCACGTGCACGTGACCGTGGAACAGCTGCCCTTCCTCGACGAGCTGGACGAGCTGCCGCTCGCGGGCGACTGGCTGCCGCGCGTCGAAGGCGTGCAGTTCGTGCGCAAGCGCCTGCCCTGCTGGTTCGTGGGCGCCCGCGGCGACGTGGCGCAGGTGGCAAGGGCGCTGCATGCGCTGCAGCTGCGGCGCTCGAGTGCGGCAGCCACGGTGGTCGCGTGCGGCGAGACGGCATGGCTGGTGCCCCGCACGCTGGAGACCGCGCCCGGCTTCCCGCACCCTCTTGGTTCGGCCGAGGCCTGGGGACGTTGGTGCTACCTGCGCGAGGAGGACTGGGCACGCGCAGAGCCCGCGCAGCTGGAGTCGGCCCTGGTGGCGAGCGGCATGCCGTACGCAGCCGGCACCTGACTCAGGCCAGCGCCTCGCCCTCGGCAGCCTCGCTGTCGCCGGCCTCGTTCCCGGTGGCCGACGGCTCCGCGTCGTCCGAGGAATCCTCCGTCGGCAGGTCTGCCGAAGCATCCTCCACGGCGCTCGCGACCGAGGCACCGTCGGTGGCGCTGCGGCCGTCGGCAAGCGCTGCGGCCGCCGCCGCCTCGGCGGCCAGCTGGCGCTCCTCCTCCGCGCTGATGCCCGCGAGGATCTCGTCGGCCGTCACCTCCTCGGAGCCACGGTAGGCGAGCTGGATGTCGCCGAAGCACTGCTCCTGGTGTGCACGCAGGTAGCCCTGCTTCATCATCTCGAGCAGCGCGATGAGCGTGCCGATCATGCCGTAGCGGCCCTCCTGCGGGTCGAACACCTCGCGGAAGGTCACCTCGCGGCGGGCCTTGAACACCGTGAGCAGCTTGCGCGTGTAGAAGCCGACGTCCCGCTTCTCGCGCTCGATGTGCATCGTCTGCTGGGTGCCGATCTCCTCCAGCAGCCGTGCGAACGCGGAGGTGAGGTCCCAGACCTGCACGTTGCCGATGTCGAGCTGGTCCTGTTCGTCCTCGTCGGCAAGGTGGCTGGGCACCGCCACCACCAGGGGAGCCTGCTTCGACCGACGCTCGGCACGGCCCTCCAGCTGGCGGGCGAGGTCGCGGTAGCGCTTGTACTCCAGCAGCCTGCGGATCAGGTCGTCGCGCGGGTCGAGCTCCTCCTCGATCTCGACGGCCTCCGTCGGCAGCAGCTCGCGCGACTTGATCTCCATGAGCGTGGAGGCCATCACGACGAAGTCGCCGATGTCCTGCAGGTCCAGCTCGCGCAACACCTCGAGGTGCTTGAGGTAGTCCTCGAGGATCCGGGCCACCGAGATCTCGTGGATGTCCACCTCCTGCTGCCGCACGAGGTGCAGCAACAGGTCCATGGGGCCGGAGAAGACGGGCAGTTCGACGCGGTAGGACACGGCTCGCGCAGTGTAGCCGCGCAGCGTGTCGCGGGACGGTGCGAGGTGCTAATCTCCCGCGCTCCATGGACCCGAGGATCCAGCGCGGCAGGCAGATCATCGCCCACGGCGCATCGGCCCTGCAGCAGGTTGCCGATCGCCTCGACGACGGGTTCCGCAGCGCGGTGGAGCGCATCCTCGGGCTCAGGGGCCGCGTGGTCACCACGGGCATGGGCAAGGCGGGCATCGTGGCCAACAAGGTCTCGGCCACGCTCGCGTCCACCGGCACGCCCTCCATCCACCTCCACCCCGCGGAGGCGATCCACGGCGACCTGGGCCGCCTCACCGAGGGCGACCTGTGCCTCGCCTTCAGCAAGTCGGGGGAGACGGGCGAGTTGCTGGTGTTGCTGCCGCACGTGAAGGCGTGTGCCGTGCCCATCGTCAGCATCACGCAGAGCCGCACGTCCACCCTCGGTCGCCACAGCGACATCGTGCTGGAGCTGGGGCCGATCGAGGAGTCGGGCCCCTTTGCCCTCGCACCGAGCGCGTCCACCAGCGCCATGATGGCCCTCGGCGACGCACTGGCGCTCGTGGTGCAGGAGGGCCGGAAGTTCGGGCCCGAGGACTTCGCGCGCTTCCACCCCGGCGGCGACCTCGGCCGGAAGCTGCTCAAGGTGGGCGAGATGATGCGCACCGGCGAGCGCAACCCGGTCGTGCGGTGTGGCTCGACGCTACTGGAGGCCATCGGGGTGATGACGCGCACCCCGGGCCGGCCAGGCGCCACGAGCATCGTCGACACGGAAGGCCGCCTGGTCGGGTTCTTCACCGACGGCGACCTGCGCCGGCTCATCGAGCGCGGGCTCACCAGCCCACGCGAGATCGCCGTCGACGAGGTGATGACGCGCAACCCGCGCACGATCGGCACCGACACGTTCGCCCTCGAGGCGCTCGCGCTGCTCTCGCAGCGCAGCCTCGACCAGATGCCGGTGGTGGACGAGTCCGGCAGGCTGCTGGGACTGCTCGACGTGCAGGACCTGCTCAACCTCAAGATCGGATGAGCACACCCTCCGGCCATGAACCGCGTGGCGCAGGCAGGCCGCTGCCACCGCAGGCGCAGCTGGCGGCCGTCCGCTGGCTGCTGCTCGACGTGGACGGCGTGCTCACCGACGGACGCGTGCACTTCGACGCCGAGGGCCGTGAGTACAAGAGCTTCCACGTGCACGATGCGGCAGGCATCGTCTACTGGCACCGCAGCGGCGGCATGAGCGGGTTCGTGTCCGGGCGCGGCGGCGAAATGGTGCTGCGGCGTGCGCGCGAACTGGGCGTGCACGAGGTGCACCTCGGTCGCACCGACAAGGGCACGGTCCTCGACGAACTGGTCGAGCGGCTCGGCATCGACCTCGCCCAGGTCGCCTACGTCGGCGACGACCTGCTCGACCTCCCGGTGCTCACGCGCGTCGGCTTCGCGGCCACGGTCCCGGAGGGACGGCCCGAGGTGAAGGCGGTGTGCCACTGGGTGGCACAGCGTCCTGCTGGCTTCGGCGCCGTGCGCGACGTGGTCGAGCTGCTGCTGCGCGCCCGGGGCGCGTGGGACGGCATCGTGGCGAGGTCCGGGCGACCGTGAAGAAGCTGCTGGTCTTCCTCATCCTCTTGCTCGGCGGCTTCGCAGGGCTGTGGCTCGCCCTCGGCGGCGAGAGCTTCGGTCGCGTGCAGGAGCCGGCTGCTGCTGGCCCCACCACGCAGGAGCCTTCCACCGACAAGGTCACGGTGCAGGGCCAGGGCATGGACGTGGGCATCGAGTTCCGCGGTGCCCTGCAGCTGCGGCCCACGCGTCTCGTGCGCGAAGGCGCGGTCGAGCGCCGCATCCCCGTGTACGAGCTGCGCTGCGAGGACAGCGCTCCGGTTTCGCCCGGCGTCCAGCGGCTGGACCGCGTGGCCGTGAAGCTGTTCGACCGTGGCGCACACGTGGCAGACCTGACCGCTGACGAGGCCGAGGTCGCGCTGGACCGGGATGCCAACGGACGCCCCTCGCTGCGCGAGGACAAGGAGCTTGCACTGCGCAAGGCGCTGCTGGTCGGCGTGCCCGGTGGCCAGCTGGGCAACCTGCGCCTCGAGCTCGAGGTGGTGAGGGCCCTGGTGCGGGATTCCGGCCTCGAGCTCTTCACGCCGCAGCCCACCGACCCGGTGGTGCTCGTGATCGAGGGCGAACGTGGCGGCAGGCTGCGGGGCCGCGGGTTGCGCGCAATGCTGCCGCGCGGCGCAGGCGAACGGATGGAACGCGTGACGATCGACGTGCTCTCGGAGCCGGAGATCGTGACCGCGGACACGCGCATCGAGGCGCGCGGCACCCTGCGCTACGAGGAAGACCTTGCCGCAGGTACGGCCACGGTCCGGGTCCGCGACCAGGTGGTGCTGCGTCTCACCGGCCGCACCGACGAGAGCTCGTCCGACCCCGAGGTCGTGGTGCGCGGCGACGTGTTGACTGCATGGGTCGTGCGCGACCGCGGCGGTGAGGCACAGCAGGGCAGGCCGAGGACTCGGTGGCGCATGCTGCACCTCGAGGGCTCCCCCGCCCGCGCCGAGGGACGCGACCTGGTGGCGATGAGCAGGTCGTTCGACGTGCTCCCGGGTGCCGACGGCAGGCCCTGGCTGGTGCGCGGGTCCGGCGGCGACAGCCGCGCCGAGCGTGCGGGTGCGGACGGCGGGTCCTTCGCGGCCGCGCGCTCCATGCACCTCGTACGCCCCGGCTCGCAGCTCGTGCCGTTGCACCGCGCCATGGGGTTCCCGGCATGGTCGCTGCGGCAGCTCGAGACCCTCGAGCTGACCACCTTCGAGGGCCGCACGCAGGCGCGCGCACGCGGCGCGGAGCTGGATGCCTCGGACGGCATGTGGGTCGCGCGCGGCTCCCGCGATGCCGCCGCACCCGTGGTCAGCAGTGGCCGGGGCACCGTCCACGTGGTGCAGTCCGACGGCCCGCAGACGGTCGTGCTGGACGGCAGCGACGGGTTCTTGCTGGTGCGGGACGGCACGCGCGACACGGTGACCATGGGCAGCCCCGACCGCACGGACCATGCCTGGCGCCTGGTGCGCGGCGAGCAGCGCATCGAGGGACGTGGCGCATGTGACGTGACGCGGCTTGCCGACGGCACGACCACGTTCTTGCTGCGCAGCCGCGAACCCACCATCGCCGGTTCGATGGGCGAGGGCGGCAGCAGCTTCCGTGGCGCGACCGAGGCGGCTGGCAGCACTGCAGGAGCCGAACTCGTGGCGCTCGACGCCAGCGGCCCGCAGCTCGAGGCCAGCTTCGTACGCGGTACCGAGGTCGTGCAGGCAACCGGCCGACGCATCGTGCAGGAGGACCCCCGCAACTGGGTGCTGCACGGCAGCGCCGGGCAGCCTGCCGCACTGGTGCGGACCGACCGCGCCGAGCCGGGACAGCGTGCAGCCCTGCGGGGCCTGCAGCTGCGCGTGCACCGCCACGGCCCGCGTTCCCTCGGTCTGGAGGCCATCGCAACCGAGGGAGTCCGTCCCACGGTGCAACTCCACGACGGCACCGACCCCGCGCGGGTGGTCGACCTCGACCTCGAGGCCGGTCGCATCCGCCTGCTGCCCTTTGCCGTCGCACCCCAGGCTGCGGCGGCGCACGGTCTCGGCGGCAGCACGGCCCGGCTCCTCGCGGGGAGCGCCTTCTCCTCGGCATGGGTGCTGGCGGACGAACAGGTGGACTTCCGCGTGCAGGAGGGACCCGACTCCACGGTCGGTGGCAGGGGCGCTCGCCTCGCGTTGGCGCTGCAATCGCTCTCGGGCACCCTGCTGGGCGACGCGGCGACGAACTCCCTCGCGCTGTTCACCCGCAGCGAGCCCGGTGGCCGTACGACCGTCGCCGAGGCGCCCCGGGTCCAGTTCGGGCGCGGCGAAGCCGACCGCCTCGTGATGCTGCCCACGTGGGACGCTGGCGAGGCGCGCGTCCAGCCGAGACTCACGTTGCGCGATCCCAAGGGCCCGAACCGCGACCTGCGCGACCTCGCCGGGACGTGCGAGGGCGAGATCGAGGTGCTGCCCGACCGCGTCGACTTCCGCGGCCCCTCCCGCATCGAGGGCCTCGATGCAGGGGGTGCCGTCGACCCGGACGGCATGCGACTGGTGGCGCGCAGCCTCGCCTTGCTGCGCGACGGCCAAACCGGCGCCGTCGCCAAGGTCGTGGCAAACACCATCGACCTCGACTGGTCCCGCATCCGTGCGCGGGCCGAGTCGATGGATCTCGACCTCGCAACCACAGTCTGTACCGTGCGCGACGAGCGCGGTGCGGAGGTGTGGTTGCCCGACGGGCGCTACGTCCGTGCACGCCAGGTGGCGGCCAACTACACGACCCTTGCACTGACCCTGTGGCAGCACGAGATCCAGCAGCGGCGCGAAGAGATGCCGCAGGAGCCCCGCCGGTGAGGCAGGTACCACTCGCCGTCGCGCGTGCTGCTGCCGCCGCAGCGCTGCTCGCCCTCGCAGCCACTGCGCAGGACCCGCTGCCCAGCCAGCCACCATCGCCCGAGTACGAGTTCGAGGCCGCCTACACGGAGGAACAGCCGCTCGGGGACCACCGCGAGACGCGTGTGACCGGCGGCTTCCGCTTCCGTTGGCCGCGACTCGGCCTGCTGGTGCAGGGCCAGTCGGCACTCTTGCTGGTCGACCGCGACGACGTGGACCCGCTCTTCGCCACTGGTCGCAGTGCTTCGGGGCTGCCCACCCGCGGCAGCTCGATGCCGCGCGACAACCGCACACCGGACGTGCAGGTGGTGCGCGAGCGCATGGCCCGGTTCCTTAAGGCCACGGGCTCGCAAGCACAACCACCTGCGCTGCAGGACGGACAGCTGGCGCGGATGCCACGGCTCTTCTACTTCGAGGGCAACGTGGTCGCCGTCCGCGACGGCGTCGAGATCGCGCGCGCCGAGCGCATGTGGATCTCCCCGCTGGAGGACCGCATCGTCGTCGAGAACGCCGAGCTGCGCTACGTCACGACGGATGCGCAGGGCGGCGAACGCGTGGTCACCGTGCGCGGCAAGCGGTTGGTCAAGGAAGGGGCGCGCTGGACCGGACGCGACCTGAGCGTGAGTTCGTGCAGTGCCGGCGAGCCGCACGTCGAGCTGCTCACCGGCGAGGCCGAGATCCGCGAGGGCGACGGCGAGTTCGAGATCTACGCGCGCGGCAACTGGCTGCGCTTCGGCGGCAAGCGGGTCGTGCCGCTGCCCAACGCAAGCTTCTTCACCGGGTCGCAGGACGAGTTGCCGCTCCGCGGCGCGTCTGCCGGCTACTCCTCGAAGGAGGGTGCCAAGGTCGAGCTGGAGCTTGGCGGTTCCTTCAACGCCGCTGGCGGTGCGGTGCACGAGTTGGTCACCGGGCGCGACGCCAAGGAGTTCCGCGGCGACTGGAACCTGCGTGCGGGCTGGATCGAGAAGCGCGGCGCGCCGCTCGACGGCGCCCTCAGCTACGGGGCCAAGGACCTGTACTCGGGCCGCACGAACGGGTTCTGGATGAACGACGACGGTCCCAACCGTCGCGAGATCGTCGAGAACCTCGACGGGTCCACGATCGACGACGTGAACCGCAAGCTCTTGCGCACCGAGAACCGCGTCCACCTGGGGGACGGCACCCACGTCGACCTCACGGTGTTCGACTCGTCGGACGCGGCAGTCTGGTCCGAGTGGTACGGCGGCGAGTACCGCACCGAGGAACTGCCCGAGTCCTCCGTCTACCTGCACAGCCGCGAGGACAACCGCCTGCTCACGGTCAACGGCCGCTGGAACCTGGACGAGTACAGCTACGGCTCCAACCGCGCGCTCGCCGACCGGTTCCTAGAGGAGCGTCCGGTCGCGACCTTCCAGCTGCTGTCGCAGAAGGTCGCCAGCACGCCGTGGGACACGCCCATCGTGCTCGACGCGAAGAGCGGGATCGGTTCGCGCCGGTACGCGTACGACCCCCTCTCGCCTGCATCGCTCGGTGCCAGCGACGAGCAGACGACTCGCTTCGACCAGGCGCTCGAGCTTTCGGCACCGTTCCACGCTGGCCCCGTGACCCTGCGCCCGTTCGCGCGCACCCAGGTCGCGCTCTACGACGACCTGGCCCCGGGTGTCGACGACGCATCCGACCACCGCAGTGCCTTCAGCGCCGGCATCGGCGCGGGCACGCGTTTCTCACGCACGTGGTCGTGGCTGGACGCGGACGGCAAGGAACAGTCGGTGCGCCACGTGGTCGCGCCGCTGGTGACGCTGGAGAACGAGTTCGCCACCACGGGCGACCCCATCGACTACGCACAGTTCGACGAGATCGACGCGATGGAGGACCGCGCGCTGCTGCGCGTGGGCGTGCGCAACCTGCTGGAGCGCCGCGAGACCAAGGCCAAGCAGGTGCACGGCGAGGACTTCGTCTTCCTCGACCTCACCCAGAACGTGTTCCCGTACAAGGACCGCGACAACGACGGCGAGCAGCTGGGCCTCTTCGAGTACGAGTTCTTGGTGCGGCCGCGCGCCTACTGGATCCCCTACGAGACGTTTGCCTACGCCATCGAGGGCGAACAGGACTGGGAGACGGGGATGCGGACCTTCAACACCGAGCTGCGTGTCGGTCGCATCGCAGGCCTGACGTGGACCGCGGACTACCGCACCGACGAGGTCGTCGACGGTGCGGTGGGGCTCGGCGCCTCGGCCATCACCATGGAGCGCTGGCAGCTCTTCGGCGGCGGCCAGTACGACCTGGAGGGCGACGAGTTCCGGTCGTGGACGTTCGGCATGGACCGCCTCGACCACGACTGGACCATCCGCAGCGTGCTGGAGTACCAGCCCTACTCGGACGAGGTGGTGTTCTCCGTCGAGTTCCTGCCGCGCCTCTTCGGCGGCAGCCGCAGCCGCCAACGCGACCCGCTGCGCTCGTTGCGCTACTTCAGCGGGTCGACGGCTGCGGACTACTGAGTCCGCGGCTCCCCGGGCCGCTCAGAACTTCCAGCCAACCGAGAAGTTGACCAGGTGGTCCGAGCGGTCCTTGCCGGGTGCCGGCGTGTTGTCGTAGTCCCAGGTCCAGCTCAGCTGCCCGATCATGTCGCCCCACAGCTTGGTCTGCAGGCGCGTGTCCATGCGGAAGTAGACGTTCTCGGAGTCCTCCGTGCTGGGGAACGCTTCCGTCGAGTGGATGACCTTGGTGTCCTCGCTGAGGTTGTGGTCGATGCGGTAGGCACCGCGTGCCGCGAGGTAGTCGTCGGAGGGAATCGGGTCCGCAGGCGGCGGCGCGTCGCGGAAGTCCTCGTAGAAGTACGAGAGACCGCCTTCGAGCCCGACCTTGGTCTCCTTGGTCTCCACCAGCTGGTAACCGGCACCCACACCGGCCGTCCAGCGCAGGTCGAGGTCGGCGCGGAAGTCGTTGAGCACGCGGGTCGTGCCCAGCACGTAGTACCGCTTGCCGACGAACAGGTCGTACTTGAGACCACCACCGGTGCGGCGCTGACTGAGGTTCCAGTCCTTGCCGGTCGTAGTCTCGATCTTGTCCTCGCCGTAGTCCCAGCTGGCGTCGACCGTGATGCGGTCGTCGGCCGAACGGCGCACGGCCTCGAAGTTGGCGGCGGCGGTGCGGCGGTCGGTGTTGCCTGCCGAGTAGCTGCCGCCAAGGGTGAACGAGCCGGTCCAGGTGGCGGGCGGGTCGGTCGGCGGGTTGATCTTGTCGAGGCTGGCGAGGGCCAGGGTGGGGACGTTCGGGTCCGTGGGGCCGGCACCTTCCAGCTTGAGGGCCCCGTTCTCGATGCCGGCGATGCGGCGCTTGAGCTGGGTACCGTCCGTCGCCAGCACCAAAACCGGCTCCGACGTCACCAGATTGGTGACCTTGGCCAGCTCCACGGTGACGTCACCGAGGGCCGGGTTGCCGATGACCAGCTTGCCGTCCGCCAGTGACTTCACCGTGCCGGTGAGCACGTCGCCGTTGCTGAGGGTGACCCGGTCCACCGGCTTCGGCGGGGCCGCGTCCTGAGCGAGGGCTGCCCCTGCAAAGCAGAGGGCTGCCGGAAGCACTTTCCACACTTTCCACAGGTTGCCCATGCCCCACAGAAAACGGGGAAGCGGCCATGGGAACAAGGCTTGGTGTGAGGATTTTTCCACACCGAAACCGACGCCCTGTTCGACCTCACAGGCGTCGGGCGGGGTGCCTCACAGGTTGTCGAGGTACTTGCCGGGCTCGTAGTTGCCGAGGTCGATGATCTTGGTGCAGATGCGGTCGAGGAAGTACCGGTCGTGGGAGACGACCACCATGCAGCCGGGGAAGTTCTGGATGGCTTCCTCCAGCACGCGCAGGGTGTCGAGGTCGAGGTCGTTGGTGGGCTCGTCGAGCAGCACCAGGTTGCCGCCGCGGCGCAGCATCTTGGCGAGCTGCACGCGGTTGCGCTGACCGCCCGACAGCGAGCCGACCAGTTGCTGCTGGTCCGGCCCGGTGAAGTTGAACTTCGCCACATAGCTGCGGCTGTTCACCTCGGTCTTGCCGCCCAGCTTGAGGATGTCCTGCCCCTCGCTGATCTCCTGCCACACGGTCTTGTTGGGGTCGAGGGACTCGCGCTCCTGGTCGACGTAGCAGAGCTCGACCGACTGCCCGACCACCACCCGGCCCTGCTGC
Source organism: Planctomycetota bacterium (assembly GCA_041178545.1). GTDB lineage: Bacteria > Planctomycetota > UBA1135 > UBA1135 > UBA2386 > JBEATZ01. The sequence goes on from JBEGVB010000052.1 coordinate 67,455, forward strand.
GGCTGCAGCTTGCCGGTGATCATCTTGAGGCACGTGGTCTTGCCGGTGCCGTTGGGGCCGACGATGCCGAGGATGTCGCCCGGCTGCATGTCGAAGGTGACGTCCTCGAGCACCTTGTGTTCGCCGTCGTACGAGAACGACACCTTCTCGAAGCGCACCACGGTGTCGCCGAGGCGACGGCCGCTCGGGATGTGCAGCTCGATGCTGTCGGGGTCGCGGTCCTCGACCTCCTGCGTGAGCATCTTGTCGTAGTTGTTGAGGCGCGCCTTGTTCTTGGTGGTGCGCGCCTTCGGGTTCATGCGGATCCACTCGAGTTCGCGCTCGAGGAACTTGGCGCGCTTGGCCTCGGCCTGCTCCTGCGCCTCCATGCGCTTCTGGCGCTGGATCAGGTACTCGGAGTAGTTGCCCTTGTAGGGGATCGCGCGGCCGTGCCAGATCTCGAGCATCCAGCCGACAACGCGGTCGAGGAAGAACCGGTCGTGCGTGATGACGACGACGGTGCCCTTGTAGTCGCGCAGCGTCTCCTCGAGCCACGAAACCGTCTCCACGTCGAGGTGGTTGGTGGGCTCGTCGAGCAGCAGCAGGTCGGGGTGCTCGAGCAGCGTGCGGCACAGGGCGACGCGGCGGCGCTCACCACCGGAACACTCGTTGACGAGCTTTTCCGAGGGCGGCAGGTGCAGCTTGGTCATCGCCGTCTCGACGTGGCGGTCCAGCTCCCAAGCGTCCTTGTGCTCGATCTCGGCCTGCAGCTTCTCGAGCTCGGCCATGACCTTGTCCATCTCCTTCGGCGGGAGGTCCTCGCCGAGCTTCATGCTCAGCTCCTCGTGCCGGCGCAGCAGGTCGCGGATCGGGGCGACGGCGAGTTCGACGTTCTCGCGCACGGTCTTGCCCTCGACGAGCTTCGGCTCCTGCGGCACGTAGCCGACGGTGCGGCCATCGGCGAGGCGCGCGACGCCGTCGTACTCCTTGTCCTGCCCCGCCATGATGCGGAGCATGGTCGACTTGCCGGCGCCGTTCTGGCCGATCACGCCGATCTTGGCGTTCTCGAGGAAGACGAGGCTGATGTTGTTGAGGACGGGCTTCTTGCCCTGGTAGGCCTTGGTGAGCCCCTCGAGCGCAAAGATGGGTAGGTCGGACATCGGGGGGAAAGAAGGTAGGGCGGCCCGGCGGGTGCGTCCAGACGGGGCGCTCGGTGAAGTTCCCGCAGGGGCACCAGCCGGGCAGAACAAAGCGCCCCCGGGTCGCTAGGATGGAACGCCATGTCCGCGTCCCTCCTCGCCTTCCTGCCCAACACCAGCGGCGGTGAGTTGATCCTGCTGGTGTTCCTCGGGCTGCTGCTCTTCGGCCGGGACCTCCCTGCCGTCGGCCGCAAGGCGGGCCAGGTCATGGCCCAGTTCCGCCGTGGGTTGCAGGACTTCAAGGACCAGATGGACCGCGATGCCACGATCTCCGAGATGCGGCAGTCGGTGCGCGACGTGAAGCGTTCGCTCGACGCCCCGGGTGCGGTGGCCCGCGCGGTGAACCCGCGCACCATGCTCGAGAACCTCACCGACGAGACCCTCAGCTCGGAGCTGTCGGGACCGCTCGACCAGGTGCAGCACACCCTGCCGCCCGCTCCGCCTGCGCCTGCCGAGGCCGCCGAGCCACGCCGCGAAGCCGAACCGGCCTGAGGTCCCTTCGCTCCCCTTGACGGACAAGGGGAGCGCGAGGCACACTCCCATCGAAGCGCATGGGGAGCACCTGTGCGCGGTGACCCATGAGCATCCACCTCCCGTCCGAGGAAGCCGCACAGGTCCCCCCCGGGACGCTCGAGCTCCTGATCCTGCGCTGCGTGGCAGACGTGTCGATGCACGGCTGGGCCATCTCCCGCTCCATCAAGGATCGCACGCAGGGCACGCTGCTGGTCGAGGAGGGTTCGCTCTACCCAGCGCTGCACCGCCTGCTGCGCCTGCGCCAGCTCTCGGCATCGTGGGGCACGAGCGAGAACAACCGCAAGGCGCGCTTCTACCGCATCACCTCGCGCGGCCAGGCGCGCCTCGCGCGCGACACCGCCCTGTGGGCAAGGGTCACCGCTGCGGTGGCCACGGCGCTCGACGTGAGCCCGAACCCTTCGCCCATGCCGGGGGTCTCTTGAGCCGCCGCACCGAGCAGGAGATCCGCGACGAACTCGAGGCGCACCTGCGCGAGAGCGAGGCGCGGTTGGTGCAGCAAGGCATGGACGCCGCTTCCGCGCGCAAGGAGGCATTGCGCAGGTTCGGGGATCCCGACCAGTGGGCCAGGAGGTGCGCCGACGAGGCGCCGGAGACCCGCATGAAGAACCGTTCTGCAGACATCGCACTGGGCCTCGGCATCGCCGTCGCAGGTTGGTTCCTCGCCGACGTGGCGACCATGGTGAGCAAGGCTGGTCTCGTGCCGCTCGGTGCCATCCCGCTCGCACACCTGGCAGTGGGCATTCCCCTGTGTGTCACGGCCGGCATCCTTGCACAGCGTACGCGCTTCCACACCGCCCGGGCACTCTACGTGCTCGGCGGCATCTTCGCGTTCTGGGTCGCGCTGGCAGTCGGCACCATGACGTACTTCGACGTGTGGCAGGCGATGCCGGAGCCGCCGGAAGAGGCGTATGCCGACGGTGCCGCCCTCACGGGCACCTTGATCGCCGGGTGGCTGCCGGGTGCATTCCTGCTCGGCTTCACCTACCTCGCGACCTGGATCGTGCAACGGTTCCGCGCACGCGGCACGAGTACGCCTACTTCTTCTTGAGGTTGCTCTGGATGGCCTCTTCGCCCGCGTCGAAGACGCTCATCCAGTCGCCAGCGGCCTTGCCGTTCTTGCCCAGAGCAGCGTCCTCACGCTTCTTCTTGAGCTCATCGTAGAACTTCGGGAACTCACGGAAGTGCTCGGTGAGCACCTTCTTGTTCTCCGACAGCAACCCGACGTAGGGGAAGATCTCCAGCCCGCTCTCGCGTTGGATGCGGCTCAGCACGTCGAACGGCGTGAGGATCGGCATGACGAGCGTGAGCACGCCATCGAAGACCTGGAGCGGCACGATCAGGTTCTCGAACAAGGTCTCCTTGGGCAGGAGGTTCTTGATCTCGTCGTCGAGAGAATGACTGCCGGCCATCAGGAAGGGCAGCTGGAAGACCTCGGTGACGATCTTGGCCAGGTCCCACTCGGTGATGTGCCCGCCGTCGAGGATGGCGTGGGTGAACGGCTCCCCCGTCTGCTCCTGCGCGTAGAGCGAGTCGGTGATGGCCTCGGCAGGAATCGCCCCCTTCTGGGAGAGGACTTCCGCGAGCCGTACCGACGTGAGCTTCTCGAGGCCTTTCACCTCCGGTCTTTCGGCGGTGGCATCGGTCGTTCTTGAGCCATTCGTGCGGCCGACCGGGGGCTGCGACCCTCAGCGGGGCTGCAGCTCCAGTGCGACCTCGGCCGGGAAGGCCAGCCGGGGGTCACCTCGTTCCACCAGGGTGCGGACCAGGGTGGCAAGGGTGCGTCGGGCGCGCACCAGCTCGCGGGTCTTGCCGTTGACCACGACTTCCAGGGGTTGGTCGAGGTCCACCATGCCATCGGCAAGACGGACGCGCACCGTGCCCTTCTCGGCCGGCACCCGGCCGGACCCGTCGGCGCCGTTGCGCCAGGCCTCCAGCTCGACCCGGTTGCCACGGATGCGGGCATCGAGGTGCAGGGGCTGGTCGGTGGGGACCTCGGGCAACTCGAGCCAGTACTGCTGGAGCGCGACACGGGTGTGGAAGGGGCGGACCACCCAGCACACGCGGTCCGGGTGCGGGTTGCGCACCTTGGTGGCAAGCCACTCCGGGCCGGGGCGGTAGTCGATGCCGTGCCCTCGGCCTGGCTGCACGGCAAGGACGTGGTCGAACCCGCCGCGGTCCGCCTCGTGCAGCTTCGCCAGTTGGTCCCCCATGCGGCGGGCGAGCCCCACGCGGTCGAACATCGTGTCGCGTTCGCCAATGTCGATGCGCACGGCGACGTTGCGCATGTTCTCGACGGGCGAGGTGTCGAGCGGCTCGGCAGCGGCCATGCCGTTGCAGGCGGCAAAACGGTCGGGTCGGTTCCCTGCGAAACGAATCGCACCGTAGCCGCCCTCACTGATGCCCAGCAGGTAGACGCGGTCTGGGTCGACGTCGTGGAACAGGATGGCCTGCCGCACCACGTCCTCGAACGCCTCCTGGTTGTGGTCGAACCACCAGCGCCCCTGCCGGTCGTCGGCCATGCGGGGAACGAAGTAGAGCCCGGGCGAGGGGTACAACTTCTCGACGAGGCGTTGCTGCGCCTTCCACTCGCCCGTGTTCACCGACCACTCGTGCGGGCCGGTGGCCTTGTCGTTGCCGCCGCCACCGTGCAGGCAGACATAGAGCGGCCATCCGCCCGCCGGCCGGTCGCCCTTGGTGCGCAGCACGTAGGGGAAGGTGAAGGTGCCGACCGTCAGCATGCCGGGATCCTCGGCACCGGCGAGGCGGAGCGTCGCGTCGCCGGAGGCGCGCACGCCCTCGCGCAGTGCCTCGAGCAGCTGCGGCAGGAACTGCACGACCTGCCCCTTGGTGAGGGTGACGGAGGCACCGGGCGCGGGCTCCTTCCATGCAGCAGGCGCGGAGAGCCATGCTCGGGCTGCGGCCAGCGGATCCACTTCCTGCTGGGCACGCAGGCCTGCGAGCAGCAACACCGTGGGAAGCAGCATCCGCGCGACGGGGTGTGGCGTCATGCCCGCATCGAACCCGCCGCGTGCCCGGGGGAACAGGGCTCAGTACCGGAGGGTTGCGATGCCGTGCACGAGCAGCACCAGGCCCATGCCGGTCACGATGGCCGCATTGACCGCATCGCCGACCGAACGCGTCGACGGCTTTGGCCCGCTCGCGAGGAACCAGGTCGAGACGGCAACGAGCCAGCCCGAGACCAGCGAGGTGGCCAGCACGGCCTGCAGGTCGGAACCGGCGAGCTGCGAGGTGAAGTGCCGGATCCATCCCTCGAACGAGAGGCCCAGGGCGAGCCGGGCCGCGAACCAAGCAGCAAGCGAACCGCTCACCAGGGCCACTCCGGTCACGACGGGGAGGGCTGCGGTCATGCCCCAGACCATCGGCACCAACAACCGGTCGGCAGGGTGGAGACCGAGCACGCGCAGCGCGTCGACCTGCCGGGTGCGCACCATCGCGCCAAGGCGGGCTGCGTTGCCTGCTGCCATGCGGGCGACGAAGAACAGCCCCGCGAGCAACGGCAGGAGGACGGCAACCAGCACCTTGCCGGTGCCGCCGAGGACCGCACCGGAAAAGGCGCCCTCGACCGGGTTGTTGCGCAGCGCGAACCAGGCGGCGAGTCCACCCACCACCGCGCCGCCGAGGGCCGTGAAGGGAGCCGCGGCCAACGCGTGCTGTGCCACCGAACGCAGGGCAAGGCCTGGTTCTCGCGGTGCGATGCGGAACAGACTGTCCTGGACGGCCTCGAGCAGTGCCGCGCACTGGAGCAGCAGGTTGCGGCCGTGCTGCAGCGCGTCGTCGGGAGGTTCCGTCGGTGCTGCTGTGCGAGGCGCTGCAGCCCGAGTGGGAAGCGCTGCGCCGGGCGGCAGCAGCTCGAGACTGCGACGGTTGCCGTCGAGCCAGAGCGTTCCGTCGTGGAGGCCCGCGAAGGCATCGTGGTCGTGGGTCACCACCAGTGTGCTGCACCCAGCCCTGCGGTCGTGCGCGTCGCGCAGCAGTTGGGCCACCGACCGTGCCGCCGTGGGGTCGAGTCCGGACGTGGGCTCGTCGCACAACAGCACCTCGGGCTCCGTGGCGAGCGCGCGGGCCACGGCAAGGCGCTTGCGCATGCCGCCGGAGAGCACGTCGCATGAGGGCGGAACAGGGTCGAGCCCGGCCTGGGCCAGGAAACCGACCGCCAGCTGCGCCGACCTGCCTGCGGTGCGCAGGGCCAGCTCCACGTTCTGGCGCGGCGTGAGTTCGTCGAACAGTCCTTCGTCCTGCAGCACCGCGGCAACCCTGCTGCGCAGGGCATGCGGATACGGCCCTGCGAGGTCGGCACCGAGCAACTGGATGCGGCCCTCGACCCTTGGCTCGACCTCGCGCGCCTCGACGAGCCCGGCAAGGAGCCGCAGCAGCGACGACTTGCCGCCGCCACTGGTGCCGCAGAGCAGGAAGAAACCTCCACGGGGCAGGGTGAGGGTGACGTCGCGGAGCAGGTGGGGTCCGCTGGAGCCACTGCGGTGCGCGAGGCCGAAACCGCGCAGGGCGAGGAACGGCTCGACGGGTGCGTTCACGGGGCAGGACGCAGGTCGTTGGGCACGAGGGAGAGTGGCACCACGGTGCCAGCCCGCGATCGCGGACCCTGCTGGCCGAGCAGGCCGTGCACGACGTCACCCGCACGGAGCACCGCGCCCACCCAAGGCTCCTTCGCGTCGAGCACCATGCCCGCCTGGAACAGCACGGGTGCGTCCCCTGCGCGCTCGTAGTACTCGGCGGCCTCGGGCTTCGGCGGGTCGAAGTCCAGCAGGGTGGCAGGAGTGCCGCGCACGGTCCCGGCAGCAGCCTCCAGCACCAAGAGGCACAGGTCCTCGCCACCGGGCGCAACCCACACACGGCCGGCGCGCAACACACGGCCGTCGCCGAGCAAGACCTTGGTCTGCTCCGAGCGGATGTCCGGCTCGCGGTCGAGGGCATCGCGTTCGGTGTACGAGGCGTCGGCCACGCTCCGCGTCGTGGCCACCACCGCGCGACCGCCGCGGTCGACGTACAGGATCCCATTGCCCTCGCAGAGCAGGTCGTCGTCTGGCGTCCAGAAGTCGTGCTCCACCGCAGAGTAGGAGATGCGCACGAGCTGGAGCGGGCTGCTGGTTGCCTGCGCGGCAGCTGGGACAGGTGCCAGGGCCGATTCGGGAACCGTCTCTGCATCGAGGTCCGGGCGGGTTGCCGACGCAATGGCGCGGAAACCGTCTTCCACCGGCAAGCCACTGCCGGCAGGCGAGTGGTAATTCACGAACGGCGTGAGGATCGCGGACACGTCTGCAAGCGAGAAGCCACTCAGCAGGGCGCCTGTCACCGTGGGGCGTGCGACCCAGAAGCGACTGCGCTCGGCCACCGTCGCGCGGTGGGAGCGCACCACCCGGAGTGTCGCGACGACGTGTGTCCCGTCCGCTGCGAGCGCGAGGGAACGCACCTCCCCGGTGCGGATGCCGCGGAACTGCACGGGCGAGCCCGGTTGCAGGCCATGGTTCTCCGGCAGGAGCAACTCCATCACGAGGTCACCGGGCTGCAGCGGGTCCATGGCCACGCTGCGTGCGAACTCGGGCGGCTGGTCGACGCCCGCCACCACGGCACCGGGCTCGAGCTGGGTGCCGCCAGGGGCTTCACCTGCAGGTGACAACATCGCCACGTAGGCGTCGCGCACCAGCGTGTCGAGGCCGCTGACCCCGGAGCCAAGACCCTCGAAGCGTGGGCTGACGATCCAGAACACGGTGTCGACGCGGGCCAGGTGCACGGCATCGTGCTGCAGCAGCAACCGTGTGGTGGCCCGGGTCCCGTCCGCACTGACGGCCACGGACAGCACGGTGCCCACGCGAACGCCACGGCAGCGCACGTCGGCACCACCGCGCAACCCGCGTGCGTCCGCGAACTCGACGGAGACCTGGAAGCCCTCGTTGGCAGGGGCGTCTCCCAGTCCGCGCCAGAGCCAGGCGCCGCCGAGGACGGCGGCGACCAGCATGAGGATCCCGTTCAGGTAGCGAAGGCCGTGCATGGACTCTCCATGCGCCCCCACCGCAGCGGACTCACAGGTCCAGGTTGGTGGCCTCGAGCGCGTGTTTCTCGATGAACTCTCGGCGCGGCTCCACGGCCGGGCCCATGAGGACGGTGAAGATCCGGTCCGCCTCCACCATGTCGCTCACGGCGACCTGGTTGAGGGTGCGCCGCGCGGAGTCCATGGTGGACTCGAAGAGTTGGGAGGGGTTCATCTCGCCCAGACCCTTGTAGCGGTAGATCTCCACGCCCTTCTCGCAGCTCTCCTGGATGAAGGCGACGGCATCGAGCAGGCTCGCAGCCTCATGGGTCTCGGTGCCGGTGACCTTCCAGCCCCCCGACTTGACCATGAGGGACTGTGGCGTCACACCGCGCTGGGCCAGCTGCTGGAGGCAGGTGCGCAGCTCGCTGCCCGCGTGCAGCGCATACACCTCGATGTCCGCCTGGTCGCGGCGGATGAGTGAGTCGGGCCCCTCGTAGACGTTGAGTTGCTTGCCCCCACCGAGCTTCTGCAGTTCGGCGCCGAGCTGGTTCTCGGTGTCGAGGAACTTGGCCTCCCCACGGTGGCGCACGAAGTAGGCGGGCGGGTCGTAGTTGGGGAGTGCTGCAGCCAGGGCCCACTCCCAGAACGGCACCGTTGCGTCGATGGGGAGCTTCTTCTCCACGGACTGCAGGCGGATCACCATGTCGAGCAGCTCGCGCAGCTCCTTGCCGCGGTAGAGCTTGCCGGTCGGGCTCGTCAGCTCGGTCGCGCCGAGACCGAGTTCTGCCATGATCGCGACCTTCTCCGCCTCGTCGATTGCGTAGCGCATCGTCTTGCCCTTCTCGATGCGGTAGAGCGGCGGCTGCGCCACGTACACGTGGCCGCGCTTCACGAGCTCGGGCATCTTCCGGTAGAAGAGCGTGAGCAGCAGGGTGCGGATGTGGCTGCCGTCCACGTCTGCGTCGGTCATGATGATGACCTTGCCGTAGCGCAGCTTCTCGACGTCGAACTCCTCGGTGAGGAAGCCCGTCCCGATCGCGCTCACGATGGCCTGCACCTCCTCGTGGTCGAGGATGTTGTCCACCGGCGCCTTCTCCACGTTCAGGATCTTGCCGCGGAGGGCGAGGATCGCCTGGTGCGCCATGCGGCCCTGCTTGGCGGTGCCACCTGCGGAGTCACCCTCGACGAGGAACAACTCGGCCTGGTCGCGTGGCGTGCCCTTCTGGCAGTCAGCCAGCTTGGCCGGGAGCCCACCGCTCTCCAGCGCCGACTTGCGACGCACGAGGTCGCGGGCCTTGCGAGCTGCCTCGCGCGCGCGGAGCGCGTCCAGCACCTTGTTGAAGATGCCGCGTGCCGTGGCCGGCGTCTCCTCGAAGGCCGTGCGCAACCCGTCGCCCACGATGGTCTCGACGATCGACTGCACCTCGCGGTTGCCGAGCTTGATCTTGGTCTGGCTCTCGAACTGAGGGTCGGGGACCTTCACCGAGATCACCGCGGCAAGACCCTCCTTGAAGTCCTCACCGGAGGGCACCGGGTCCTTCTCCTTGAGGACCTTCTCGGTGCGCGCCCAGTTGTTGAGGGCGCGCGTCAGTGCCGTGCGGAAACCGACCAGGTGTGTGCCACCCTCGATCGTGTTGATGTTGTTGACGAAGCTGAAGACGGTCTCGTTGTAGCCGTCGTTGTACTGCAGGGCGATTTCGACGACGTAGACCTTGTTCGGGTCCTCCGACGAGGGCACTTCCTTGTGGATGTAGAGGACGTCCTTGTGCACCGCCTCCTTGCCGCGGTTGAGGTCGCGCACGAACTCGCGCATGCCGTCCGGGAAGCAGAACTCCTCGTGCTTGTCGGTTCGCTCGTCGGTGAGCGTGATGCGGAAGCCGGTCTGGCCCATCAGGTACGCGAGTTCGCGCAAGCGCTTGCGGAGTACGTCGTAGTTGAACTCCGTGACCTCCATCACCTGTGGGTCGGCCTTGAAGCGCACCGTCGTGCCGGTGCCCTCGGTCTTGCCGATCACCATGAGCTCGCTGGCCTTGTCGCCGCGCGAGTACGTCTGCCGGTGGACCTTGCCCTCGCGGTGCACCTCGACCTCGAAGTACTCGGAGAGTGCGTTCACCACTGAGATGCCGACGCCGTGCAGGCCGCCGGACACCTTGTAGCTGTTCTTGTCGAACTTGCCGCCGGAGTGCAGCTTGGTGAGGATCACCTCGAGTGCGGGCATGCCGCTCTCGTGCATGTCGACCGGGATGCCGCGGCCGTCGTCGCGGACGCTGAGCGACCCGTCCTTGTGCACGCGCACGTCGACCTTGGAGGCGCGCCCTGCAAGGGCCTCGTCCACCGAGTTGTCGACGATCTCCCACACGAGGTGGTGCAGGCCCTTGGGCCCGGTGTCGCCGATGTACATCGCCGGCCGCTTGCGGACCGCGTCGAGTCCCTCGAGGACCTTGATGGAACTGGCGTCGTAGCGCTGCTGGCTTGGGTTCTGTTCAGACATGTGCAGTACCTCCCAGCCGGAACGCCAGCTGGGCGACCTTGCGGTCGGGAACGATCTCGTTGATGCGGAGACGGAGTTGTTCGCGGCGGAAGCCGCTCAGTTCCGCGTAGAGCGGGGCAGAGTCGACCTCGATCACGAGCTTGCCGTCGCGGAAGCTCACCACCTGGCAGTGGCTGCGCTGCCCCTCGGGCAGGACCTGGTCCAGTGCCTCCACGAACTCCGAACGGGACATCGCCTTGCCGGCCTGGCGGACGATGTTGCGCAGGAAGTCCTTGGCGTGCGCTGGATCCTTCATGGCTGGGTTGATGCGTGTGCCGGAGTCGTGGACCGTGGGTTCACGAGCCGCTGATCGGCATCACGATGTAGGTGAACGTGTCGGCGAGCTTGAAGCGGGCAGGCGCCGAGTCGTCCGACATGTCGAGGCCGACGGCATCCAGGTCGGACACCCGCAGGGCCTCGAGGATGTAGTCGGGGTTGAAGTTGATGGCACCCCCGGGACCCTTGACGTCCACGTCGATCGACAGGTCGGCGCGACCGCGGCTGGAGCTCTCGGCCACGAGCCTGAGGGCCGAGTCCCCCACCTCGAAGCGGACCATCCGGATGTCGTCGGCACAGAGGATCGCTGCCTTGCGCAGGCTGCTCTCCAGCAGCGACCGTTGGATCGTGACCGTCGTGTCGCTGTGCTTCGGGATGACCCCTTCGTAGTCGGGGAAGCGCGTCTCCAGCAGCTGGCTGGTGAGCTTGACCTTGCCGAAGGCGAACTCGATCTGGTTCTCGCCCACGGCGATCTGCACCGTTTCCTTGCCGCCGTCCGGGAGTGCGCGGGCCAGCGTCGTGAGTGCCCGGATCGGGATCACGACCTTGAACTGGGTCTTGCCTGCGTCGAGGTGCTGCGAACTGATGGACAGGCGCCTGCCGTCGGTCGCCACGAGCCGCAGGATGCCCGCAGAGAGGTCGAACAGGACGCCGTTGATGGCGTACCGGGTCTCCTCGCGCGCAGCCGCAAACGACGTTTCCTGGATCATCCGCAGCAAGCGGCCTGCGGGGATCTCCAGCTTGCTGCCGGAGGCGAACTTGCTGGGGTCAGGGAACTGTTCGGGATCCTCGCCCACCAGCGTGAACGAACCGCCGGCACTCTCGATGCGGCAGCGGTTGTCCTGGCTCTCCAGGGTCACGGTTGGGTCGGAGATCTCGCGCAGGAGTGCGGAGGTCTCGCGCGAGGGCAGGAGCAGTGCCCCGGGCTTGTTCACCTTCACCGAGTCGAGGTGGACCATCGCGGAGATCTCGAGGTCCGTGGCGAACAAGGTGATGCCGGCCTGGTCGGCGCGGAGCAGGATGTTCTGGAGGACGGGCTTGGGGGTCTTGGAGGGCACCACCGAGCTGACGATGCCGACAGCTTCCTGGAGCTGGGTGCGGTCGCAGAGGATTTTCATGACGGCGCGTGTTGGTCTGACCGGACGGGTGCGAGGCAGGATCGCGGTGGAGCCAGAAGGGAGAATTCTGTGGTCCTTGAGATGAGTTCCTCATCCCACATCCTCCTGCTGTCGCAAGAGTGGAAAGCGTAGCGGGCGAAACCTCGTGGATCGACGCGGAAACCACCCCGCGCGCGCGTTTCGTGGCCTCTGCAAGTGCGTGGAAAAGCTGCGCAGAACTGCCCCCCTCAATGCACAAGTTCCACACCGGGAGGTTCCCGGTCGAACCGCGCTCCGCGTTCGTGCACGAAGCTTCCTGATGCGTCCCGAAGGAACCCGGAACTCGCCCCCGGGATCCACACGGGTCTTGTGACTCTGGACGCTTCCACGACTTGGGCCGCGCGGGAGGAGGAGGCAGGAACCATGTCAAAAGAAGCAAGCGAGTCCGTGGAGAACCCTGTGCGCAAGCCGTCGGATCCAAGCACGGGTTGCGCTGCACCGGTGCAGACCACCACGGGAGCCGGAGCGCCTTCGCGCCCTTGGTTCCAGCGGCTTGCGGGGGACACACCGCCCGGCGCCCTCGTGGAGGTGCCACCGTGCTTCCAAGATCGTGTCCGGCAGGCACTGGGGCCACCGGTGCTGCGCGTTCCTGCCGACCCGCTGGACGGCTTCGGCTTGGTGGAGGTCTGCCCAGGGGTCCTGGAGCAGGACATGCTGTGCTGGGCAAGGCAGCTCATGGCATCGCTCGGTTACGAGACCCCGCCCGACCAGGTGGTGGAACTGGCCCAGATCGCCGTGGAGTACTCCCTCGAGACCGGCGTCGCCTTGGCACGCACCTGCCGCATGCTGGAGGGTGCGATGGCTGACATGGCTGGGGCGCAGGACGACCCATGGCCTCCGCCACGGCTGGGTCCCCGACCGAGGCCGCGCCGGACCGTTCACACCCACGACCGCACTGCGGCGGGAAGAACCCGTCCAACCCGCATTCGACCCCACGCTCGGGGAGGCACGGCCTCCCCAGCACGTGGAGGAGCCGCCTCAGCGGCGGGTGCGGGCGACCAAGCGGCCACCGAGTCCGTCGAGCATCTCCTTGAACATCCGGTCCGTCTGGGACCGCTCACGGATCTTGTTGACGGCGTAGAGGACCGTCGTGTGGTCGCGGTTGCCGAACAGCCTGCCGATGTCCTCCAGCGACATGTCGGTATGGTCGCGCAGGAGGAACATGGCGATCTGGCGCGGTGAGCTCACGGCCTGGGTGCGGCTCTTGCCGGTCAGGTCGCGCCCGCTGATGGCGAACTCGCTGGTGATGAGGGTCATCACGTCCTCGGCAGACACCTGCGTCTGGCGCGGCAGGGCGACACCGCGCAGCGCCTCCTCGGCGAGTTCCACGGTGACCGGGCGACCGGTGATGGTCGCGAGACCAAGCACCTTGATGACGGCACCCTCGAGCTCGCGGATGTTGTTGGTGACACGCTCGGCGATGAGTGCGGCCACGTCGTCACCGAACTCGGCGCCACGGCCCTTGGCCTTGCGGCGCACGATGGCGGCGCGCGTGTCGAAGCAGGGTGCCTCGATCTGGGCCACGAGGCCCCACTTGAAGCGCGACACCAGGCGTTCCTCGACCGTGGGGATCTCGACCGGCGGCCGGTCGGAGCTGATCACGATCTGCTTCTGCGCGTCGTAGAGCGCGTTGAACGTGTGGAAGAACTCGTCCTGCGTCTTCTCCTTGTTGGCGAGGAACTGGACGTCGTCGATCACCAGCACGTCGACGCTGCGGTGGAACTCACGGAACTGGTCCAGGTTGCCGGACTGGATCGCCTGGATGAACGTGTTGGTGAAGTCCTCGCAGCTCATGTAGAGCACGCGGGCATTCGGGTCGCGGCGCATCACCGTGTGGCAGATGGCCTGCATCAGGTGCGTCTTGCCGAGCCCCACGTTGCCGTGGAGGAACAGCGGGTTGTAGGCAAAGCCCGGGTTCTCGGAGATGGCGATCGCGGCAGCGTGGGCGAGGCGGTTGCAGGACCCCACGACGAACTTGTCGAACGTGTAGTTCGGGTTGAGGTGGGACGGCTGCAGCCGACGGCGCAACGACTGCTCGAGGGCACCGTTGTCGTGACTCCCGCCGCGGGCGGCGCTGGCCATGGCCGCGGCAACCGGCTCGCGTGGGCCGGGCTCACGGGGCGAGCTCGACTCCTTGGTGGTCGACTCCAGCGGCGGCAGGGCGACAAGGATCCTGGCGTCCGCGTTGTCTTCCTCGCGCAGGGTCAGGACCACCTTGCGGCGCTCGCCGAGGGCGGCGGCGACGGCATCCTGCAGCTGGGCCGTGTAGTTCTTCTGGACCCAGTCGCGGACGAAGTTGGACGTGACGGAGAACTCGGCTTCTTGGGCCGAGACCCGCACCAAGGAGAGCGACCGGAACCACGTCTCGAACTGTTCCCGGCGGACCCGGTGGACAAGTTCGCGCAGGATCGTGGGAAAGGTTGCACTTCCGTTCCGAGTCGCTTGCTCGGGAACGCTGGACTCAACCATGGGGAGAGGGAGGTGTGTGGTACGACCAGAAGGAGGCGGTTGGGCCTCGATCTGGCGGGGGAGGGACGAGTGGTGAGACGATCTCGCATGCCGGTGTAGGCGCACCGACATGCACTCCTGACCCCGTCCTCTTTACCTTGGTGTGGAGAACGTGCAAGCGAGTATCCCCCAACTTTTCCGTGGCGGGGAAAACGCTGCACGGCGCGGTGCGAACGGCCCCTTGCGCGCAACTGGCAGACTTTTCCTAAGACTTCCGCTGCAGCTTCAGGACGGCCCTTCCGGTGGTGGTCCCGGCGTCCTCGGCCCCCACGATTTCGTGGCGTGCGGCAAAGCTGAACCGCACGCACGCACGCGCCGCTTCTGCCTCCATTCCCATGGCCGTGAGCACCCGGGGAGGGGTCGGGCTGCCCGAGCTGCACGCGGACCCCTGGGATGCATGGATGCCTGCAAGGTCCAGGGCCGGCAGCAGCGTGCGCCCGTCCACGCCCGGGAAGTGCACCATGAGGGTGTTGGGCAGGCTCGCAGCTGGCGTGAGCACGCGGTGGGCGACGCCCGTGCCCGCCAGAGCGGCGAGGAAGGCATCGCGCGCGGCCGCCATGGCCCGCGCCCGTACCGCCTGTTCTGCCACGGCGAGCTCGGTGCAGCGGGCTGCGCTGGCACAGAGGGCTGCACTCTGGGTGCCGGGCCGGAGCCCGTGCTCCTGGCCGCCGCCGAGCAGCAGGGGCCGGAGCCCTGCACCGCCGCCGCGGGCGAGCAGCACCCCGATGCCGCGCAGCCCGCCGCACTTGTGGGGCGACAGCGAGACGCTGTGCGCAACGGCCACCACCGGGGCGAGGTCGACGCGCCCGAGGGTTTGGGCCGCATCGACGTGCAGTGGCACCCCGAGACCGGCGGCGAGCTCCGCGGCCGACGCCACGTCCTGGAGGGTCCCCACCTCGTTCTGCCCGTGCACGACCGCCACCAGTCCCACCGGTCCCGCTGGTGCAGCGACGATGGCCCTGCCGTCGGGCCCGACACCCCACAGCAGCGTGCCGCGCTGCTGGGCAGGGACCAGCACGCTCGGGTGCTCGAGTTCGGCACACAGGACCGGCAGCGAAGGGTCGCCGAGCCCGCGCACCGCGAGGTTGTTGGACTCGGTGCCGCCCGAGGTGAAGAACACGTCGTCGACCGCGCAGCGCAGTGCAGCGGCAATGCGCGCCCGCGCATCCTCCACGACGGCGCGGGCCCGCCTGCCCGGAGCGTGCAGTGACCCCGGGTTCGCCGGGCAGTCGCGTTCGACGGCCACGAAGCACTCCAGCACGCGTTCGTCGACGGGTGTGGTGGCGTTGTGGTCGAGGTGGTGGGTGCGCATGTGCCTGCCCCGTGCCCTCAGCGAGCCAGCACCCGGTCGTAGAGCGCGACGTAGCGTGAGATCACCGGCTCGCGTGCGAAGTGCTCGACCGCACGCTGACGGCTCGCGGCGGCGTGGCGCGCATGCAACTCGGGGTCGCGCAGCAGTTTCAGCGCGGCGCCAGCCAACCGTTCTGGCTGTCCCGCCGGCACGAGAGCACCGGTGTCACCCAGCACCTCGCGCACGCCGCCCACGTCGGTGCTCACGCACGGGACACCACAGGCCATGGCCTCCAGCATGCTGAGGCCAAAGCTCTCGGTCTCGCTGGCGGACAGGAACAGGTCTGCGTTCTCCAGCACCTCGCTGGTTCCGTCCCGCACCCCGAGCACCTCGATGTGCTCGGTGCAGCCGAGGTCGGATGCAACTGCCAGCGCGTGCTCGCGGTCCGGTCCGTCGCCCGCAAGGAGCAGGCGTGAGGGCACGGTGCGTCGCACGAGCGCGAAGGCGCGCACCACGTCGGCCACCCGCTTCACGGGGCGGAAGTTGGAGGCGTGGACGAGGATGCGTTCGCTGTCCCGGCGCTGGTGCCACGCGGTGCCACGCGGACGGTAGTGGTCGGTGTCGACGAAGTTGGGGACCACCTCGATCGGGGTGGTCGATCCGAACACCCGTGCCGTCTCCTCGGCGAGGTGCGCACTCACCGCGGTGACGGCATTGGACTGCTCGATCGCGAACCGCGTCGGCCGCATGTACGCAGGGTCCGAACCCACCACCGTGATGTCGGTGCCGTGCAGGGTCGTGACGAAGCGCATCTGCGGACAGCCCATGCTGCGCGCGAGGAATGCGCTCACGGCGTGCGGGATCGCGTAGTGCACGTGGAACAGGTCGATGCCGTGCTCCTCCTGCACCTCCAGCATGCGCGTGGCGAGTGCGAGGTCGTAGGGCGGGTAGCGGAACAGCGGGTATGCGCTCACGTGCACGCGGTGGAACGTGATGCCGCGGTCGTCGTGCCCGAGCCGGCCCGGCCGGTCGTAGCTGATCAGGTGCACCTCGTGCCCGCGTTGCGCGAGCGCGAGGGCCATCTCGGTGGCCACCACGCCACTGCCGCCGACGGTTGGGTAACAGACGATGCCGATGCGCATGGGGTGCCTCAGTGGACCACACTCTGCAGGGACGGTGGCAGTTCCATGGTCGCCAGGTGGGCCCGCAAGCGCTCGAAGCGGTCGCTGTCGCCTTCCGCTGCTGCCTCGCTCCACCGCCACAAGGTCTCCTGCAGCGGGCCTGCATCCGGGTCCTCGGTGGCGATCGCGAGCCAAGGCCGCGCTGCCGCCGGTCCATCGCGCAGCAAGGTCTCCACGCCACGCTCCCAGGCTGCCTCGGCAAGGGGCTTGCGGATCCGTTCCCACTCGCCGCCCGCTGGCAGCAGCGCAAAGGCTGCGTCCGCCTCGGCACGGAACCGCGTCCACGCGTCGCGCATGCCGGGACGCACCGAGGTCTCGGCTGCTTCGATCTGGGCCCGTGCCGACACGAAGTCGCCGGTGTGGAACAGGTAGATGGCCCGTTCCGTGGGCCAGCTCATCCACCACGACCATGTGGTCACCCCGAGCACGACGACCAGCGTGGTCGCGATGGCGCGACGCAGCAGGCGCCCGCGCCCGTGGAACCGTTCGCGGAAACCCGGTTCGCTCTCCCACCGCCAGAGCACGCGCAGCCGCGCGTTCTCACTGGGGTGCCGCAGCGTCGACTTCCCCGCGTCGTGGTCCATCAGCTCCCCCACGCGCCGCAGTGCGAGTGCGCAGGGTGCCGCGCCGCCCAAGGCCTCTGCGGACAGCACGTCTGCCTCGAACTCGAACCGGTGGCCGACGTGCCGCACCGTGAACCAGCCGATGCCGGCGAGGGCGACACCGCCGAGGCCGAGCAGCAGCGGGTCCGCGGAATCGAGGTCGAGTTGCTGCAGTGGGTGCAGCAGCAAGAGCGGGATCACGACGAACAGCACCAGCAGCAGGCCCGGGTGGCCGGCCTTGGCGTGGCCGACCTCGTGGGCCACCACGCCGCGCAGCGAGCCCGCGTCCAGGACCGACATGAGGCCGTCGGTGAGCACGAGGTAGCGGGGCCACGGCAGTGGTCCCACCATGGCTGCATTGACCATCCGGTACCCGGTGTCGAGGGCCAGCAGCCCGCGGGCAGGGAACCCGAGCCGGTCGACGAAGCCGTGAAGGTCGTCGGCAAGGTGCGGCGGGAGCCTGCGCGTGGTGCCCATCAGCACGCGGAAGAGCAGCGGCAGCACGAGTCCCAGCAGCAGCAGGAACGCGACGATGCCGAGGGTGAGCCCCAGCGACGTCGTGTGGAAGAACACCTCCGTCCTGCGGTCGAGCCCCACCAGGTCGAGGCAGGTGCCGTAGAGCAGCAGCGGTACCGTCAGGAAGGCCAGCATGGCCATGCCCTCCCGCGCGTCCGGTGCCTGCGGGACCGCCATGCCGGCCAGTTCCAGCTGCCGCCGCAGCCGCTGGTCGCACAGCAGCCGCAGCAGCTCAAGGACGAGCAGCGGCAACACCTGCAGGACGAGCAACGCGAGGTGGCTCCCGCTCCCTGCGCGCGTCGAGAAGTCGAGCCAGCAACCGGCGGTGAGGAATGCGAAGTAGCTGGCAGGCACCGAGGCCGGCAAGGCGAGGAGCGCAAGGCGCGCAGCGAGCGCGGGCCTGCGCCCGCGGGCCAGGAGGACGCCCAGTGCCGTACTGCTCGCGAGCCCGAGCAGCAACGGCAGGAACAGCAGCCAGCCGTGTGCGAGTGCCACGTCGAGGGTCCCTGCCCCCGGGAGCACCTCGTACAGCTCTGGTGCGAGGGCGAGGGCCAGCAGACCGATGACGAAGGGGACGGGGACGATCATCCCTTGCCGTCCCCCTGGCTCTTGGCGGGCGGCTCGGCAGGGGCCGGGAACATGCGTTCGAGCCATGGCACCCAGCGCGGGTCGCGGCGCAACAGGTCCAGTTCGGGATCCTTCTCGAGGACGCGACGTGCCACCCGGAGGGACGGGTCCGTGGACCGGTCGAGCTGCAGTGCTGCGAGGCGCTCGAGTGCAGCGAAACCCCTCCCCACGTCGCCTGTCAACGCGTGCAGGCACGCAGCCTGGTACCAGTCCGCGGGCCACAACCGGTGCCCGCCTGCGTCCGCCATGGCCTGCATGGCAAGGTGCTCGCGCAACGCGGCGGCGGGGTCGCGCAGCCGCACGAGGATCGTGGACAGGTCGCGGAGTGCGTCGATGCGGTCCTCGGCGTCCCCTTCCGTGCTCGCCTGCCGACGCTCCTCGAGGAACGGCTGCACGTAGCGCGGGTGCCCCCACTGGTGCATCGCGCACGCGAGCGCCAGCCGCAGGTCCTGCGGCTCGATCTCGGTGTCCTCGACCAGTGCGACGATGCCCTCCATGGCGTCGGCACGGGGCGGCAGCGGCAGCAGGTCGCGCAGCGGCATCACCAGCCGCACCCGGTGGTTGTCGGCAAACCAGTCCGGCGTCTCCAGCAGCAGCCGCAGGAACAACTCGCCCACGAACGGCTGCAATGGTTGCAGCGGCAGGTACTGCCCTGCATAGCTCATCTCGCTGCGGTCCTCCCGCTCCACGAACGCGAGGCTCACCTTGGTCGCCAGCTCCGCCAGGCCCTTGGCGCGCGGCGTGTCGGCAGGCTTCGCGGCGGCCAGCTCGCTGCCGAGGACCGGCAGCCCCACGGCAGGGTCCTCGAGGACGGCCACGAGGGTGCGCTGCAGGAGCGCCTGGTCGACCTGGTCGCTCGCAACCCACCGTTCGACGGCCTCGCGCACGCGCGCAGGCGGGTCCGCCTGCGGCTTCGTCCCCGTGTCGCCCTGCTGGGCGGCTGCGAGGGAAGCCAACCCCAACAGGAGGCCTGCAGTCAGGTGGCGCATGGCGCCTTTCTAGCCCGCGCGCGGCACCACATACAGGGGCCCGCCTGCGGGCAGCGGTGCGAAGGCAAGCGCGACGAGGAAGCGTGCGAGCGATGGCACCGGCAGCCAGGTCGAAGGGTCCGCACCGGGCATCGCGGCACGGTTCTTCCCGGTGTCGAGGATCCCGGGCATGGCCACGGCCACGTCGACGCCGCTGCCGTGCAGGTCGAGGGCAAGGGTGCGCGCGTACTCGTGCAGCGCCGCCTTGCTGGCGAGGTAGTTCGCCATGCCGCTGCCGATGCCCACGGCATCGGCGCCGGTGAACACGATGCGCCCTGCCCGACGGCGACGGAAGCGGCCCACGACGGCGCGTGCGAGGGTCGCGGGTGCAAGCAGGTTGGACTCGACCAGTGCGGCCAGCTCGCCTGCGGGGTCCGCACCGACAGGCCCGAAGGCATAGGCCCCCTGGGTCGCGACCATGGCGTCGACCGGGCCCAGTGCGTCCGTGGCACCCTTCACGAACCCTGCTGCCGCCTCACCGTCCGCGGCACCCACGCAGCCGACCAGCACCCCGGTCCCCGGGAAGCGTGCGCGCAGCGGCTCGACCTGCCACGGTCGGCGCACGGCCAGCGCGAGCCGTGCCCCGGCCTCGTGGAGCTGCCGCGCAACCTCCGCACCCACCTCGCCGGTGGCGCCCCCCAGCAACACGACCTTGCCGCGCAGGTTGTCCATGCCGGTGGACGAAGGGGTCAGAACTGGACCTTGACGTTCTTGCGCTCGGCAACGTCCTCGAGCTCGAAGTGCTCGGCGGCGCGGAACCCGAACATGCCCGCGAACACCACCGCGGGGAACACCTCGATCGAGGTGTTGTAGCGCATGACCGTGTCGTTGTAGGCCTGCCGCGCGAAGCCGATGCGGTTCTCGGTGGAGGCCAGTTCCTCCTGCAGCTTGAGCATGTTCTCGTTGGCGCGCAGCTGCGGGTAGTTCTCGGCCACCGCGAACAGCGAGCGCAGGGTGCCGCTGAGGGCGTTCTCGGCCTTCGCGTGCTCGCCCACGGTGCTGGCGTCCACGGCAACCTGCCGCGCCCGGACCACGGCCTCCAGCGTGGAGCTCTCGTGCTTCATGTAACCCTTCGCCGTCTCCACGAGGTTGGGCACCAGGTCGTGGCGGCGCTTGAGCTGCACGTCGATCTGGCTCCACGCGTTCTTGGTCTCGTTGCGTCCGCGCACGAGGCCGTTGTAGATGCCGATGGCGAAGAGGAAGAGCAGCGCGGCCGTGCCGAGCAGGACCAGCAGGACGATCCAGGACGTGTCCATGTTCAGGGCTCCTTGGTGACGATGCCACGGTAGACGTGGCGCACGGGTCCCTCCAGCACAATGCCGTCGACCCCGCGGTGGACGACCAGGGTGCCGCCGCGCATGTGCACCGCGACCGGGAACGAGGCTGCACGGCCTTGTGCAACGGATGCGAGCGCGGCCACTGCGGCACCGGTGCCGCAGGCGAGGGTCTCGCCGCTGCCCCGCTCGAACACCCTGCACGCGAGTCCTGCAGGGGAGGCGTGGACGAACTCCACGTTGACGCCATCCGGGAAGGCCGGGTGACGCTGGAATGCAGGGCCGAGCACCCCCACTGGGTGTGCCTCGAGCTCACCCTCGACGAACACCACCGCGTGCGGGTTGCCAGCACAACCCTCCACCACCTCCAGGTCCTGCCCGGCCACCGACAGCCGGCGCGCGGGCGAAACCTGCACCGCACCGAGGTCGGCGCGCGCGCTGGTGGCAAAGCCGTCCGGCCCCGCGGGACCGAGCGCCACGGTGCGCAAGCCTGCTGCCGTGGCCACGCGCACTGCCGCCGGGTCGGTTGCGAGCCCGAGGTGGTGTGCCAGGGCTGCAAGGCACCGCAGCCCGTTGCCACACATCGCGCCCTCCGACCCGTCTGCGTTCCACATGCGCATGGTGACGTCGCATCCTGGTGTGTTCGGCAGCAGGAGCAGCAACCCGTCGGCGCCGATGCCGCGGTGGCGGTCGGACCACTCGCGAGCCAGCCGTGGCGCACGGTCGACGGGGAACGGCTGCGAGACCGCGTCCACGAACACGTAGTCGTTGCCGGCGCCGTCCATCTTGTGGAACGCGAGTTCCATCAGCCCACCGCGAACTCGTCGCCCTTCGCAGGCACCTCCACACCCTGGAAGCCGGCGTCGCGAAGCCGCTGGGCGTAGGTGTTGGCCGCAGGCTCCTCGCCGTGCACGACGAACACGTTGCGGCACGTGGAGGCGAGGTGCCGGCTCGCGGCAAACAACTCGTCGCCGTCGGCATGGGCGCTGAATCCCGGCATGAAGCGCACCTTGCAGCGCACGTCGAACTCGTCGCCGAGGATCTTCACCCGGTCCCAGCCGTCGAGCAGCTTGCGCCCGAGGGTGCCCTCGGCCTGGAAGCCGACGATGAGGACGCAGTCCTCCTTGCGCCCGACACTCTGCTTGAGGTGGTGCAGGATGCGACCCGACTCGCACATGCCCGAGGCGGCAATGACCACGCCGCTGCGCATCGCGTTGAGCGACATCGACTCCTGGACGTCGGCCACGTAACGCACGCCGTCGAAGTAGAAGGGGTGGTGTCCCTCGCGCAGCAGCTTGGCGGTCTCCGCGTCGAAGAGGTCCGGGTGGCGCGCCATCACCTTGGTGGCCTCCTGGCTCATGGGCGAGTCGACGAACACGGGGATGCGCGGGATCTCGCCCTTCTGCATCAGCTCGCCCAGGAAGAGCACCACGTGCTGTGTCCTGCCCACGGCAAACGCCGGGATCAGCAGCCTGCCGCCGTCCTGCATCTCCTCGCGCAAGATCGTGGCGAGGTGCTGTTTCATGTCGCCCAGCTGCTCGTGTTGCCGGTCGCCGTAGGTGGACTCGGTGATGAGCACGTCGCACGGCGGGATGCGCTCGGGGTCCTTGAGGATCGGCAACTGCTTCCTGCCGTGGTCCCCGGTGAACACGATGCGCCTGCGCACGCCCTTGCTCTCCGCGTCGACCACCACGATGGCGGCGCCGAGGATGTGGCCGGCGTCGAGGAACTCGACCCTTGCCCCGGGCACGGGCTCGAACGGGTGGTGGTACGGGACGCCGCGCACGAGCTTCAGCGTCTTCTGCACGTCCTCCTCGTCGTAGAGCGGTTCGACGTCGTGCCCGTGCTTGCGCAGGTACCTTGCGTCCGACACCTGGATCTTGGCTGCGTCGAGCAGCATCACGCGCAACAGGTCGGCGGTGCCGTCGGTGCACCAGATTGCGCCGTCGTAGCCCTGTTTCACGAGGCGCGGGAGGGCGCCACAGTGGTCGATGTGTGCGTGCGAGAGCACGACCACGTCGACATCACCCGGTCCTAAGGGCAGGTTGCGGTTGGCCTCGTTGGCGATGCGCCGCGGACCTTGCACGAGGCCGCAGTCGAGCAGGATGCGCTGGCCACCGACCGTGAGCAGGTGCTTCGAGCCGGTGACGTGACGCGCTGCGCCCAGGAAGGAGAGACGGATGCTCATCGGGGCCCCAGTCCCACGCGCTCGCTGTTCTTGAAGTGCATCTTGGCGACACGGGCGAGCAGTGCTGCGCCGCCGACGGTCACCACCCGGCGAGCCGCCTTGTCCACCGGGTCACCAGCACCCTTGTGCAGGTCGCATGCGCAGGTCTCCTCGCAGCGCTTCATGCCCTCGAGGAAGTGCACCCGCGCCACGATGGAGGCAGCTGCAACGACCGGGTGGGCCTCCGCCCGCACCGCCTGCACGAACCGTCGCGGCACCGCGCCAGCGCGCTGCAGCCTGGGACCGATGAGGTCCTTGGCGCTGAACTGGTCGACGAGGACGGTGGCCTCCGGGTGCCGCCGCACCAGCGCGGCAATTGCGTCCGCGTGCATCGAGGCGAGCACCTCGTTGACGTTGCCCAGCTCCTGCCAACGGGCGTTGTATTCCTCGGGCATCAGCACGCGCACCTCGGCGTCGAGCGTCCGTTCGATGTGCTCTGCCATCGGCGGCATCCGGGAGTCCCCCAGCGTCTTGGAGTCCGCGACGCCCATGGCCCGCAGCCCGGCCTCGTCTGCTGGTGTTGCGTGCACGGCAGCCACCACCAGTGGGCCGAAGTAGTCGCCCTTGCCGGCCTCGTCCGAACCGATGGTCGGCACGTCGAAGGGGATCGGCAGTGGCGCAGCTGCCTGGGTCGCGGGCTCGACCGCATCCAGCTCGCCGAGGAAGCGTGCGACGAACCCGTCGATGTCCTTGCCCTGCAGCACCACCTTGCCGCTGCGGTAGCACACCAGGTTGACGCCCAGAGCCTTCACCGCGAACGCTGCGTGGTCCACCGTGCGCCACTCAGCGTCGGGCGGCAGTTGCTCACGCAGCCGTGTCCCGAGCCGGGCTGCGGCCTCGCCCCGCACCTGGAAGACGCGCGTGCTGGTCACTTCTGGACGGTGACGGTGCGCGACGTGGAGGTCAGCGGCAGCAGGATCGGCATCAGCATGAAGTCGGTCAGGCTGAACGACGACTCGACCGCGTAGCCGTTGAGGCCGTCGGCCATCCGCAGGGTGTCGACCTCGTTGAACGGGACCAGCCCGAACAGGATGTAGTACTGCCTTGCGCTGGCCTTGCCGACGCCCGTGGGACCGACGCCCACCACGTGACGGTTGGACATGCAGCTGGTGCCGAGGGACAGCAGTGCAACCGAGGCGAGGACACATGCTGCCCGGCGCGTGCGGAGGGATGCGTTGGAGGGTGCCACGGCGCTCGTTTTACCAGCACGCGAGCTCGGCGCGCGCCTTGTTCTCGGCATCCGCGAGCCGGCGCTCGACCTCGGCAGCGAGTGCCGTGGCCTGCGCCTCGTCGACCTCGGCGGGCACCTCGAGTGGCTCTGCGAACCACAGTGCGATGCGCGCGAACGGCAACGGCAGCACGAAGCGGTCCCAGCTGGCGAACTGCTTCGCGGGACGGGCGGCACCGGCCACAGGGTGGATGGTGCGCCCCGAGGCGGCGGCAAGACGGATGAGGCCGGGTTTCACGGTGCCGCGAGGCCCCTTCGGACCATCAGGGGTGATGACCCATGGCCGCCCTTCGCCGTCGCGCAGCAGTTCGGTCACGGCCTCGCGCGCACCTCGCGTCGACGAGCCGCGCACCGTGCGGAACCCGATGCGCTCCACGGCCTGTGCGATGACCTCGCCGTCGCGGTGGCGGCTGATCATGATGACGGCTCCCGAGCGCCGGAACCGGAAGGCAGGCAACAACAGGTTGCCGTGCAGGAGCGCGTAGAGGTGTGGGCCGATCGTCACGTTGCCGCACAGCTTGATGCGCCAGGTGAGGCCGAGCAGCCGCACCACGCCGGCAACGAGGGCGCCGAGGACGGACGGCGACACGCGGATCCTCATGCGGGAGGCTCCTGTTGCGACGCGGGTCCGGTTGGCGGCAGCGGGGTTTCCATGCGTTCACGCGCGAGGCGGTCGGCGCGAAGCCTCCGCACCATGGCCAGCGCGAGCAAGGGCAGTGCCGCGATCATGGCGAAGGAGAAGCAGTTCGTGAGCAGCGCCCGCGCCCGCGCCCCAGACTCGTTGGCGAGGTAGTGCGCCCAACCGTCCTCCAGCTCGACCGAGGTCTTTCGCGTGAGCTGCACGAGTGCACCCATGAGCGTGGTCTGCTCGTCCACCATCCGGACCGCCTGCAGCAACAGCGTGAGCCCGTACTCGCGCTCCAGCCAGCTCACGAACGAGTAGCTCTGCGCGTAGGCGGCCTGCAGCTCACCCGGTGACTCGGGGAAGCGTCCGGCCAGCTCGCTGAAGCGCAGCATGCGTCCTGCGCCCGCACGCCACACGAGGTCCTCCTCGCGCGCGCCGAGGTAGCTGTCGCGTGCCAGGGTCTGTGCGATGCCCTCGTGGAACCAGCGCGGCAGCCTGCGCGCGGCAGGGCCTGCGTACTGGTCCAGCATCAGGTGGACCAGTTCGTGGTCCACCACCGGTGCCAGGTCCGAGCGCGGCACGGCGCGTGCCTCGCGCAGGAAGAGGCGGATCGTGCGCGTGTCGAGTTCCGCCATCCCCGGTGCGCCCTCGTGGACCGTACCTTGCAAGCCAGGCGGCATGCTGGCCGCGCTGGAGTGCACCACCACCCGGAACGGCGCGGGCACCATGCCCTCGAAGTGTGCCGCCATGCGCACGAGTCCACCCTGCGTGTGCTCCTCGACCCGGCTGAGCACGGCTGCTGCCACGTCGCCGTCGCCGGCGAGCACCGCAAACGGGGCACCGGGGCCCTGCATCGCCTGCGCAGCGACCGGGAGCCCGCACCACAGTGCGAGGAGGACCGAGAGCAAGAGGTGGCAGGCGGACACGGGACGGCTCCGGCTTGGGCCACCCACGTGCCCGACGGAAGGGGGCCGTTGTCCCGTGCCTGCACTCACGGCTTGCGGTCGGGCGGGGTCAGCAGGTTCGCCAGCAGGCGCACGGCCCCGGGGTGCAGCTTCTTCAGCTGCCGGTAGAGGGCGAGCGCGCAGTAGACGAAGTCACCGCCCTCGGGCTCCGCGCGGTGCAGCAGCGCGCCGCGCTCCTCGGGCATGCCAGGGTCCTGCATCGACAGCAGCGGCGTGTACGACTCGGCCCATAGGCGTGGGAAGTAGAGCCCTCGCTCCTGCTCCCACGCGTCCCAGTCCGCGGCACGGATGCGGTTGGGGTGCGTCAGCAGCCGGTGTTCGGGTGCGAGCACCACCACGGGCGCGTCAGCACGCGTCACGCGTCCCTTGCCGACCGAGAACGGCTCCTCGGGTGCGCCGCGGAAGGCCTCGCCCGGCGGGTGGAACTCGGTGTCCTTGTGATAGAAGACGAGCAGGCGCTTGCCGCGCGCGCGGCAGAACTCCAGCAGCCTGCCGAAGCTGCGCCGTGCCTGCGGCCGCGAACGCAGTGCCCGCACGTCCACCACGATGGTGTCGAAGTCGGCGAGGTCGCGCACTGCGAGGTCGGTGTCGCTGAGCTCGGACCAGCGCAGGCCCAGTCCGCCGATGCCGATCACCGCAGGCAGCGTGTCATCCGAGCCGCGCACGATGCCGATGTGCAGGTCTGGGTCGATGGCCACGTCCACCTTGTGGACCGGCAGTGCGATGCGGTTGGACCCGAGGCTGATGCGCAGCACGTCGACGCCGCCCTTGTTGGGCACCGGGGCGCGCACCGAGAAGCGGTGGGAGTCGCCGTGCACGGTGCGCAGGTCCAGTGGCCGTTGGTCGGCCTCGATTGCGTATCCCGCGGGGGCACGGACCTGGAGCGCGTCCTGCACCGGGAACGCGCTGTTGCGCAGCACGTCCACGGTGAACTGCACCGAAGGCCGATTCGTTGGCAGCAGCAGCATGGGCGGCACCGCGGTGAGTTCCACCGGTGCGCGCAGTTCCACCGGGACGTCCACCAGCTGGGTCAGCTGGGCATTGCCCGTGGCCAGCACCACGCGGAGCCGCACGGGCAGGTGGAAGCGGTCGCCGCGGAAGCGCGGTCCCATGAGGTCGGCAGAGCTGCTGGCTGCGACCGGAACCCGGTGCCGCAACGCGATCCGGAGCGTTGCAGCGGGTGCGGCCACCTGCTGTTCGAGCGGTTCACCCGCTTCGCGCGTCACGAGTCCACCCTCGACTGCCTCCACGCCCACGAGCCGCAGCTCCCTCGCGCTGCCGTTGTGCACGCGCAAGGTGAGCTCAAGCTCCTCGCCGGGCACGGCCACTGCGCCCGGTTTGGTGTCGACTTCCACGAGCACGTGTGCGGCCGCGAGTGCGACGCGGTCGAGGGCCTCGATGCGGCGCTCCCTTCGCGTCGGCCGCACGTCCTCGTCGCGAGGGACCTCCGCTTGCAGCGCAGCACGGGCTGCGAGGGCCTGGTCCAGCAGGTCCGGCGCACCCGCCACGAGTGGGAACTCGGGCGGCCAGTCGCCCGGGATGCCGTCGAGCAGGTCCTTGCCCGCAACGTCGTCCCAGCCCGGCACCGGCACGAAGTGGCTCACCGGTGGCAGCACCGACTCCATCGGCGCCGCCGGTCCGCCGCTCGGGTGCAGCTGGTCGAGCACGTTCCACGCCAGGCGCCGGTAGGTCAGTCCGCGCAGCGGTTCGACCTCGTCCCCGCGGATCGCATAGGGCGCCGACTCGGTGCCGTCGGGAGTGCCCATGAGGGCGCGCGGCACGCGGTGCACGATCCCGCTCGCAGGCGCGAACCCGGGATCTGCGGCCAGTCGCAGCGCCTCGGGCAGCAGCTCCACCAGGGCGAGGTCGTGGCCGTGTTCCTCCGCGGCATGGTGCGTCGTCAGCACCAGGTCGGGCTTCAGCTTGCGGATCGCGACCACCAGGGCGTGCAGGGTGTCCTCCCTGCCCCACTCGCCAAAGGCCTCCGCGGCGGTGCGGCAGTAGCCGCCGTCCGGGCGGTCCAGGTAGTGCGCCTCGATGCCGAGGGCGCGGCAGCCTGTCTCGGTCTCGCGGGTGCGGATCCGTTCGAGCGCGTCGCCGGTCTCCGGGCCGCGGCTGTTCTGCCCGCCCCCCCCGCGGGTGGCGAGCAACAC
This sequence comes from Planctomycetota bacterium, assembly GCA_041178545.1. Lineage (GTDB taxonomy): Bacteria > Planctomycetota > UBA1135 > UBA1135 > UBA2386 > JBEATZ01. The sequence goes on from JBEGVB010000052.1 coordinate 95,365, forward strand.
GGCCACGCGCGCGCCGTGGCGGAAGCGCAACCAGGCTGCCGGCAGCACGTAGCGGTCGTCTGGATGGGAGGCCACCAGCAGTGCCAGTCGGTCCTCCCCGGCATCGAGGATCGCCTGCTGCAGGGCCACGACGCCGCGGTCGAGGCTCGCCACCGGTTCGACCGTCTGGGCTGGAGCGGGCAGGGCGGCGAGCGCGGTGACCATCCACGACAACGCCCCGCCGCGGCACCACCGCTGCAGGGCGTCGAGGGAGATCGGGTTCCTCACCGGCATGGCCCTGCGAGGATACCCGCGCACTCCACCGGGCGCGGGCTCAGAATCCGCTCATGTTGCCCACGACGGTCGCGGCACCGACCACCGCGGCGAGCATCATGTACATCTCGGCGCCAAACGGGCTGGTGCCCACGCTGGTGAAGCCGTTCTCGTCGACGGTCGACCAGCTCATCGAGCCGAACAGGTGCTGCGTCAGCACCGAGACCTCGGGCAGCTGGGTCGTGTCGATGGGCATGTCCTCGCTGGCGGGGATCATCGACAGGGCGAACGAGAGGGTCTGGTAGAGCGACTCGAACTCCGCCTTCCAGTCGAGGAAGGACATGGAGACGGCGTTTGCAGGGAGCTTGCCCACGTACGGTGCAAACTCCTTGTTGCCACGGATGTCGCCCTTGGGGTCGTCCTCGCGGTCCATGCGGTTCATGGCGCGCTTCACGTCGCCTGGCGACAGGGCCATCACCATCCAGCCGTTCTTGAAGGCAAAGGTCGGGTTGACCAGCTCGGAGAGGTTCATGCCCTCCATCCCGGCGGACGGGTCCGCATTGATGCGGAGCGACCACTGCTCGATGCCGCGCTTGTCGCTCTTCTCCAGCTCGACCACGCCGTCGGACATCGCAACCATGGCTTCGAGGACCTTCACCATGCGGGCCTGGTCCTTCACCTTGACGAGCAGCGTCATCTCGGGCGCCGCCATCAGGCCGGCGAGCGGCATCGACCAGTAGACCAGCTGGTCGCCCAGCGAGCCGAACAGGTCGTCCTTCATGGAGAAGCCCATCGTCTTCTCCATCTCGGCCATCTGCGCCTTCATGCCCTCGACCATCTTCTCGTCGTAGGCGGTCATCGCGCCCATGAGGGTGTCGTGCAGGACCATCGGCTCCATGGTCATGGCGCGCACACTCACGACGTCCTTGGGCACCCACTTGAGGAACGAGGTGTCGAGCGGCTTGGTGCTCAGGTTCATGAGCCCCTTCCGCTCGGCTGTGGGCACCGTCGTGAAGCTGCGGTCCTCGGCGCGGCCGTTCACGTAGGCACTCGTCATGCCCATGGACTTCATGCCGCGCAGGCCCAGTGCGTCCATGACGCGGCCCATGCCTGCCATGTCGACCATGCCCACCTCCGGCGCCATGCCCTGCGCCATCTCCATCGCGCCCATGGCGAAATCCATCGCCTTGTCGGTGCGGACGTACATCAGCATCTCCGCGCCGTCAGGGGTCAGGGTGCGGGTGGTCTCGGTGTAGCCCGCGCTGTTCGTCAGCACGGGCGTGCCCTTCTGCATGGCCTCGAGGGTGGCAGCGACCTCGTCCTTGAGGGTGCCGATCAGGATGCCGGTGGGCAGCATCGCCAGGTTGAGGCCCATGGGCGTCTCGACCGGGCCGTTGGCGGCGTAGCTCCAGACGGCCACGTCGCCCACCTTGGACTCGGACTTCTCCATCATGCCGCCGGACTGCTGTTCCAGCAGGTTGAGCCCCAGCGTCACGAGGCCCTTCATCTGCTCGGCGCTGGCGCCAAAGTCGAGGTGCAGCAGCATCCCGATGTTGGGGATCGGGCCGAAGTCCCCCGCTTCCATCTCCATCTTGGTGATGGCGAAGGTCATGCCGTCGATGCGCATGCTGGACATCGTCGACGGGTCCACGGGCAGCTGGCCCGAGGCGTGCATCTCCTTGCCCTGCGTCATCATCTGGTCGACCTGCTCCTGCACCATGGCCATGAGCGGCGCCACGAACTTCTGCACGTCGGGCTCGTTCCACATCTTGGCGATGGGCATCTGGGCCATCTCCGCCATCGACGTCTTGAGGTCGGGCATCGAGACCGCCATCACCGTGCCCTCGGGCAGGTAGGGCAGCAGCGACGGGGTGGACGGGCTCGCCGTGGTGGTCTTGGCCTCGGCCTTGGCCCCTTCCTGGGCGAAGGCGGGCGCGGCGAGGGAGAGCACGGTGCCGAGGGCGGCGGCGTGCAACGGGAGGTACGAGAGGAAACGCATGTTCTTGGGTTTGGAGTGCCGGGTTGGGGGCCCGTTCCCGCAGGTGGCGGGGCCGGGGGTGAGTGTGGCCGGGGTGGCCCGGGAGTTGTCGCGGCGCGACCCAGGGGGCCGCCCGCAACGGGATCACTGCTTGGCTGCGAGCTTCTTGAGTGCTTCCTTGATCTCTTCCTCTGCGCCGATCAGGGCGTTCTGGAGCTTCTCGATGGCCTTGTCGAGGCCCTTGGTCTTGCCCTCGGCCACCATCTTGGTGAGGTCCTGCATGGCCTCGGTGACCTTGGCGTTGCTGCCCGACCGGGCGAACCAGAGCATCAGGCCCGCCTGGAAGATGTTGTAGGCGATGGCCTGGGCCTCCATCTCGCCGTTGATGTCAAAGGAGCTGAACCAGGACTTCAGGTCCTTGACCCCGCCGCGCTGGATGTGGCCGCGTGCGAAGTGGGCTCCGATGCCGTCGTTGACGAAGCGGTTGGGGAGCGCCCCAAAGCCCTCGAGCAGCCACAGCGGCAGCTCGGCATTGGCGAACATCCGGTTGGCATAGGCCATCCCGACGGCGTGGCGCACGTTGTACGCGCCCCAGTCCTTCTCCCAGATGCACAGGGCGGGTCGCACCTCGCCCACGTCCCGGATCACCATCCGGCGCTCGTCGCTGGCGAGGAACGCGCCGTAGGACGACGTGGCGTCCCCCATCGCGGAGCCGAGCTGTTGGTACTCGTCGGTCGTGGAGGCGATGAACACCACCGGGCGGTCGCCGGGCAGCGGTTCCGCGAGGCCGAAGAGGGGCTTGAGGATCTCGTAGGCCTTGTCGGCCTCCAGCTTGGCCTCCTGCAGCTTGGCGAGCGGCAGCGTGCTCGCCAGCGTCGTGTATGCCGTGCGGAAGGTGCGTGCCGTCTCGACCTGCGAGTGGAACGCGTCCGCCTCCTTCTCGTCGACCCAGCGCCCGTCACTGCCGATGGGGAACAGGCCCTGCTCCGCCTTCGGCAGGTCCTTTGCCGGGATGAACTGTCCGGTCGTTGGGTGGCGCACCTTGCCGTTGAGCAGCGCGAGCTTCTCGGCCTTCGACACGCGCTCTCCCTCGTGGAAGTAGACGCCCTTCTTCGCGTCCGCCACCTGCTCCTTGTCGACGTAGATGCCGTCGACTTCCACCATGCCCTTGGCCTTCGCCTCGGCCTCCATCGCCTTCTTTGCCGCCGCCGCAGCATCCTTGGTGGACATCCACTTGCCGTCGACCTGCACGTTGCCGAGTGCGTTGTTGGCGCCTTCGTGCTCCGGCTTCAGCTTGAGGACTGCCTGGAAGATGCGCTTTGCGTCTGCGGCGAGGCTCTTCGACTCGGCCCACTTGCCTGCCTCGTAGAGCTTTTCTGCGTCCTGCTTGGCGGCGGTCTCCTTCTGCCGCAGCTCGTTCTTGAGCTGGGCCGGCGACTGGGCCGCGAGTCCTGCAGCGAGCAGGAGGAACGAGGTCAGCAACGAGAGCAGTCGGTTCATGGCGTGGTTCGCGGAAAGTAGCCGTGGACGGGCACGCAGGTCGAGCACGGCATCATCGCATGCCGTGGCCCTTGTTCCTGCCCTCTGGCGTGAATCGGTGCCACGACTCGAGGCGTTGCCCTGGCCGGAGGGACAGGTACGGCGACCACCGCGGGCGGGCCGGCGGGCGCAAGAGCCGCAGCCCGGCCTCCTTGAGGCTGCGGTTGCCCTTGCGCGCGTTGCACCCGACACAGGCAAGGACGCAGTTCTCCCAGTTGGTCCCGCCGCCGCGGCTGCGAGGGGTGACGTGGTCGATGCTCATCCGGTCGCCGCTCCCGCGCTTGCCGCAGTACTGGCACGTCGAGTCGTCGCGCAGGAACAGGTTGCGGCGCGTGAACGGTGCCTCGTGGTTGGGCACCCGGTCGTACCCCGTCAGCAGGATCACCTCGGGCACCGGGACCCTGCGTGTCGGGGAGCGCAGGTACAGGTCGGTGGGCGGTGACTCGAGCGCGCACCACTGGTCGAAGTCGAGCACCGCCAGCGTGTCGGTTGCCACGACCCGGGCCGCGTCGCGGTACACCATGCAGACCGCGCGCCAGGCCGGGGTCACGTGCACGGGTGTCCACGAACGATTGAGCACGAGCGTCGCGCGCTCCAGCGCCTTGGTCACCCGGACGTGCTCGCTCGGTTGCATCGTGGTGCTGCCAGCCTGCGGGAGCGCACGGCCACCGTGTGCTTTCCGCGTCCTCCGTCGGCAGGCTGTCGGAGTGTAGAACTGCCTGCAAAACCCACAAGGAAGGCCGCAAAACGGACTTTCGTTGCGGGTTCCGGGAGGCAGGGCTACACTGCGCCGTTTTCCACCTCCGGTCTTGACACCGCGCGCGCACCCATGAAGTCCAACGCACTTGCCGGCCTTGCCTTCGGCCTCGTCGCGGCACTTGCCGCCTGCTCGTCTGCACCCGAAGAGGCACCCCCGTCAGGCGGCGGCCTCGGCGTTGCCGCCATCCAGTTCCAAGACGTCGTGGTGCCGGACGGCCTGACGATGATCGAGCGCTTCAACGAGAGCTACTCCATCGAGGAGGCCGGCTACCGGCAGGCGCGCTTCGAGTACTCGGGCCAGACCCGGGTCGAGGACGCCAGCTCCCACCTGCTCCAGCGCATGCCGCAGCACGCGTGGACCCTGTCCTCCGACGAGCAGGTGGACAAGGCGACCCGCAAGTTGAAGTTCATCCGCGGCCGATACATCGCCGAGTACACGCTGGTCCGCAAGGACGGCATCACCACCATGCGAGTGGACTACCGTACCGACATCGACACCAAGTGATCGGCAGGACTCCTCAAACGACTTGCTGACAGATACTTAGAGCGGCTCGCCCGCGCGCAGGCCGCCGAGAACGAACCATGACCGCTGCACTCCCTCCCCAGATGGAAGGTACCCAGGCACCCAGTGCCGTCGAGATGCTCTGGCACCAGTACCGCGGGCTCTTCCGCCTGCTGGTGCTCGCGCTGATCGTCTCCCTCGGCCTCAACTACGGGTGGGCGTACTACCAGCGGGTCGAGCGCGACCGCGAGTACTCAGCTTTCGCCGCAACTACTGGCCTCGCAAATGGTTACAACAACTCGTCGCTGCCGGCGAGCCTGGAGCAGCAGCGCCTGCAGCAGGCCTACATGCAGTTGCCGGGCGACCTCTCCAAGGAAGTCGCCAAGCTGGATGACGCCAAGCTGGAGCAGGCGATCCAGCAGGCGGATGCGGCCCGCAAGCCCTACCTGATTTGGGTGGCCGCGGCCCGCGCGGTGGAAACGCAGCAGTGGGAGAAGGCCGAGGCGGCTCTGGCCCGGCTGGAGGGTGAGTACCCCAAGCACGTGCTCTGCGTGACCACGGACTACCCTGTGCAAGTGCGTCCCGAGGTCAAGAAGGACGAGGCCGCGGATGCGGTGAAGAAGCCCAACCAGAAGCCAGACTTGGAGCCCGCCAAGCAGGGATCCTTGGTCTCGATGCTGCGCGCCCAGATTGCCAGCCACAAGAGCTTCCAGCTGCCCGCCCAGTTCCGGCAGCCCCCAGTCCCAGAGAATGCACCCAAGGTGAAGGTCAAGCTGTCCGGTGGCTGGGGCGAGTTCACCATCGCGCTGCTGCCTGAGGCTGCGCCCAAGCACGTTGCCAAGTTCCTCGAACTGGTGGACGCCAAGTTCTTCGACGGCATCAAGGTGGACGAGATCCACCGCGACGGCACCCGCGCCAAGTTCTACGACCCCGAGTTCCACTTCGGGTTCGAGAAGACCAAGACCACCGACGACCGTACCCAGTGGCTGGACTCCAATCCGAGCGCCAACCAAGTCGAGTGGGAGACCAACGACCTGAGCCACTTCCCTGGTGCCATTGCGGCCCGCGCCGAGGGGGACAAGTCGAGCCCGGATCGCCTCTGGGTGTGCATTGACGACCTGGCCAAGATGGACGGCAACCGTGTCATCTTCGGGTTCGTGGTGGAGGGTTTGGACAAGATCCGTGGCATCACCGACGCCCCCTTCTCCACCAGCCAGGAAGAAGAGATGGGCAGCGGCAAGCCGGCCGACAACATCGTCATCGAGTCCATCACCAAGCTCTGATCCTGCAGAGCAACCACCACATGCGGGGCGCGACCGGGTCGCGCCCCGTGGTGTTTCTGGGCTGCGCGACTCCCCTGAGTCCTCGGTCAGAGGTCTGTTCCACGTGGAACAAGGCCTCCCAGCCGGAAGTTCTGGCCCCTACCGGACTCGGTGCGTTCCACGTGGAACAGACCTCCATGGGGAGCTGCTCTAGAAACACAACCGGCAGCCCATGGCTGCCGGTGTGTGCGCGTTCCACGTGGAACGTGGCGGTTCAGAGTGCCTTGAGCTTCGCGTAGATGCGATCGAACTCCTCGCGGCCGGTGCACTCGATCACAATCTTGCTGCGCTTGCGTCCGTAGCGGATGGAGACCGGGGTCCCGAGGGTCTCCACCAGCGTCTCCTCCAGCTCATTGAGCCACACGGGGCGGGACTTCTTCTTTCCCGCCTCCACAGCCGTGGCCGCCTCTTCGGGGCTGGGTGCGGCACCCAGAGCCAGCTGCTTCACCATCCCCTCCACGTCCCGCACCGAGAGGTTGCGGCGGATGGCTTCCTCTGCGACCTTGCTCTGGTGCTCGGCGGTGGGCAGGCCCAGCAACGCGCGCGCGTGCCCCATGCTCAGTGTTCCACGTGAAACATGGGCCTGGACGTCCTTGGGCAGCTCCAGCAGGCGGAGGAAGTTGGCCACGGTCGACCGGTCCAGGCCTACCCGGTTGGCCAGTTCTTCCTGACTGCACTTCAGCGATGCCAGCAGCTTCTGGAAGGCGGTGGCCTTCTCGATGGCGTGCAGGTCCTCGCGCTGCAGGTTCTCCACCAAGGCAAACACGCCAGAGTCCTCGTCACGGATCGTGCGCACGAGGACCGGCACCCGCTCCAACCCGGCGGCGGTCGCGGCGCGCCAGCGGCGCTCACCGGCGACGATCTCGTAGCGGGTCCCCACCCGGCGGGCGAGGATGGGCTGCAGGATGCCCGTGGCGCGGATGGACTCTGTGAGGTCCTTGATCTCCTCCGGCTGGATGGCCTCGCGGGGCTGCTGGGGGTTGGGGCTCAGCAGGCCCACTTCCACCATCAGAGTTTCCTCCGCAGGTGCCGCACCCGTGGAGGGTGCAGGGGTGCCCTTGGCACCGGACAGGAAGAACTCAAGACCTCGACCGAGACGCTTGTCCACCATCGTTGACCTCTCGCACCAGTTCCCCGTAGCAGAGAGAACTCTTGCTCCGGGGGTTGTATTGGAACACCGTTGTGCCGTGGCTCGCCGCCTCGACGAGCTGGGAATCGCGGAAGACGATGCTGCGTAGCATCTTGTCCCCCAAGGTTTTACGCAAGTCCGCCAGAACTTCGGCGGTGACCGGTTCTCGCATGTCCACCAGGGTGGGCAGCACCCCCAGCAGCGCACCCCTACCTGGGAACTCGCTGCGCGCTTCCTCCAGCGTCTGCAGCATCAGGGACAGACCGTGGATGGCAAAGAACTCGGCTTGCACAGGCACCAGCACGTGCTCGCACAGCTGGATCCCGGCCCACCCCCACTGGTCCATGCGCGGAGGGCAGTCCACCACCAACCAGTCCACCCCGGCGCGTTCCAGCTCGGCGGCCAGGTTGCGGAGCCCCGCCACGTCCACCTGCGTCGCGCGCGGGACGGGTCGTTCTGCACCCGGCGAGGGAAGGATCCAGAGACGTTCGGCCGCCTGACGCATCAACTCGAAGGGGCCTTCCGCAGTGCCGCCCTCGTAGTTCATGGACTGCAGTGCGACGGTGGCATTGCCCTGCGGGTCGAGGTCCAGCAACACCACCTTGCGGCCTGCCAACGAAAGCCCGTGGGCCAGATGCACCGCTGTGGTGGTCTTGCCAACGCCGCCCTTCTGATTGGCCAATGCGATGCTGCGCACGCGAAACCGCTCCCTGAACTTGCCTGACCGACGCGCTGCTTTACCGTGCGCTGCCATCTGGTGAAAGAGGCGATGTGAGGCTCTTCCTGCAGTTGGCGTGGACCGAGGCCGCGGCCTGTTGGCGCCTGCTTGGTCCGTGGGCACTGGTCCTGCAGCTCCTGGTTCCGTGGCTTGCTTGGTTGCAGGAGCCTGCGTTTCTGCAGGTGGGGGCCTTGGGGATGGTGGAGACAGCGGTGCTCGGGGCCGCCACCGGGATTGCCCTGGGTACGCCAGCGGTGTGGGCCCTCGCGCGGTGGAACGCCGGGGCGTTCGTCCGGAAGCAGCCTCCCCCCGCCAGCTACGGTATTGCCGTAACCGCTGGGATTGCGCTCTATCTTTTCTTTAACACGTTTTGCGGCATAGGGTTAGCTCTTTTGCTCGGCCGCCCGATCGACTCTGCTGCGACGGGTCCGTGGGTGGCTGCGACCGCCGTGGGTGGCTGCCTGCTGGTCTTGCCCATCGCCCCTTGGCTGCCGCTGCTGGCCGGTCTTTCCGTCCCTTCCTGGCTGCGGGCGACCATCCTCCTCGGGGTGACCTTGGCCACCGCCTTGGCATTCGCACCGGATCCCGCAGAACTTCCGGCGTACGCACACGGCAAGATGGGAGGTCTGTGGCTCGCCACCGCGGGCAGCTTCGCCCTGCTCTTCGCCTTCCAGAATCCCCGCACCAGTCCAACCGTCTCCCATGCGCATCGGCATCCTCGGTGACGTGCACGCCAACCTCGAAGCACTCACCGCCGTGGTGCGTGCCCTTCGGGACGAAGGAGTCGACGAGTGGGTGCAGGTGGGGGACCTCGTGGGGTACGGACCCCAGCCGAGCGAGTGCATCGACCTCGTGCGCGAACTCGGCTGCCTTGTGTGTCTCGGCAACCACGATGCCGCTGCCGTGGGACTGCTCGACATCGGTTACTTCAACCAGTTCGCGCGCGAGGCCATCCTCTGGACGCAGGCAAACCTGCGTGCGGAGGACATTTCCTACCTGCGCTCGCTCCCACTGGTGGCGAAGAAGGAGCCGTACACGGTCGTGCACGGGTCGCTCCACGAGCCGGCGGAGTTCGGCTACGTGATCAGTCCCGTCGAGGCGGCAGAGTCGCTCGCGCTGCAGGAGACCTTTGCCTGTTTCGTGGGCCACTCGCACGTGCCGGCGGTCCACCAGCAGGTGGTCGCTGGCTCGCGCGGCCTCGAGTCCACCTACCAGTGCGAGGAGCCCGTCTCCGTCGCGCGTGCCGTGCGCGTGCTGATGAACGTGGGCAGTGTGGGCCAGCCCCGCGACGAGGACCCCCGCGCCGCGTATGGGCTGCTGGACCTCGAGTCCAAGACCGCCTGTGTGCGACGCGTGGCCTACGACATTGCTGGGGTGCAGAAGAAGATCCGCGCTGCCGGCCTGCCCGCGATGCTCGCCAACCGCCTCGCGATGGGCATCTGACTGCCTCGTGCAGTCAGTCGGCCACGAGGAACGCGCTGCCCACTCTGTCGCCTAGCAAGAGGCCTTGGTCGGTGAGCACGATGCGCGTGCGGTCGAGACGCAGCAGGCCGTCGCGCACGAAACCGTCCACCGTGGGCCCGAACATGCGCAGTGCATCCATGCCGAGACGAGCACCGATGCGTGCGAGGTCCACGCCCTCGGCACGGCGGATGCCCAGCCAGACGGCCTCGCCGGCGCGTTGCCGCAGCGAGAGCGTCTCTGCGCTGCCTGCTCCCGTGCGGCCACCCAGCACCGACCGTGCCCACGCCTCCACGGGCTTGAGGTTGGTCGTGCGCACGCCGTTCCGGTGGCTCGCGGCGCCGGGGCCGACGCCCACGTAGTCGCCCTGCAACCAGTAGTGGTCGTTGTGACGGCAGGGACCCCCGCGGCCGGCGAAGTTGCTGATCTCGTAGGGGCGATAGCCTGCTGCCGACAGGACCTCGCGCGTGCGGAGGAACATGGCGCGGTCGAGTTCCTCGTCGTTGGGGTCGAACTTCCCCTGCTGCAGGTCGCGGTGCAGCCGCGTCCCGGGTTCGTAGGTGAGGTTGTAGCAGGACAGGTGGTCGGGCTGCAGCGCCAGGGCCTGTGCGAGGTCCGACTCCCACTCCGCCAGCGTCTGCCCGGGGACGCTGAAGATCATGTCGAGGCTCAGGTTCGAGGCGCCTGCACTGCGCAGCGCGTCCACGGCCGCGTGCACGCGCGTCGCGTCGTGCGCCCGGTCGAGGAAGCGCAGGTGCCGCTCGTGGAAGCTCTGCACGCCCATGCTGAAACGACGGACACCAGCCGCGTGTGCGATCGCCGCCTTCTCACGCGTCACGCTCTCGGGGTTGGCCTCCATGGTCACCTCGGCGCAGGCGCCCAGGTCGACCCGCGCCCGCAGCAGCGCGAACAACCGCTCGAACTGCGGCTCGTCCAGGTGGGTGGGGGTGCCGCCGCCCACGAACACGCTCACCGGCACGCGCGGCAGCTGGGCATGGGCCAGCTCGGCCTCCAGCGCGTCGAGGAACCGGTCGACCACGCTGCGGTCCTCGACCACGTAGCTGTTGAAGTCGCAGTAGCCGCACTTCACCACGCAGAACGGCACGTGCACGTAGAGCGACGTGCCCTCGCCGGGCTGGGCGGAGCCAGGCCCCGTCGTCGTGCGTGCTGGGTGCTGCTGGACCATCCGCGCAGGTTAGGCCCGCGCAGGGGCGTGCAACAGGCAGCAGGCGTTCAGTCGCCGCTGCGGCGGCTGCGGCGCGGCGGGTTCGTGGCACTCGCGGGCCGTTCCTCGCCGAACTCGCGCGACATGATGCTGTAGAGCCGGTCCATGGCCTGCAGCTCCATCTGGCGCACGCGTTCGCGCGTGATGCCGAACTTCAGGCCGATCTCCTTGAGCGTCATGGGCTCCTCGACGCCGATGCCGTAGCGCATGCGCAGGATGGCGGCCTCGCGCTCATCCAGCTTCTCGATCAGCTCGCGCAGGCGGCTGAGCTCCATCGACGTGATGATCTGCTCCTCGGGCGACTGCATGCGGCTGTCGCTCAGGCTCTCCGAGTCCACGGAGGATGCGTCCTCGCTCATGGAGTGCACCGGCTGCGAGTTGGCCAGCACGGTCTCGCGCACCACGTTCCAGTTTGCCTCGGGGATGCCCAGCTCCTCCGCCACCTCACCGCTGGTGGGCGTGCGTCCGAGCCGCAGGGTCATCTCCATGGTGGTTGCCTTGAACTTGGCGACGATCTCAGCCATGTACGAGGGCACGCGCACGGTCTTCACCGTGTTGATGAGGGCGCGGCGGATGCCCTGCTTGATCCACCACGTGGCGTAGGTCGAGAAGCGGCAGCCGGCGTCAGGGTCGAACTTCTCGACGGCACGCATCAGGCCGATGTTGCCCTCCTCGATCAGGTCGAGGAACGCGAGACCGCGGTTCACGTACTTCTTGGCGATCGACACCACCAGCCGCAGGTTGGCGCGGATCATGTGCTCTCGCGCCGAGAGGTCGCCGGCCTGCACGCGGCGCGCCAACTCGATCTCCTGCTGCGGGGTGAGCAACGCCACCTCGTTGATGTCCGAGAGGTAGGCGTCGAGATTCTGGTCGCGCGTCGCTGCCATGGAGGTACTCCGAATCGGCTCTATCGAGATCCGGAGGGCCCTGACTTGACGGCAACGGGGCTTTCCGCAGCGCCGGTGCGGTGGGCCGTGCGGCGACGGCCGGGACCACGCGTCAGAACAGCGTGTAGATGAACGGTGCGACGCCGGTGCCCGCGAGGAGGAGCAGGGCGCCAACGAGCCCGAGGACGAGGAGGATGGGGGTGAGCCACCACACCTTGTTCTCCTTCATGAAGCTCACGAACTCGCCCACCAGTCCCTGCTGCTTGCCGTGGGACGCCTCCTTGAGGAAGTCGTCGGAACCGCCCTTGTCATGGGTGCTCATGGTCGTGTGTCCTGGTTGGGTCAGTACTGCTTGAAGTAGCTGGCGGCGGGCCGCTGCGGCCCGCGTACGTGCCAGTAGCTCGCTGCCTTCGGGTCGAGCTTCCGATGCATGGCGTCGCGGCCGACGAGCTTGAAGAAGAGGCCCATCGGGGTGAAGACGAGGTAGTAGATCGCCGCGATCAGCACGTGGGAGACCACGAAACCGATCGGGATGGTGACGATGCTGAGGACCTGGAAGACCAGCTTCGGCACCAAGGCCTGCAGCAGGCGGGCGGCTGCACCCTCGAGGAAGGACAGCAGCACCACCTGGACGAAGAAGGTGGCGAAGCCGATGCCCGCCAGCGTCCATGCCCACGCGAGCGGTAGCCCGTAGCGGTACGCCAGGTACCAGCCGATCGCCGGGAATGCGATGAGCGCGACCCAGCTGAACTGGTCGAGCATGCGGTCCGTCGGATGGAGCTGGAGCTTGATCATGGTTCAGTCCAGACCGAAGGCTGCGAGGTACTTCTCGCGGTCCACGACCGGCAGGCTCGGCTGCGCTGCGCGGCGGATGACGAAGTTCTCCAGTACCAGCACGTCCATCTCGGTGCCGAGGAAGCAACGCAACGCGTCCTGCGGCGTGCACACGATGGGCTCGCCGCGCACGTTGAAGCTGGTGTTGATGAGCACCGGGCAGCCGGTGCGCTGCTGGAAGCGTCGCATGAGCGAGGCAAGGCGCGGGTTGCGCTCGCCGTCCACGGTCTGCAGGCGCGCGGAGAAGTCCACGTGCGTGACTGCCGGGATCTCGGAGCGGACTTGGTGCAGCTTGTCGAGGCCTTGCTTCGAGGCGTCGACGGGCTTGCGGCGCTCGTGGCGCACGGGCGCGACGATGAGCATGTAGGGGCTCTCGTGCTGCGGTGCGATGTCGAAGTACTTCGATGCCTCCTCGCGCAGCACGATGGGCGCGAACGGGCGGAACGACTCGCGGAACTTGATCTTCAGGTTCATCACGCTCTGCATCTTTGACGAGCGTGCGTCGCCGATGATCGAGCGCGAGCCCAGCGCGCGCGGGCCGAACTCCATCGGGCCCTGGAACCAGCCGATCACGTTCTCCTGCTCGATGAGCTCGGCCACTCGGTCCGCCAGCGCAGCCTCGGTCGTGAGTTCCTCGTACACGACCTTCTCGCCGTCGAGGAATGAACGGATGTCCTTGGACTCGTAGCGCGGGCCCAGCAGGCTGCCGCGCTGGGAGTCGGTGGGGCCGACCTTGCGTGGCTTGTCGAGCAGGTTGTGCCACAGGAACTGTGCTGCACCCAGCGCGCCGCCGGCGTCACCGGCCGCGGGCTGGATCCAGATGCGCTCGAAGGGGCCCTCGCGCAGGATCACGCCGTTGCCGACGCAGTTGAGTGCGACGCCGCCGGCGAGGCAGAGGTTCTTCTTGCCGGTCACCTTGTGGGCGAAGCGCGCGGTGCGCAGCATCACGTCCTCGGTGACCTTCTGGATCGAGGCAGCCAGGTCCATGTGGCGCTGTTCCAGCGCCGACTCGCTCGTGCGCGGCTCGCCGCCGAACAGCGCGTGGAACTTCGCGTTCGTCATGCGCAGGCCGGCGCAGTAGTCGAAGTACGACATGTCGAGGCGGTAGCTGCCGTCCTCGCGCAGGTCGATGAGTTGCTCGCGGATCAGCTTCTCGAAGCGCGGTTCGCCGTAGGGCGCGAGGCCCATGAGCTTGTACTCGCCCGAGTTGACCTTGAAGCCCGCGTAGTAGGTGAAGGCCGAGTAGAGCAGACCCAGCGAGTGCGGAAAATGGAGTTCCTTGACGACCTCGACCCGGCTGTCCCG